>CAZVHO010000146.1:0-12460 GCA_964627515.1 uncultured Thermodesulfobacteriota bacterium | reverse complement strand
AAACCGTGGAAAACCGGGAGACCGTTCTTCTGGACGGTCAGGTCCTTTCGTTAACGAGATTGGAAGATGTGCTTGAATTGGGAACTGGGGTCGGGGATCGGGAACCAGTATTAAGGGATCGGCTGCTCTCTGATTCCAGATCCCCGAACCCAGACCCCCGAACCCAGACCCCTGATCCCTTTTTTTCGGTCCTGGTTCTGGGCTCGGCCGAGAAGCGGATGGCCTTTCAGGTCGATGCGGTTCTTCAGGAGCGGGAGGTTTTGGTGAAACCTCTCGGGAACCAGCTTTCCCGGGTTCGCAATATTGCCGGGGCGACCATCCTGGAAGGCGGTGTAGTGGTCCCGATCCTGAATGTCGTTGATATCCTGAAATCGGCCGTAAAGGTCGGAGGGACCCCTGCCGGTCTGAAAAATGCAATTATCCCTGAAAAAAGAAGATCCATCCTGGTTGTGGAAGATTCGATTACCGCCCGAACCCTGCTGAAGAATATTCTGAGTACGGCCGGTTACGACGTTAGAACCACCGTCGATGGCCTGGATGCCGTTGCTGCCCTGAGAACCCAGAAGTTTGATCTGGTGGTGTCTGACATCCAGATGCCGAGAATGGATGGTTTCGATCTGGTCGAGAACATCCGGAAGGATAAAAACCTTTCGGATCTCCCGGTCGTTCTGGTTACCAGCCTTGAAGCCGACGAGGACCGGCGGCGCGGCATCGAGGTCGGGGCCAATGCCTATATTGTGAAAAGCAGCTTTGATCAGAGCAATTTGTTGGAAGTGGTGAGAAGATTGATTTAGGGGTCGGGGATTGGGGATCAGGGGTCAGGGATCAGGGATTAGGAAAGGAGAATCAAAAAATGAGTAGCCATAACGAGAATAAAAGGGACCGAAAAATAGAAAGCGGAAGTGGGAGGCCGGGAGACGGGGGACATGGACCGGTAATTGGAAGTCAGATCCCCGATCCCCGAATCCTGACCCCTGTTTTTAAAAGTTATCGTGATTTGGAGGTATGGCAAAAATCCATGGATTTGGTTGTGAATTGCTATCAATTAACGAGGAGTTTTCCCAAATATGAAGTTTTCGGATTAGCGAGCCAGATACAACGTGCCGTCGTATCAATAGCAGCCAATATTGCAGAAGGGAGAGCAAGGCAACATACAAAAGAGTTTCTTCAACATCTATCTATTGCCCATGGTTCCCTGGCAGAATTAGAAACCTTATTACTGATCGCCGAACGCTTGGAATATATATCCGCCAAGAGTTTAGAAGAATTGATGAACAAAACATCAACTATTGGGCGAATGTTAAATGGCTTAAGAACTTCATTGAAAAATAAGGAAAGAATCTAAAAATGCCCGATCCCCGATCTCTGACCCCTGATCCCCGCCCCCCGATCCCCGCCCCCCGACCCCCGGTAAAGGTTCTGATCGTCGACGATTCCCCGGTGGTGCGGGAGCTCCTGGCCTATATTCTTAATTCCGATCCGGGAATAAGGGTAATCGGAACGGCAGGCAATGGGGAGGAGGCGCTGAAGGCCATACAATATGAAAAACCCGATGTCATCACCATGGATATCATTATGCCCAAAATGGATGGTTTTGAAACCACCCGGACCATCATGGAAACAAACCCCATCCCGATCATTATCGTGACCGGCAGCTTCAACATCCGGGAGGTGGGGATTTCTTTCAAGGCCACGGAAGTAGGGGCTTTGACGATCATACAAAAACCGAGAGGGATCGGCCATCCGAGTCATGCAAAAGACGCCAGAGAGCTGATCCGTATGGTTAAGCTTATGTCGGAAGTGAAAGTGATCAGGAGGTGGCCCGACAAACATAGAAAAACGCCGGCCCTGAGAAGGGTCATCGAGAACGGGGAAAAAATCCATGAAATCAAGCTGGTCGCCATCGGCGCCTCGACAGGAGGCCCTCCGGTCATCCGGCAAATCCTCTCCGGATTGCCTAAGAGTTTTCCCTGGCCTGTTTTAATCGTGCAGCACATATCGGAAGGTTTTATTGATGGATTTGCAGACTGGTTGAATCAGTCTTCGTCCCTCCCGGTTCATCTGGCCGCCCATAATGCTGAGCCCCTGGCCGGCCATGCCTATCTGGCCCCGGATGGAAGGCAGATGCAGGTGGCGATGAATGGACGGATCGCCCTGATCGATGATCCTCCTGAAAACGGTTTGCGGCCTTCCGTCTCGTACCTTTTCCGCTCGGTGGCCCATGTTTATGGCCGGCAAGCCGTCGGTATTCTGCTTACCGGCATGGGAAAGGACGGTGCTACGGAATTAAAGTTGATGAGAGAAAAGGGGGCCGTCACTATAGTCCAGGACCAGGAAAGTTCAACTGTTTTCGGGATGCCGGGAGAAGCGGTCCGGCTTGATGCCGCCCGATACATCCTGTCTCCAGAAGAAATCGTTTCATTATTGGGAAACCTGATTAACGAAATCTCAGTTTTTTTCGGAGGACTTTATGGAAGAGAAAAAGCCTATCGCGGAAATTCCGCTTAAGATCCTTATCGTGGAAGACAGTCCGGTCCAGGCCGAAAAATTAAAATATATCCTGGAAGAACACGGCTTTGGGGTCGTCGCCGCCTCAAACGGGGTCCAGGCTCTGAGGGTGTTAAAGGAGGGTTACCGGCCCTTTCTGATCATCAGCGACATTATGATGCCCGAGATGAACGGCTATGAATTCTGTAAAGGGGTCCGGGAGAATAAAAGTTTTAATGATATTCCGGTCATCCTTTTGACCTCCCTTTCCGATTTGAAGGATATTATCAGGGGACTTGAATGCGGCGCCAACAGCTTCATCGTAAAACCTTTCGATGATAAGCATTTGATCTCCCGGGTGGACCAGATACGGTCGAACATCCATCTTCGGCAAAAGGAAAAAACCGGCCCCCATATCACCGCATTCTTTTCAGGAGAGACCTATCACGTCGTCGCCGATAAAACCCAAATACTGGATTTTCTCCTTTCCACTTATGAAGACGCCTATCGGAAAAATATGGAACTGATCCGGTTGGATAATGAACTTAGATTATTGAATGAAGAGTTGGAAAAAAGGGTGGAAGAAAGAACGGCGGAACTTGAAAAGGTCAATGAAGAGCTCAGACTGATGTCCCAGCAACTCTGGCAGGCCTCAAAACTGGCTACCATGGGAGAGTTGGCCGCCAGTATCGCCCATGAATTGAACAACCCCCTGGCCACGGTGAATCTTCGAATAGAGGCCCTTTTGAGTCAGGTTCCCGGGGAGGACCCCAAACGGAGATCCCTGGAGATTATAGAGCAGGAACTTGATCGGATGGCTGATCTGGTAGCCAACCTGCTTCAGTTCAGCCGGCGCAGCCAACCCCAGATTTCAACGGTAAATGTTTGTCAAGAAATAGAAAACACGCTCAACCTGATCTACTACCATTTGCGTAAATATCATATTGAAATCCAAAGGGAATTTCCTCAGGACCTACCGTATATTCATGCCGATCGCCAGCAGTTGCGGCAATTATTCCTCAACCTTTTTACCAACAGCAGCGATGCCATGCCCCGGGGGGGGACGTTGGGCATAAGGGTCCGGGCTCAGGGTTTGGGGGTCAGGGATCAGGGAGCAGGGAGCAGGGTTCAGGGAGCAGCCGATATGGGTAATGTTGACCCCCGATCCCCGGCCCCCGATCCCAAAGGAAACGCCTTTATAATTATAGAGATTACCGATACCGGAATAGGTATCGCTCCGGAAGTATTGCCGAAGGTCATGGACCCCTTTTTCACCACTAAACCGGAAGGGAAGGGGACCGGGCTCGGGCTCCCGATTTGCCGGCGGATTGTTCAGGAACACAAAGGTGATTTTTCCATTCAAAGTTCGGTTGGCCAGGGAACATGCATATCCATCCGGTTACCTGTTTCCGCCGGAACGAACTATGCCGGCCTTAACAAAAGAGGAGAATAAAAAATGGTTAAACCAAAGCTCGGCAGACTGCTGATTGTCGATGATGAAATTGAATTGATGACCGTCCTCTGTGAGACCCTCGATAGTCATGGTTATGAAACAGAAGGTTTTAATTCCCCTCATGAGGCCCTGAAGAAATTAAAAAAAGAAGAATATGATCTTCTTCTTACAGACCTGATGATGCCGGAGATGGATGGGATTGCCTTTCTAAAAAAAGCCCTGGACATCGATCCCGGGGTCATCGGTATTATCATGACCGGACAGGGTACGGTTCAAACCGCGGTAGAGGCCATGAAAACCGGGGCCTTTGATTATATTTTGAAACCTTTTAAGGTAAATGTATTACTCCCGATCATTTCCCGGGCCCTTGGGGTGCGGAAACTGAAAAAGGAAAATATAGAATTACGGGCCACGTTAGCCATCTATGAACTGACCAAAGCAGTAACGATTACAACGGATTTAAATGTCGTTGTCGACAAGGTGGCCGATGCGGCCATGGAGCAGACTCAGGCCGATGAGGTGTCGGTCATGCTACCCGTCCAGGGTGATGATGATCTGTATGTTGCTGCCGTCCGTGGGAAGGAAAGAGATCACCTTCTGGGCCAACGGATAAAAGCAGGTCAGGGTATTGCCGGATGGGTGGCAAACCACCATCAACTTATCCAATTAGAGGGCCCAGTGACTGACCAACGCTTCAATCCCGTAAATCCCCGTTCCGATATCCAGACATCGGTTTCCATACCGATGATGGCCGGGGGCAAGTTTGTCGGGGTGCTCAATCTCAATGCCGTCAGCCGCCGCTCCTTTACCATCGGGGAGATTAAGGCCTTGGACATCACAATAGGCATCGCCGCTCCTTCTATTGAGAATGCCCGCCTTTTTGACATGCTGCAGACGGCCGAGGCGAAATATCGCAACATATTTGAAAATACCCTGGAGGGTATTTTTCAACTTACCCCTGACGGGCGGTTTGTTATGGCCAATCCTTCCCTGGCCGGAATTCTCGGTTACGATTCACCGGAGGACGTGGAGACCTCTCTGACCGACATAGCCTGCCAATTATTTGTTGACCCCGCTCAGTTAGGCCTAATGATTGAGAAGCTGAATAAGGAGGGCAAGATCGTCAATTTTGAATCCGAGGTTCTTCGGAAAGACGGCAAAATCATCTGGATTTCAAATAATGTCCGGGCTATCCAAAATAGTAGCGATGGCTCCATACGTTATTATGAAGGTTCCGCCGAAGATATAACCCATAGAAAAAAAGCCGAAGCCCGGCAGGGATTGTTTATCAGGATACTGGATCTCCTGAACCAGGTCGATGAGAAAGAAGACCTGATTCAAAAGGTCCTTTATCTGCTCAAGGAACACACCAGGATAAAAGCCATAGGCCTGCGTCTTCGTGAAGGGGAAGATTTTCCTTATTATGCCACAAACGGATTCCCCGAAGAATTCCTGCAACGGGAAAAATATCTCTGCGCCCGTGGCGAGAACGGAAAAATCATCCGCAATTCCCAGGGCCAACCTTATCTGGAGTGCATGTGCGGGAATGTGCTCTGCAAGAGGACAGATCCTTCCCTGCCTTTTTTTACGGAGGGTGGAAGTTTTTGGACCAACAGCACATCCCATCTCCCGGCTGCCACCTTTGAAAAGGATTTCCCATCGCCCTTAAGAGAACGCTTTAAAAACGAAGGCTATGAATCGATCGCCCTTATCCCTCTCCGTTCCGGAGAAGAAATTATCGGCCTCCTTCAGATGAACGACAGAAGGCCAAACCGGTTCTCCCCTGATGAAATCCATTTTATTGAAGGCATAGGAGCCAGTATCGGGATCGCCCTGGCTCGAAAACATTCCGAGGAGACCCTCAAAAAGACCCTGGAGAAACTGCAAAAGACCCTCAAAGGAACCGTCCAGGCCATATCATCAACTGTCGAAACCCGGGACCCTTACACGGCCGGCCACCAGAGGCGGGTTTCGAACCTAGCCTGGGAAATCGCCCGGGAAATGGGACTTTCCAAGGAGGTGATCGAAAATGTCCAGATGGCCGGCATCCTTCATGATATCGGAAAGATTTCCATTCCATCCGATATCTTGAGCAAACCCTCCAAGCTTTCCGATATTGAATTTGGCCTTATCAAGACCCATCCTCAGTCAGGGTATGATATCTTGAAAGAAGCGGAATTACCCGGCCCTATAGCCGAGATCGTCCTACAGCACCATGAACGGATAAACGGCTCAGGTTATCCAAGGGGGCTTTCCAATGGCCAAATTCTTTTTGAGGCCAAGGTGCTGGCCATAGCCGACGTGGTGGAGGCCATGGCCTCCCATCGGCCCTACCGCCCGGGTTGGGGCATCGACAAGGCATTAGAAGAGATCTCTCAAAATAAAGACCGATTTTATGATCCACAGGGAGTCGATGCCTGTGTGCGGCTGTTTCAGGAGAAAGGGTTCCGGTTTCAGTAGACTTAGTCGGGGGTCGGAGATCAGGGGGCAGGGGTCAGGGGGCAGGGGTCAGGGGGCAGGGGTCAGGGGGCAGAAAATATAGTTGCAAGTTGCAGGTTTCAAGTGGGAAAAACCCTGGACACTGCGACTTCCAACTTCCAACTTCCAACTTGGGACTTGAGACTTGAGACTTGAAACTGTACTAAACCCTCATGACCCAGGGGGGGTACCACGAACCATGAAAATATCGAATAATGAATGTCGATGTAAGGTTGGTTTTAAACCCGTAACTCGTAACTCGAAACCCGCAACGTTATTTTTAAAATAAAGGTTCCATGAACGAAATGAAACTCGGACGTTTGCTCGTGGTCGATGACGAAAAGGAGTTGAAGAACTCCTTGTGCGAGATGCTGACCGAACAAGGCTATGAAGTCACAGGCTTTACCTCAGGTCCGGAAGCCCTGGAGGCCATGAAGGACCAGGAATTCGATTTGTTACTGACGGATTTGATGATGCCCGATATGGATGGGATTATGCTTATCCAAAAGGCCCTGGAAATAGACCCGGAACTTTGCAGTATTATCATGACCGGCCATGGGACCATCCAAACGGCCGTGGAGGCCATGAAGATAGGGGCCTTTGACTATATCCTCAAACCTTTCAAATTGTCGATCCTGCTGACGGTTCTTTCCCGGGTTTTGGAAATACGCCGGATCAAGATGGAAAATCTCCAGTTAAAGGAAACGGTGGCCATTTATGATCTTTCCAGGGCCATTGCCTTCACCCTGGATCTGAAGACCATTTTAAATAAAACGGCCGATGGGGCCATGGAGCAATGCAAGGCCGATGAGGCCTCTGTTATGTTACCTACCGAGGATGGAAAGGCCCTTGATGTCGTTGTCGCCCGGGGGAAAAACCGGGAAACCCTGGTAGGACAGCGGATCCCTGTCGAAGAGGGCATTTCCGGGTGGGTGGCCCGCTTCCGGGAACCTCTGGTCCTCCAGGGGGAAATCCATGATGCCCGTTTTGCTCCCGTCAAACCCCGTGAGGATATTTATTCGGCCCTATCGCTACCCATGATGGTGGGCGGGAAATTAGTGGGCATATTGAATGTCCACACCACCCATCGGGGACGTCCTTTCAGCCTGGGACAGGTAAAGGCCTTGAATATCCTGACCGGTACGGCCGCCTCGGCTCTGGAAAATACCAGGCTCTATACCCGAATACGGGAGGCCGAAGAAAAATACAAGGCCATCTTTGAAAATGCCAATGAAATCATTTTTGTGGCCGAGAGGGAAAAGATTGTTTTTGCAAATCCCAAGACATTGGAAATAAGCGGATATTCCTTGGAAGAGCTTGGATCAAGGCCGTTTATCGATTTTATTCATCCCCATGACCGGGCCAAGGCCATTGAAAACTATTTAAAAAGAAAAAGGGGGGAAAAAGTTTCCCCGGGCTACTCTTACCGAATGCTGGATAAAAACGGCCATACCATTTGGCTGGAACCTAATGTCGTTTCGATTCATTGGGCCGGGAAACCGGCCACTTTGTATTTTATCAGTGATATCTCTATCCGTAAGCAGGCAGAAGAGAGACAACGGCTATTCCTTAAGATTCTGGATCTCCTGAACGAAATCAGGGAGAAAGGCGACCTGATCCGGAAGATCCTTTATCTTCTGAAGGAAGAGACCAAGATCGAGGCCATCGGTATCCGTCTCCGAGAGGGCGAAGACTTTCCTTATTATGAAACGAGTGGATTTCCCGAGGTTTTTGTGGAAGAAGAACGATATCTCTGCGCCCGTGACGAGAAGGGCGAAATCATCCGCGATGCCCAGGGCAATCCTTGTCTGGAATGTATGTGCGGGATTGTACTTCGCGGCCGGACCAATTCCTCCCTCCCTTTTTTTACCGAGGGTGGAAGTTTCTGGACCAACAGCACCTCACAGCTTCTGGCTTCAACATCTGGAAATAATTTTGATGCTCGTACAAGGGATCGCTTCAAAGAAGAGGGCTATGAATCGATTGCCCTGATTCCTCTTCGTTCAGGAGATGAAATGATCGGCCTTCTTCAAATGAACGACCAAAGACCAAACCAATTCTCCCTTGATAGAATAAAATTCCTTGAGGGGATCGGGGCCAGCGTCGGGATCGCCCTGGCCCGGAAGCAGATGGAAGAGGCCCTCAAACAAAGTGAAGAGAAATACCGCGGAATCTTTGAAAATGCCGTGGAAGGCATTTTCCAAACTACTCCGGCAGGTCAATTCATCAGCGTAAATCCGGCTATGGCCCGGATGCATGGTTTTACCTCTCCGGAAGAGATGAAAACGAGCATTACCGATACCGGTAAACAGGTATTCATAGACCCTGAAGACAGGATAAGGTACCGGAAGCTCCTTGAAGAACAGGGCGCGGTGGAGGGCTATGAAGTACAGATGGTTAAAAAGGACGGCGCAAAGATCTGGGTGTCGATTAATGCCGGTGCCGTTAAAAATAAGGAAGGGAAGATAGTTCACTTCGAGGGCATAACGCAGGACATCACCCAGCGCAAGCAGGCCGAAGAGGCCCTCAAAAAGAGTCTGGCCCAACTAAAAAAGGCCAACGAGGGGATCATTGAGGCGATCGTCATGGCCGTGGAAACACGGGACCCTTACACCTCCGGACACCAGAAGAGGGTGGCCATACTGGCCCAGGCTATTGCCAGGGAGATGGCATTGTCCGAGGAACAGATCGATGCCATCCGCATCGCCGGTTCCATCCATGATTTGGGGAAAATCTCCATCCCGGCCGACATCCTGAGCAAGCCCACCAAACTGACGGATATAGAATTCAGTCTGATCATGACCCACCCGGAATCAGGGTATCGCATGCTGAAAGATATTGAATTTCAATGCTCGCCGGCCCAGATCATCCTCCAACACCATGAGCGGCTCGACGGCTCAGGCTATCCTAATGGTATTAAGGGAGAGGAGATTCTGCTCGAAGCAAAGATCATCGCCGTTGCCGACGTGGTCGAGGCTATGGCCTCCCATCGGCCCTATCGTCCGGGATGGGGCATCGACAAGGCCTTAGAAGAGATCTCTCAAAACAGGGGCCGCCTTTATGATCCGCAGGTGGTCGAAGCCTGTCTGAGACTTTTCAGGGAGAAGGGGTTCCGTTTTGAGTGATGCGTTTTGAGTTTCAAATGAAATAAATCCGATGGTTATTTTCCTGTCTGAGGGATCTTGCGCATGAACGGATGAAAAGGAGGAACTGGAAGATGAGCAATCAGAATGAAAAACCGACCACCTACGACGTGACCAATTTCACCATCCGGGAGGTAACGGAATGTGGTAGGGCGGTTCGGGCCATGGGTGTAGGGGCTTCAAGTATGGAGGAGGTGGCGGGCAGGATCGTGAGATACCTGCACGATACCCTGATCGACGGACAGACCGGTGAGCCGGCCTGTTCTCTGATCCGATTTTTCAAGACCCAGGCCTATGAAGGTCTCGATGATGAACTTAAAGCCTTTGCTCTGAACATGCTCGGAGAAAGCACCCGTTTGCCGGGGATGAAATGCCTGACCCTTTTGGGAACTGTTGGAGAAAATCAGGAATGGAATTCGAGAGGAACATCGAAGGGGCATCAGGCGATTCCTCTGCCAAGCGAGGAGGTAGTGCATCAGATTCCGATGGTGCGAAATCTCATCAAACAGTTGGGGCTGAGCGTCCGTTCGGTTGTGAAACCGGACCCGGTGCTCCTGCTGGATATGGAGCAGAAGACCTATAATGTGTTTCTTGTTCCGAAAGCTCCTGGCAGTCCTTATGTCCCGGCCCAGAAAGAATTTGTCATTCCCAATGGGATAAAGTCGGTAATGGGGTTTGGCGGAATGCTCCCCTCGCTGGATATCTTTGTGATTATCATGTTTCTCAAGACTTCCATTTCGAGGCAAACGGCCGATCTTTTCAAGAACCTGTCGCTGAACATAAAACTGGCGGTATTACCCTTTGAAAAGACGGTGTTCGCCCACCTTTGAAATGATACTGGATGCTGGATAAACACAAAAAACGATGCTTGGCTCTGGATAAAATCAATCAAACATCCAGTATCGGCAGTTTAATCCAGCATCGTTCGGCCAAAGTGTGATGATCTCGCGGTTTAGAAAAGTTAGAGATAAATTCTCAGAATGGCAATTTAAGGATCTATGGATGGAGACGAAGTATATGGAGGATGACGGACCTGCAGCCGCTGAGAATCAGCTTTTCAGGTCTCAAATAGCGGCCCTGGAACAACTGCTCGAGGTGTACGAAAAGAGCGTGCTGGAAAAGACGGACGAGCTTTATGCGGAGATTGCCAAGCGCAGGCAAATAGAAGAAGCTCTGCGGCAGTCCGAAGAGAGATATCGAACCATAATAGAAGAGATGGAGGAATGGTATTTTGAGACAGATCTCGCCGGCACCGTTATTTTTTCCAATGATGTATTCGCCAAGGTTGTGGGATATTCTCAAAAAGAGTTAATCGGCTTGGATTTTCGATCCATCACCAAAAGGGAAGAATCAGATTTGCTCTACAACCTATTCGATCAGGTTTTTAAAACAGGCCAATCGACCAAGAATATTCCCTATGAATTTATCCGCACAGACGGTGCAGTAACCTCTGCCGAATTTTCCATTTTTCCCAAGCGAGATAAGGAAGGCCAGGTTTGTGGGTTTAAGGGAGTTGGACATGACATCACCGAGCGCAAGCGGGCCGGAGAAAAGATTCAGTACCTGGCCACACACGATGTCCTGACGGAACTGCCCAACCGCTCGATGTTCAGCCAACTGTTAAATCACGCCATTCAGACGGCACACCGTTATCAGCGTCAGTTTGCCGTGTTGTTCATCGACCTGGATCGCTTCAAGATTATCAATGATACCTTGGGACACGAAGCAGGAGATCGACTTCTGCAAGAAATCGCCCGGCGGTTGAAGCAACCGTTGCGGGCAGTTGATGTTGTCGCCCGTCTGGGAGGAGATGAGTTCGTTATATTGATCGAGGAGGTAAGCGATTCAAGCCAGGTCGCCACAGTAGCCCACAAGATTCTTACCAGCATTATTAAACCCATAACGCTTATGGGGCAAGAATGCCGTATAACGGCGAGCATCGGCATCTGCCTGTACCCGAAGGATGCCGAAGATGAGCAATCTCTGATGAAAAATGCCGATATAGCCATGTATCTTGCCAAAGAGGAAGGCAAGAACAATTACCAATTCTACTCCGAAGATATTCAAGCAAAATTGTTAGAACATCTATCGATCGAAACAAACCTGCGCTTTGCCCTTGAGCGAAATGAATTCTCTTTGCATTATCAGGCAAAAGTTGACTTCAAAACGAATGCGATTACTGGCGTGGAGGCGCTCCTTCGCTGGCAGAATCCATACCTTGGTTCGGTAACCCCCACGCAATTCATTCCGGTGGCCGAAGAAACAGGATTAATAATCGCGATCGGTAAGTGGGTGATGAAGACCGCCTGCGTCCAAAATGTTGCCTGGCAACAGCAGGGTCTTCCTGCTGTCTGCATGGCGGTAAATTTGTCGCTGCGGCAACTCACAGATGACAATCTGATAGATGATATCAAAGCAGCGCTGGATGATTCCGGTATGGCGCCAAATCTGCTGGAACTCGAAATTACCGAAAGTATGGTGATGTATAATCCGGGGCGTATGATTTCTGTATTGGCTAAAATCAAAAGCATGGGCGTGCGGCTGGCCATTGACGATTTCGGCACCGGCTACGCTTCTCTTGCCCATATCAAGCACTTCCCCGTCGATACGCTCAAAGTGGATCGATCCTTCATCCGTAACATCCCGAAAGACGCTGAAGACAAAGCGATCACCGAGGCGATTATTGCCATGGGCAAAACCTTAAGTCTTACTGTCGTCGCTGAAGGCGTGGAAACGGAAGAACAAATGAACTTCTTAAAGGACCACTCCTGTGATGAGATGCAGGGTTATTATTTCAGTAAACCCATTATGCCCGAAAAATTTGCCGATCTGCTGCGGAAACATGTGGTTCATCCGGCAAATGCCGGGGTAGCGATTAAAAGAAGGCACTCAAAAGTAA
>CAZVHO010000145.1:0-12516 GCA_964627515.1 uncultured Thermodesulfobacteriota bacterium | reverse complement strand
TTCATAAAGGATTGGGGCACAACTTCACATAATCCGGAGCTTCACATAACACGTCCATCTTCTATTCGGCCTTACTAAAGATAATCTCTATGGGGCCATGCGGGATCTTTTCTCCCGTTATGTCCTCTGGTTTAATCGGAAATATGAACGGAAAGGCCATTTGTTTGGTGGACCCTATCGTCAGTCCGTATGCCTTGATGATTCTTACCTTCTGGCCGTTTCCCTTTATATCCATCTAAATCCGGTTAGAGCACAGTTGGTAGAAGAACCTCAAAACTACCGTTGGTCCTCTTGCCGGCTATATACATTGACCGATCCACCCAAATCCTTCATCAATAGCCAGATTATTTTAACAATGCTTTCAGATGATCTCCGGCAGGCCAGAGAAACCTATCGAGTTTTATTAAAAGAAGGAGCCCAGATCAATAGTGGAGAGGTCTTGGAGAAAGAGCATTCAATAAGAGATTTTGGAAAAAAGTTGTTCCATTTTTTTCCCATCAACAGATTAGCTCTTAACAAAAGGGACGGCAGATGGTCGGACATAGATTTATTTGATGATGAGGGGTTGGCTCAAAAGATAAAGGAGTGGAAGAGTATGGGGGCTAAAAACAAGCCCGAGACACTCAAGGCCAAGAAGTATTTTATTGAGCAGTTGATCGCCCGAGGGTATTGCCAACAGAACATCGCTGACCGTTTAGGAGTTTCAAGAAAAACGATCTATAATATCAAGAATTACTCGAAATGACTTATTAACAACAGCCAAACCTTTTCGCGTTTTGGCCTAAAAGCCATTTTGAGTAAAATATTCGGTTAAAACTACCGATGTTAGCTCAAAGCACTTTACGGTAAGATAGTCAGTGGATCGCAGACAATCGAAAAGGAACAAACCTGATTTTTTTATTTTTTTGTAGACACTTGGGGCCTTTCGTGCCTGGTTCATGGCTCGGTAAGTTTTTTCCCGGCGGTTGATTGATTGTCCCAATGACCGAATCCCACACCCAACCGATTTCAAGGGGTGGGGGATTGGTATCTTTCTTCCGATTCTTGGTAATGATAGTTTCCGTTAAAAAGATTCTTTATTTACTCATTTCACCTCAAGGGCCTAATGGGTAAATACCAAGAAGTCGTCAGAGCAGGGTTTTAAATAATGTTGATGAAATTTAAAAGACCGTCATGGATGTTGATCTCTTTCACAACCGTAATTTTATTATTGGTGGGCTTGAGGGCTTTTACTCTGGCCGGATTATGGGTAGCCGAAGGGGATCGGCCAGGGAAAGCGGATTTGATTATTTGCCTGAATGGCTCCGAGAGAATCAAGAAGACAGCCGAACTTTATCATAAAGGGTTGGCCCCAAAGGTACTCCTGACCGCGGGGAAAGACAAAAAGGACCTTACTCAGTTGGGGATACCGGAGATGTGTGTAACTCTGGCCGAATGGCCGATGACTACTTACCAGGAGGCCTTGGCCGTGGCCTCCATGGACCACCTCTCCCAAATTCATTCGGCTATTGTGGTCACTGATCCCTATCACCTGAAAAGGGTCCGCTGGACCTTCAGGCATGTCTTAAATGACTCCCCGGTGAAATTGTATTTTATTTCTTCCGATCTGCCTTGGAACGGGAAGGACTGGTGGCGGGAAAAGCAAAGTCGAATCCTGGTAGCTTTGGAAATAAGCAAAATGGGGTACTACCGGCTGGTCCATGGTTTGATGGGTTTGGATGACGATCCGAGTTGGACCATAACTCTAAAACAGCGTTATGAAAAATTATTGATCAAATGCCTGTCCTAATAGCTTTGCTGATTTTGATTCAAAGAAGTTCTCGGTTAGCATAGGAATTTAATTTTTCCTGGTAAGTCACATTGGACGCTTACTCTTTATAGCTCAAACCAATTTTTCTTCCTATTACAGTGTTCAGGATATGCTCTGTTGACCTTGGTCCATTTTAGGGGAATCCGCTGGAAACCGCTCTATATCCCTTACTACTTCATGCTGGTCAATACGGCCATCTTACTGGGGTTTTTTAAAAACCTGCTGGGCCTGCAAAAAACGTCGTGGGTATCCACAAAGAGATAAACATAGAGTTCCCGTTAATACCTGCCTGCGACAGAAAAACCCTTTACCCATATCACCTCAAGGGCTCAATGGGTAAATTTCCTCCTCCCAACTATCTGTTACCCAAAATCCCTTAAGGGCCAATTGAGTAAAATAACTTTTGCCGTATTTTTCTGATCCGGCGTTAAAACATTATGATTCAAGACTTACCCATTTTTCCCTTAGGGCCTAATGGGTAAATTTCTCTCTTTGTTCTTTCCTATTTCGGCCCTTCGGCCCAAGGCTGTTTTCGGAAATTCGAAAGCTGGGTTATCCAAATGTGCAAAGGTAGAGATAATCAAAAGTATTGAGAATAAAGACTTGGTGGACCTGCCTTTATACAAGGTTAAAAGGGCTAGCTTGAATCCTAAAGGGCAAAAAATAAAAAATGCACCTGTTACCGATCTCTCCTGTTATTCCTGTGTTTAGTAACTAAGGAATAAAATTCTTCTCAAAATGGCAAGAAAATATTTTACCACTAAGACACTAAGACACAAAGAAGGTCTTAATTTCATGAGGGTTAAACAAACATGAAAGCTTTATGCATTTCTTTGTGCCTTCGAGTCTTCGTGGTAAGCTTTTGGTTCCGGCTTGTCCGGGTTAGGTTGATACTCCACACAATGCCGGCCTCGCATTTGAATCGCTTGACAGGACTTGTCGGCTGGTGGGGTGGTGATGCCGATACTGAATTTTGATCCTTCGATAAGGGGGTGAGTATAAGTATGAGTTCTTTAGACGTTGTGAAAGAAGTACTTTCCCGCGAAGGGGTTAACTCCATGGAGACCTTTGCCCATGATTGGGCTTATATCATGTCCTTATCAAAATTGGAGCAGTACAAAGCCGAGGTAGAGTACTTCGAAAAAAAATACTTAAAAGTTTTTGAAGAATTCGACTCTTTGGTTCATCAGGAAAAGGGCAGGGAGGATTTCCAAAAAGAAGAGGACTTGGAAGACTGGCAGTTCGCCGTAAATGCATTGAAATGGTGGCAGGAAAAGCTTGAGGGTCTCCAGAATGCTTAGCGTTTTCAAGAAATATTCTGAGATTATCCTTTCATACAGAATAATCAAATTTGAGCAATTCGGTCATCTCTTTAAGCTGAGAGCGGAAATTGAACTTATAGACCATTCCAGGCTTTTCATTCGTGAGACCGTTATCGGGACCAAACGAAAATACTCCTATCATTGGCAGACTTCGGACCAAAAACTTCTTATTCGTTGGGATAACGCCCCGGATTGGAATATAGAAACTTTTCCTCATCACAAGCACGTCGGGGCTGATGGCCCTGTTGAGTCATCCTATGAGCGAACTCTGGAACAAGTTTTAATTTTTCTCCAAAAATCCATAAAACTAAAATGATTCCCATCCGCTTCTTCTGGCTTTTTGATTTCTTACCATTTTCTGCTCGATGCAAGTTTCGATAGTTTGCAGCCCTTACAACCGGAGTCCGAAATGTAATTATAGCTCATGGCTCTTGGGGGATAGATTTTAGCTGATAGCTGATGGCTCATAGCTCATGGGTGATAGCTCTTGGCTCGTAGCTCATGGCTCATAGATGATAGGGTTTGGGACATAGGGAAAAGTTACTGATTCAAGAGCCAATTGTCGAACTGGCGAAGGGATTTTCTGAAAACGTGACTGAATTATTCAGTTGGTTTTATTTTGGCACGGATTTCACGGATTTCACGGTTAAAGCCATGGAGTATATAGGTTATTGGGCGGGAAAGATGATAGCTCGTGGCTCAAATGAAACAGCAAGTTATTGGTTATTGGTTATTGGATAAAAAACGGCCGGGGTTTTTCTTTCGGCACGGATTTTTCACGGATGACACGGATAAATATAGCTCAAAGGGAAACCAATAAAGCTCAAAGCTAATATTGCCTTCAAGGAATCGGGCAACGATTTCTTGAGGACTTACGTCCGCCTTCGGCAGAAGGAAGAGCACGACCATTCGAATAAGAGGGGTTATCAGCCACGGACTCACCCCGGTGGAATAGAACTGCAAGAGCATTCCACGGGGCAGGCACAGACGCACACAGACCGACATAGACAAATGCATGATCTCACGCCCGCTTCGATAGAGTACGCAGAGGGCGCGGAGAAAGGCGAATATTTTTTTCATTAAAGTAAGGAGGTGAATTGTTATGGCTCAAGTTATTATTCAACCAAAGTCTTCTGAAAATTTAAGGAGTTTAATTAGGATAGCAGTAGAAAATCAGTTAAGAGTAATCCATTTTGGCATTTCCAAGACTAAGAGGAAATTACGGGAATTCGAACAAGAGACCGGAATGAAAAGTCGAGATTTTTATAAGGAATTCCAAAAGGGGAACCTTGGTGATGATCTGAAATTCATCAGGTGGGCCGGTGAGCATGAAACATTAGCAAGATTGCAGAAGGATTATAATGAGCTGAAGGGAATGGAATTGTGCTCATAAGTGAATATTTTCAGAATATTGAATCTCAGATTGAAGACTGTACTGATATTATCGAAACCAGACTCTCCAAGGATAAGAGATCACTCCATATTGGTATTATTGAGGGTGAACTTCTTTTCATAGATGAGTCTGTCCTTCATTTTATAGAATTTGTAAATGTCAAAGAAGGTATTGAAGTTTACAAATATTCGTATCAATATCAAGATCGGCAAAAAAAAATGATCTTCAGATATGATATGGCGCCTCACCACCGGGAAATCGATACATTTCCTCATCATAAACACATATTTTCTAATAAAGTCATTGAGGCCTCCTGCCCAACCCTCCCTCAAGTATTAGACGAGATACATGACATGATAACTTAATTTTCGTCAAGTAGATCTCGCAGACCCTAAAAAAGAATGGCTTGTTATCTTTGGCCAAGAGGGAGTGATGGAAACGGCTTTTCCGCCGGAAGATACGGACGATTATCTGGAGCGTCGTGGTTTTGTCTTCTTGGGAAGACTTGGGGAGGTGCTAAAATGGACAGATTAACTCAAAAACACCTGGACTATCTTTTGGAATCATTAGATCACACAGATGTGACAGGATTTGAATTATTGGAGGTCCTGGATATCAGAAGCCGCTTTTGGTTTTATTTTTTGGCACGGATTTCACGGATTACACGGTTAACGTCATGGGGTATATAGGTTATTGGGCGGGAAAGATGATAGCTCATGGCTGATGGGTCATAGCTCATGTATTGACAAATAGGTCATAAAAGTACATAATTAAGTCAAAATGACCTAATTGGAGCTATAAATGGATCAATCTGTCAATATGGCTGAGGCAAAAAGCAAATTTTCCGAGTTAGTGGGCCAGGCCGCTTATGGTGGAAAGCGGTATATCCTGGAAAAACATGGGCACCCTATGGCCGTCCTTATCGGGATAAACGAGTATCAACGGTGGCAGGAGATGGAGAAAAGGACAAAAGGGCAGGTACTCCCCTCTAAGCTGAGAGAGCGGCAGGAAAAAATACTGATCCGGGCAGAAAGGCTTAGAGAGGCCTGGGGAGACCCGGTCGGGGAGTTGGTTAATCTGTTGGCCACCCTGCCGCCGAAGGAGGACGAGTTCTGGTTTCAGTTGGAGGAATGCCTGTCCTGATGGCCCTGTATGACCTTTCCGATCCTGATGTTTTTCTCCCGCCGCAAATGGTAATAGATACTTCGTTGCTCCTGGCCTTGCGGCCGGGTGATGACAACCCTTATGTCGGTCCCGTCCGGGCTTTTGTTCAACGGATGAGCGAACAAATCGTCCGGTTGGAGATGATCGCCTGGCTGCCCCTGCCGGTTGTTCAGGAATGGTCCCACATCATTTTGGCCAACGGGCTGCGCCGAATTTGGCAGGCCATGGACCCGAAAGGGCGTCCCCTGAACTGGCTTGTGCTCTACAAAAAACAACCTGAAATGCTTAAAACTTGTCTGCCTGAATTGGATCGCTTCCGGAACCTGTTGGCCGCTATCCCCTTAACCCCGATCCGTTTGGACGACTTGGCGGACTCGGACAGGACCCAACCCCTGGAGGAGCGGATGCACCGATTCATCACGATTTACCATTTACTGCCTCAAGATGCCCTGATTTTGTCGGAGGCTGAAGGGATCGGGGTGAAGGCTGTTGCCACCCTTGACCAGGACTGGCGCCGGGTGGATTCCTTCGATGTCTATACTTGTTTGTGACATGGCTGATGGCTGATAGTTCATGGTTGATGGCTCATGGGTCTTGGGTCTTGGCTGATGGCTCTTGGCTCGTAGCTCATGGCTCATAGATGATAGGGTTTGGGACATAGGGAAAAGTTACTGATTCAAGAGCCAATTGTCGAACTGGCGAAGGGATTTTCTGAAAACGTGACTGAATTATTCAGTTGGTTTTATTTTGGCACGGATTTCACGGATTACACGGTTAGGAATTAACCACGGATGCACCCCGGTGGAATAGAAATTCAACGACATTTCACGGGAGAGGCAGGGCAGAAATAAAAACATATTCTTGTTGGCACTGGTTATGCAGAGGGCACGGTTCCAGCAGCAAACATTCAAAAAATTAGGAAGCCAATTTCTTGTGGACAGTATCCTGGTGTGAGTTCGGAGTTTAGATGAACTCATCGAGACGATCTACGGGTGACCGGTAGTGTCGCTGGATCATTGTCGTCAACAGGAGGTTAGCCTCTTTAAGGGACAAGGCGTCTTGTCGCACCAGAGCGATCAAGATACCCAGAGTGCCGGAAAGGGGCACTTTCCGGGTTTCGGCCAGACGGCGGGCCGCCAGGTCATCAGTGACAAAAATCATCTGTCGCGATATGGTCAATGCCAGGCAGGAAGTTTCTCCAGGGTCAAGGAATTGATCAAATTGAGATCGCAGGAGATGTTCAGCAGCCGAGCTCAGGACAATGATCCGAATCCAATTCTCAGAATCGACGGTCTCGATCTGTTGCAGAACAGACTCAAGATACGAATATCCGGCTTTGACTCCTCTCCGCAGTTCGGCAGCAACTTCCGGGGTTGTAAAAGCGATCCCGCGATATCGCTTAGCGAGCAGGTGGAGGTTGCCGACAGAGGCAAAGTTGGATAGCACGGTGGTATCAAAGATATAATCAGGCATTGACCCCATCCTGAAGCAGTTCGTCTCCCGTACGTGGCCCCATGTGAATCTCGGCCCCGTTCTCTTGAAGGACATCTTTCATTTCTTCGACCGAGAAGCCCATTATCTCTGCTGCCTTGCCCAAACTGATCTCTCCGGCAGTGTAAGCACGGGTAACCATCTGCTGTCTGATTTCTGGCCGAGATTGAAACAGGGCGCGCAGAGCGCTACGCAAGACGGCCTGCTCATCAGGAAATAACTTGGTCTTAACTAACTGATTAATCTCCCAATGAATTGTATTTGTTTCGCTCATGTCTCTGATCCTCCTCATTACTCAAACTGGTCCCGGCGAATTATTCTTCTTTCTATAATACAGGATAGGAAGCTCGATTGCAATATTATCTTCGACTTACGAATTCACGGGCATGAGACAACTTCTCCAAAACCTTTTATTATTTCATCGTCAGGCGGCAAATTTAGTCCAACATTGAAACCCTTGCCCTGTGGGCAAGGTCAGAGTTCAGTGGCTCTGCCATCTGTAAACCCTCTGATAAGAAATGGGTTTTTTGAAGAATAACGAACAAAAATGCAAAAAAACAAGAAGCTGTAAAAGCAAAATTCGCTGGGAGGTTAAGCCATTGCCCTTATTGTAAACGCCTCCGTAAGAAGATTTATAAAATTTGGTTGAAACATCGATCAACCGAATAAACGAGAAAACGTGCATGGTAATTTTATCCCCTTCCAGGGGTTAAACCAAAGCCGGCCCATTACCACTTTACGGTATTACCAGGAGTCGGTAAGATAAATTCCTCCTGCATCTAATCCTGGCGAAGAGATTTTCTGAAAACGTGACTGAATTATTCAGTTGGTTTTATTCTGGCACGGATTTCACGGATAGCGCGGATACTGGTTACGAATAGATGATAGCTGATGGCTGATGGTTGATGGTTGATCACTCTGCCTTACCAGAAATGGGTCAACGAAAACGTCGGTATGCGGAGGAGCACTTCGATCAAAGGAAAATATTGGCGGCCCAGGAGGAGTTTTTGCTTGAAATTGTAGAAAAGGAAAAGAGGAATAACTCGCAAATACCATAAGTAATTTTTTGGCACGGATTTCACGGATGGCACGGATAAAATATTGCCTTCAAGAAATTAGGAGGTAGATTTCTGGGAGACTTTCGTCCTCCTTCGGCAGAAGGAAGAGCATACCATTCGAATAAGAGGGTTTTTATTAGCCACGGATGCACCCCAGTGAAATAAAAATACAGAATAATTTCACCACGATGGAATAAAAAATAGAACTTCATTCCATTGGGCAAGCAGGGCAGGCACGGACGGGGATTTGCTTTTTGGCACGGATTTCACGGATTACACGGTTAAGGCCTCTGGCCTTCAAGAAATCAGGAGGGCGATTTCTTGAAGGACTTGCGTCCGCCTTCGGCAGTGGGCAACCCTGGGATGTTTTTTATTACCCCTTCAGGATTTGCGCCTTGACTGAAAATTTCAGTCAGATGTTTTTTTGTAGCCATTTATTCATTTCTGTTCAAAACACTTTTAAGTTCTCTTTTTTCATATTGCAAAGTATTTCACCTAATAGTATATATATAACCAGGTTATATAGAGAATGAATTTCTTGTGAATATTTATCTCTCAAAGGAGTTCATTCGTTTGGCTGTACGCGAGGGTCTGACAAACGCCCATATTTGCCAGGCAGTGGCTGAGATGAATAAAGGGCTGGTCGATGCCAACCTCGGGGCGGGCCTGTTCAAGAAACGGATCGCCATGCCGGGCCAGGGAAAGCGCAGGGGCTGGAGAGCGCTGCTCGGATTTCAGGCAGGCAAGAAAGCGTTTTTTCTGTATCTTTTTCCCAAGAATAGTCGGGACAACATCGAAGATGTTAACACCGATCAACATGTACCCCTTTAGAAGTGATGAGAAATACCCCTTTGGGATGAAAGAGGTGGCAAGAAGGTAAAGATCAGCACTGGCCGCTGGAGGGGAAAGAAACAAGAGTATCTATGTCCGCACAGTGGCAGAAAAAAAGGATAGATTTTGGGTTTGAAACCGCCGGTCTATTTTATTCGATAGCTATCTCCTTTGATTTGTACCAGCGTTCCATGATGAAGGAGGCGATCGATAATGGCCGAGGCAAGGGTGGCATCATTATTCAGGATAGTTCCCCAGTCCCTGGAGGCTCGATTGGTGGTAACCAGGATGGAGCCACATTCATAGCGATTGGAGATGACCTGGAATAAGAGTTCGGCCCCTTGTTTATCCACAGGCAGGAAGCCCAGTTCATCAAGGATAAGCAATGGGGGGGAGGTAAAGAGTTTCATGGTTTTGAGGAAGGAGTTATCGGCCAGGGAAGCCGACAAGAGATTGATCAGGTTCATGGCTGTGGTAAAGACGGTTTTAATCCCTTGGAGGCAGGCTTGATAACCCAAGGCCAGTGCCAGATGAGTTTTTCCGATTCCGGGAGGTCCCATAAAGATGGCATTATGTTTTTGGTTAACGAAAGAAAGATCCCAGAGGTTGAGGATCTGGGATTTAGGGATGGACTTTGGGAAGGAGAAATCGAAGGCATCGATGGTTTTGATAACCGGGAAATGAGCAGATAGGAGACGGGTTTTGACTAAGCGTTGTTGTCTGGCAGCAATTTCCTGAGAGGATAAGAGGAAGAGCAGGTCGAGAGAGGAGAGGTTATCGGTCTCGGCTTTTTTTTGACATTCCTCTAAGGAATCGGCCATAGCCGTAAGGTGCAAGGACAAGAGGTTTTCTTTAACTTTTTGAAGCTTCATGATCATCCTCCGTGGGGTTAAGGTGTTGGTCATAGATCAAGAGATCTCTTTCTTCGACAAAGGTGGAACGAACGAGTTCGGGGTTGATTTTAGAGGTGGGGGAACCTGGGTTTGGCGGTAAAGCCTTTTTTCGTCGCTGGGTTAAGATGATATTTTTGAGATAGTCGTGGCCTAAGGCGTTAAAGGGCAAGGCCTGTTCCATAGCAGCCAAGACTTCATTTTTACCGAAGAGATCGATCAGAGAGACTATTTTTTTGAGTTGATGGGGCAGATTTAATTCGGTTTGGGTCAAGGCCTTAAGATAGGCATGAGCGGAAGGTCCCAAAGTCAGGAGGAGGTCGCGATGTTTAAAATAATGGGCTTTAGGGCGGGAGGCGAGCAATCCCTGATAATGTTTTCGGTCTTCGATTAACTGATGTTTTTGAAAAGAGCGTTTATGGCGGGCGATGAGTTGATCCTGGTCATAAATAAAGACTTCCTGGACATTGGCCTTTAAGGTCAGCATTCGGGAGGCATAGGGATGGGGGACACTATAGCGGTTGGTTTCAAAAGTAACCAGAGATTGGGAAGTACTTTTGACGGCCAAGGGTAAACGGCAATCATAGTCTTGCTGGGGCAAAGGGATGAGCAGAGATTGCTCTTGACCGGAAAAGAGGTCGATGGGTTTTTTCTTGCTGGTCCCATGAATACGACCATTGGCCACCTGGTCTAACCAGAGACGGGCATTTTGATTGATGTCGGTTAAGGAACCAAAGGACCTTCCGGCCAGGAAATTTCCTTTGATATAGCGGATGGCCCGTTCCACCCGGCCTTTTTCATGGGGGCTTTTTGGGGAACAGACCGAAGGGTCAAAGAGGTAATGACGGGCAAAGTCAATAAAACGGGGATTGAACTGGATGGCCGAACCGAGCCGGCTCAAGACGACACTTTTAAGGTTATCATATCTGATTTTTTTCGGGACCCCCTGGAAGAAGTGAAAGGCCGAAAGGTGTCCGGACATGAAATTTTCCAGGGATTGGGAAGGGAAAAATTCCAGGTAGAGTAACCCGGAGAAAGACAGGACCATAACGAAACAATAGATTTTTTGTTTGTTGTCGAGGGTGCCGGCATAAGCCCAATCGACTTGGGCCTCTTCTCCGGGGGCGGTTTGGATAATGAGAAAAGACTTGGACTTGGGGCGAAGCATTTTTAAATAGTCTCTGAGGATACTGATGCTTCCGGAATAGCCTGATTTTTTAATTTCCTCCTGGATGCGAATAGCACTGATACCGGGATAGGCCTTTTGGATCTCATCGATCTTAGCTTTGAAATCACCGAGTTTGGAAAGGCGGACTTTGGCCGGGGAAGTGAAGGTTTCTTTTTTCAAGGCCCGCCGGACGGTTTTGGGGGTAAGATTAAGCTTTCTGGCAATGACCTTTTTAGGGAGTTTTTCCACCAGATAAAGGTGACGTAGGTAAGCCCAGGTTTCCAGGTTCATTGAAGCACCTCCCGTATTTTTTTAATAGCAGTCAGCGCCTGTTGTCGCTCCAGTTGGGCGATTTCTTCTGAAGAAGGAGGGCTGACCCGTTGATCGGGGAGAGAAAGGATCTGATAAATCGGGGTCTCGTGGGCTAATAGAGAGCGGTGAATCAGGGACGATCGGGCGGAACCCAAATGAGCCAGATCGATTTTCAATAATCGGCAGATCCGGTCATCATGATAGAAGCTGATCCCCTGACGGTCTGAGACGGCTACCAGGAAAAAGTAGAGGAGGATTTCTACGGGGGAAAGGTCCAGGAGGAAGCCTTCGGTGATAAAGCGGTGGTCGATCCAACTGAAGGACCCCTGGATTTTGCGGATGCGGCCTGGGCAAAGGATTCTTTTTTGCATAATCCATTTCTCCTTATGAAGTTGGGACCATTTTGGGATAGAATAACGGATTTTTCCATCGAAACTTGTATATCAAGACAGGGTAACGTACCGAGAAAGAAAGTGATTTCAGGGGGTTTGATGGGTATCGAGGCTTGTATATCAAGACGAGGCGGATTAGCTAATTGTTCTGTTATATCCGGGAGTTGCTTTATTAACTGGGCTTGTATATCAAGACGGACCCTTTTTTTCTGGTCCCGAAGTTTTTGTGCTTTCCGGTTCTTTTGAACATAGTCGGGGTGGTCTTGGCGATAGTTCTTTAGATAATCAGGATGGAAACTAAGCCATTCTTTCAGTCGTTCATAATCGCCTTGGCAGCACTCAGGGTTTTTCTTTCTCCATCGGGCATTATTTTCGGCCTTGAGGGCTTTTTTACATTCGGGACTTCCACAGATTTTTTGGTGAGTTCTTGCTTTGGGATAGGGCCAAAAAAAGGCAGGACAAAACCGGCATTTCTTTTTTTTCATCCTGGTCCTCCTTAAAAAAAATGATTCAGACGAATCAAATTAATTACAGGAATAAAACAACCAAGATGAATTATAAGAAACGAATTATAATTTTATTTTCCTGGAGAATAAAAAAAATCACAGGGAGACATATCAGATCGGTGATTAATTCTACTCCGACAGATAAATGAATTTTATTAAATCAATATTTTCATCAGGTA
>CAZVHO010000144.1:7198-12586 GCA_964627515.1 uncultured Thermodesulfobacteriota bacterium | reverse complement strand
CCTTATCCCTTAAAATTTCCTGAAAGGCTGATATCCGAGGCTCTATCTCCTCCATGGGGGTAAGGGTGGATTGGTAAAAGGCCGGAAAAGTCATTTTGGGTTTCATTTTTTTTCAACCGATTTATATTTTTCCATAATTTTTTTACATGAATCCTAATAATATTAGTATGGTAATATGAATTAATTTGTAACAAATCTCAAGAAAAGGGGTTTCCCTTTTCTTGAGACCAGCTTCCGCCGAAGGCGGATGTTGGTCATCCCTCAATCCAGACTTAACGGGATCGAGGGATACCCCATGGCTTTAACCGTGTAATCCATGAAATCCGTGCCAAAAATTTATTTTCGAACTAAAGGAGGTAAATGTCATTATGAAAGTCAATAAAATCGATCATATCTGTATCGCCGTTAAGAACCTGGAAGAGGCCAGGAAGGTTTGGGAACCCTTCTTGGGCAAGTCGGGACCGGATGATGT
Organism: uncultured Thermodesulfobacteriota bacterium; assembly: GCA_964627515.1. GTDB lineage: Bacteria > Desulfobacterota > RBG-13-43-22 > RBG-13-43-22 > RBG-13-43-22 > RBG-13-43-22. The sequence goes on along the minus strand of CAZVHO010000144.1, from coordinate 12,114 downwards.
CTATATCGATGAATCCGAAAAGATCAGGGTGGCCCGTTATTGGATAGGCGAAGTCGGGTTTGAGCTCATGGAATCCACTACCCCGGAGGGCGATGTGGCAAAATTTATCGAGAAACGGGGCGAAGGGGTCATGCTGCTCAGTTTTAATGTGGATAACACCCGGGCAGCCGTGGAAGAGTTGAAAGGCAAGGGCTACCCCTTTATCCCTGATTCCAAAGGAGAAATCGCCCGCCCTTTCCGGGATTGCGAATTCGCCTTTGTCCACCCCAAAAAATTGAACGGGGTCCTGACCGAGATTATCGATTATAAATGGACACCTGAATAGGGTCTCCCCATTTTTCTCCTCTGGGAACGCGATTTTTTCCCTCGCATCTTCCACCTCAAAAATCGTCCTATAAAGTTTCCCATCTGTAAAATGGAAAGGGGGGTGGTCACTACCTCCACCTTTCCCTGGCGGATGGCTGAAAAAATCGATTCCATATCTTTTGAGGCGTAAATGAGAGAAAAGGTGGTCCCTAATTGCTCCAAAAAATGGGCGTCCGAATTTCCTAAAAGGGGCAGACCGGAAGATCGGGACAATTCGATAGCCCGTTGGTTAAAGTCTATATGGGGAGAATAAAAATGGCAATATTCCAAGGCATGGAAAAAATTGAGATTGTCCTTCAAAAAACCGTTTAAAGAATGGAGTCCCGGGAAATAGGGGTGGGGCGCAATGACCAGACTATCGGGACGATTCATGGCGGCCAGGGAAGGGAAATCCGGGAAAAAGGTGTTAGGAGGAGGATTCAAAAGAAGGACATGACGGTTTTGAACAGTGATCTCCATGCCGGGGATGAGCAGTATACCCAGGTCCCTGGCAAAGGAGAAGAGTTCCTGGTCGAAAGTCCGGCGTTGATGATTGGTGATAGCCAGAACCTCAAAGCCTTCCTCTGCCGCGCCAAGGATCAGTTCCCGGGCTGTATAGTGGACCCTATCCAAAGGATCTTCTGCTGTATGGATATGCAAATCGGCTTTTAAAGGCCTTAATTTAATCGGGTTATCTTGCAACATGGTATGCTTTTCTGACCTTCTCTTTTTTTATTTTATCTGATTTATCCGGACAATGCAAGCGCTTTGCCGACGAGGATGTCCCGGGCGGTGTCGAAGCGGCCTTTGGTTTCGGTGTCGAGCATGGGGTTTCCTTAATCGTCAGTGGATGGAGTGGACTTGGTGGATCAGGTGGACAAAGGGCGTGATGACCGTTTTTCGGAGTGGGGTTGCCCTATCACCATAGACCCTTTTTATGCTTGAGCATCTCCATAAAGGCTTCAGTCCTGGTCTGAAACTGGGCCAGGGAAAAGTTGCGCTCATCCATGTGGTCCCCGTCGATAATGACCGATGGGATGCCCAGCTCTTCTTCCAGTGCCCGTTTGATATCCATCTGTCCCAGGGTAATAGGGGCGCAGGATTTGTTCCGGTGGAGGATGGCCCCATCAATAGCGTATTCCCGGCAGGCCTTCAACACGTTCTCTTTCCTTTTTTTGATGGAGACGCAGGAAACCAGGGAATAGGACAAAAGGCTTTTGCGGGCCAGGGCCTCGATCGGATCATCTCCATCCAGTCTGATGGACCAGGCCGAAGAATAGGTTTCGGCCACCACCACGCCGTTCATCTTTTCAAAGGACTTTAAAAGCCCCAGGTTGTACCAGGGAGGGATATTGTCCCAGAAGAGCCGCACCTGCTCCTCTTCTATGACCCCGACCTTGTTTTCCGACCGGGCCGCAACCTCGTCCCTGACCTGGGTTAGAAAGTCAACCGCTTCCCGGGTGCCCTGCCTGGTGACCATGACAAACATGATGCCGATCTCGGCCGCTGAAAAAGGGGAAGGAATATAACGGCGATAGGCCATAATTTCATCCCAGAGGATAGAGGCCTGATTCGATAAGTCCACGACTTCCTGGAGCCGATCATAATCCAATTTCTTCCCGGTGGTTTTGGTTAAAAAATCGATCAGCCGGTGCATCTCGCTGACCGCATACCGGACATGATGGTCCTGAACCTGTTCCGCCGCCACTTGCGGTAAATCGGCCGAAAAGATCCTGGCCTCCGGGAAGCGGTCTTCCAGGATATGGAAGATCTTCATGGCCGGCACACAGCCCCCGCCAAAGGAAAGGAGGAGATCCGGTTCCGGCAAGGCCAGAGGGGTGCCGCCTTCCTTCATCAGCCCATGCACATAGCCGACAATATTTCTGAGATAACCGCAAAGGTCCCTGGAATATCCCAAAGCCTCAGCGACCCGGAAGTTTTGCGGGGCATAGCCAAAGGCGGCACAAAGGGGGGACCAGTTTTCCGGAAAGACCGGTTGAAGGTCCATGGCGTAAAAGATTTCAATGGCCCCGTTCATAGGGGGCATCCAGCCTACGGGCTTGCCCTTGGCCCTGGCCTCCAGACATTCCTGATAAAATCGAAGGACCAACTGGTTCAAGGCCTTGGCGGCTTGCAGCCTTTTTTGAGAAGGAGGTCTCATTTCCATGTTAAACCCTTATGCCCCTATGAGTCACCAATGAAACAGGAAAATAGATTCAAGGTCCAAGGTGTTCACACTTGAAACTTGAAACTTGCATCTTGCATCTTTAAACTTCATTTTCGAACTAACCCCGCCCATGGATCTCCAGAAAGGCCTCCAAACGGGTCCGGTGGGCCTCGGTCAAACCCGAATCCTCTATCTCCAAAAGGATATGGGGCAGGCCTTCTTTATTAAAAGCCTCAGAGAGAATGGGGTAGTCCGCTAAATGGGGGGTGCAAAATTTTTGGAGCAGAAAGATCACCCCTCCGGCGCCGGAACGTCTGACCATATCCATCAACAATGGGAAACGATCCCTGGCCCTTTGCCGGGCAGGACAGGGAAAACGATGGTGATAACGATCGATGAGACGGTCCAGAGGATCATCTTTTTCATCGGGTCCCTCACCGGCAGGAAGATAAAAAGATCGCAAGCCGGTACACAGGTCATCGGCCACGACATCCATTCCCAGGGCTTCCAGGGCCTCCAAGGTCTTGGGATCATCGAGGAGGCTTCCGGAAATCAGAATCGGAAATCCCCGGGCCGCCTTTATAACTTCCTGGCCTTGCACCTCCTTAACCAGGGCTTCAAGAAGCTGGAGGTAGGTTTCCGGCGGGGTGACAAATCCGGCCAGCACGACAGAGAATAGATCTTTGGCCGACAGCATCAGACGACCCTGATAGCGCCTTTCATAAAGATCCGCCAGCAGGCCTCTGACCCTTTCATATATTTTTATGGATTGCGACAGGGCCTCCAGACTGAACTGGCCGCCATGGGCCTCTAATTCTTGAATAAGCTCTAAAAAAATGGAGCGGAAAAAGGTCCGGGCCTCCGGGTTCCGGTTATAAGGAAGGGGCAGGGTATGATAAAACCCGAGCCGGATATTTTCTTCCCAGATGTTGGTCAGACCACAGGCCACATCACAGGTATAGCCCTGGACCATCCCGGAAAGATAATCGTATCTGCCTTCCAGGGCTTTTTCCAGTGCACGTCGCATATAAGGACAGATAAAGGATGGGGCCAGGGTATAGGCCTTTTGAATCGGACCGGATTCACCCAGGATTCTGACAGGAATAAACCCCGAGGCATGAATAAGTTCAACCGGGGTATAGGTGCAGAAATAGCCGACAAGCGGAGTTTGAAGGGACAGGGCGCGGTGCTTTTCCGGATACCCGTCAACCCATTCCGTAAATGCTTGGATAGATTCTATCATGCCCCCTATCCTAACCCATAAAACTTTCTAAAATCAACCCTCATCCTCCTTAATTTCCATCGAACAGAGAATTTACCGGCAGCCGAATTTTCAGGCGATCCGGAGGAATGACTTGTGCCTATAGGGGTTGTCAGAATTGAAATCCTGCTTCCAACAGAGGTCCACTAATCCTGCTATCCAATTTTACATCACTCTGATCGATGGAAATCTCTTCATAGCGGTACCCGGCACTAACAAAGACCAAGTCAAAAATTTTATATTTAACCCGACCAATCAGATCATAGTGATGATTGGAATTGTAAGCAACCACCCGGACTTCTCCCTCCAGGGATAAAAAGTCTACGGGTTTGGCCTGGAATCCAAGGTAAACCATGGGCATAACCAAATAAAAACTCTTGGCTTCTGAATTGCCGCCCTGGGTTATCCCGGCTTTTATATCCATAACCCGCATATTCAATCCCCCATCGATATTAATTTTTCCCAGGGTGGCCTGTTTCAAAAAAGGTACTCCGTAATATAAGGCCAGATCATAGTGATCAAGCCTAAGAGTGGACGAAAAAGGGATATCGGCATTGAATGTTTGATTGCCGAATTTAAAGGAGACATTTTTAGTAGCCGTTCCATCAAAGCGCAGGGGTGTGGCCAGGATGTAAAAATTGGGGATAAGGAGGGGCATGTCAATTTTAGCCCGGCCAAAAAATTGGGTAACAGATGAGTATTTCAGATCGTTATTCAAGTCGAGGGAATCCCCTTTATAACCCACCTTTCCCTGAGGATCCTGATTCCAGATGCCGATGGCCGCCTCAAGGCCAATAGCCAGACTGAGTTGGGGAAACAACAACAAAGACAGCCCTATAATCTTTGACCAGAAAAAGGTCTTCTTCTTAAACATTTTATTTTAGACTCCTTTAAATCGTTTTATCCAAAACGGCTTTTTCCTTTGATCATTTTCGGCTCCTATTTTATAGTGAATAAAGAAAAAAGCAAGTTCTGATTGCTCCATTATCAAGGATGGGTTGCCCTCCCGGAAACCCTGTTGACAGGACGATGTGCGGGCGAGAGATTAAGCTTTTTAGGAAAATCCTGAGGATTGGGAAAGGAGTCTTATCGATGGCCAGGGTATCGGAAGTTTTTGTTCGGGCATTAAAAGAAGCGGGGGTA
>CAZVHO010000144.1:0-7098 GCA_964627515.1 uncultured Thermodesulfobacteriota bacterium | reverse complement strand
ATCGATGGCCAGGGTATCGGAAGTTTTTGTTCGGGCATTAAAAGAAGCGGGGGTAGGCCATGTCTTCGGCATCCCCAGTATTCACAATATCGGGCTTTACGATGCCCTGCGGGAGGAACCGGATATCCGCCACATCCTTTGCCGGCATGAATCCAGCGCCACCCATATGGCCGACGGTTACGCCCGGGCCGGAAAAGGGGTAGGGGTCGTCATTACCTCTACCGGTCCCGGTGCCGGGTATCTGACGGCCCCCCTCATCGAGGCTTGGGGAAGCTCCTCCCCGGTCCTGGCCATCACGACGAATATCCCCGCCAACAAGATCGGAAAGGGCACGGGGACCCTTCATGAACTGGAAGAGCAGGACCTTATTTTCAAAAACATGACCAAGAAACGATTTTGCCTTCGGCCGGGGGACGACGTATATACGATGGTGTCAATGGCCGTTCAAACGGCCCTTTCCGGTCGAACCGGTCCGGTCTATCTGGAAATCCCGACAGACCTCTGGGACCAGGATCTCCCGGGGGATGGGGGAACAGGACGTTCTCATGTGCCGGCTATCGATCCGGATCAAGGATACGAAAATCTCGATCAGGCGGCCGGTCTCCTCTGCGAGGCCGAACGACCCGTGATCGTTGCCGGTACCGGTGCGGTTCGGGCCGGGATCGGTGAGGAGATACGGGCCATTGCCGAGGCGCTCCAGGCGCCGATAGTCACCGGTGCGGAGGGAAAAGGCCTGGTCGCCGAAGATCATGATCTGGCCTTCGGCAACGCCGCCCGACGCGGGACGGTCCGGGAGATACTGGGATCCTGTACGGTAGCCCTGGCCATCGGGACCCGGCTGCGTAACGTGGATTATCAGCGGCGGGGTGTGTCCTTACCCCGTCTGATTCATGTGGACTGGGACGATACCTGGATCGGAAAGAATTATCCTGCCGAGATGAGATTCACCGGCCATATCCGGACCATTGCCCGCCGGCTTTCGGAAATGGTCACAGCCAAGGTTCATGGGCCGGGAAACAGGGGAGGGCAAATTCCGGCTTTACGGGACAAGATCAGGAAAGAACGGGAGGGTATCGCCCAGGCAGGTCCTGAAATCGGATACCTCGATACCCTGCGCCGGGTCATTCCCCGCAACGGCAGCCTGGTGGTCGACAACACCATGCTGGGATACTGGGCCGAATATTTCTACCCTTCCTTAATGCCCGGCGGATTGGTGACCGCCAAGGGTTCGGCCATAATCGGCTTCGGATTTTCCGCCGCCATCGGTCTGAAAATCGCCTGTCCTGAACAGCCGGTGGTTGCAGTAAGCGGAGATGGCGGGTTTTTTTATGGCGCCCAGGAACTTTCCACCTGTCGCCGTCACGGTATCGGCTTTCCCGTGGTTGTAGTCAATGACGGGGCTTACGGGATGATCGATCTCCTGCAACGACAGTTTTACGGCCGGGGGGACTTCGAAACGAACCTGATCAATCCCGATCTTCCGGCTTTTGCCGCCTCCTTCGGCATCGGCGCCGAGCGGGTCGATAGCCCCCAGGGGCTGGAGCAGGCCCTGAAGTTTGCCCTGACATCAAAGGAAATGCGGCTCATCGAACTGGCGGCCTCCTTTACCGAAAATCCTTTTATAAAATATTAATTTTAAATTCCTATACTATCCAATCAATTCTCCGGAATATACCGCAGCTCGGCTTTCAACACCTTACCTGCCGGGTTTCGGGGAAGGCTGTCCTTAAATTCCACAAACTTCGGAACCTTGTAATCGGCGAGACACCGGGCACAGTATTGTCTGATCTCTTGTTCGGTGGCGGTTTCCCGGGTTTTTAATACCACACAGGCCTTTACCGCTTCCCCCATAACCTTATCCGGAACCCCCACGACGGCTACTTCCAGTATCTTGGAATGACTCGACAGCGCATTTTCCACTTCAAGGGAATAGACTTTCTCCCCGCCACGGTTGATCATATCTTTCTTACGGTCCAGTAAGTAAATAAAGCCTTCCGTATCGATTTTCCCTATATCTCCCGTGTGCAGCCAGCCGTCCACAAGCGTCGCCCTGGTGGCTTCCGGGTTCTTCCAGTAGCCTTTAAAGATTTTGGGGCCTTTCAGCAGAATTTCCCCCGTGTTTTCCGGGGGCAGTTCCCGGCCTTCTTCATCCACGATCTTAGCGTCCGACATGGGAAGCAATTTTCCGACCGCGTTTATCTTGCGATAAACATCCTCAAAGGGTGTCGAGGTAATAATCGCAAAACTTTCCGTCAACCCGTATCCCACACTGATCTGAAGTTGCGGCAGTTTGCTGGAAATACCCTTGACCATTTCCTCGGTCGCAAAAGAGCCGCCAAACAGGGCTGTTCTAAAAGAAGAAAAATTGTACTGATCAAAATCCGGATGATTGATCATGAGCCAGATGACATTCACGACGCCCATATAGTGGGTCACCTTTTCCCTGGAAAGGGTCTCTAAAAAATCCAGGGTCTTAAATTGTCTCAGATAGACGCAGGTCACGCCGCTGAAAATCGGAGGAAGCATCACGCAGGCCAGTCCGGTGATATGGAACAGGGGGATGCAGCAGATCATCTTATCTTCCGGTTGAAAAAGGACAAAGTCACTGACCAGCATGGCCGTCAAGGTCAGACCCTGTTGATGGAGTAAGGCGCCCTTCGGTTTTCCGGTGGTGCCTGAAGTATACAAAATAGCGGCCTCATCGGATTCCGATAAGCTGGCTCGTGTAAAACCCTCTTCCTGATGTTCCTGTAATATGGGAAAAGGGGCTGTTCCCTCGGGCGTCTGAGATCCAATAAAAAAGATCTTCTCAATCGTTTTCAGCCGGTCCCGCACTGATGAGATAAACGGCCAGTACTCTTCATCAACGATTAGGACTTTGCTTTCCGAATCATTTATCTCATAGGCCAGCTCCTCTCCTTTGAATCGGGTATTGAGGGGCACCACAACGGCTCCCAGTTTCATCAAAGCGAAAAAAGATAAGGGAAATTCCAGTTGTATGCCCAGGAGCAGGGCCACATGGTCTCCCCGTTTTACCCCCCATTTTTCCAGTCCGGCGGCAATCCGGTTGACGGTCCCGTCGAATTTCCGGTAAGTCAAACGCCGGTCACCGGCAATAAAGCCTTCTTTCTCCGGATACCTTTTGACGGTATTTTCCAGCAACTCCACCACATTCTTCGGCCTGTCCCTGAAAACCGGACCTTTAAAGTCCGGTCCCTCTTCCTCGATGAGTTCCCAGCCCATTTTACTTTTTAAGGTTTCCATTCCATCCCCATTGTGTTTGTTGGATTTTTCCCTTGATCTATGAAAAGATAGACTCCAAGGCATCATAAAATGGTAAAGGAACAAAGGTCAAGGAGAAAAAAGGAGGTATTTAGCTTGACAATTTTGCTGACCGTGGATAAGAAAAAGATTCGTCCGCATTTTCATGCTTCGTCGGTGCCCGCTTCAGGCGGGCATGAGGGTTTAATATGAAAAAGGAGGTAGTCTATGAAGTTTAAGGTAGTGAATATCTTCGGACAGCCTGATCTGGATTTTGGCGATGATCTGTTGGACCCTTCGGCGGCGACGCTGATCAAGGGGCTTTGGATGACGGAAGAGGAAATTATCGCTCAGGCCCATGACGCCGACGCCCTGATCGGCGTGGTCTCCATCCATCCTTTTAACCGGCGTCTTCTTAAGGCTCTTCCCCGATGCCGGCTTATTGCCGGTATCGGCATCGGGTACGATAAAACCGACCTGGAAGCAGCCACCGAACTCGGAATCGCTGTTACTAATGTGCCCGATTACTGCCTTGACGAGGTCTCAGGGACGGCCGTATCGTTAATGCTGGCCTTGGGTCACAGGTTATTTCCAATCGATAAAGCCGTCCGGGAACGGCGGGTCGTTTTCACCACCGACAGAAATGCCTTGAATGAAATAGCCAAACCGATATTCCGAATGCAGGATCAGACCCTGGGCGTCGTCGGTCTGGGCAAGATAGGGTTCGTCACGGCCCTGAAAACCAGGGGGCTGGGAATGCGGGTGATCGCCTATGACCCCTATGTTCTCGGTCCGGTGATGGAAAGCCGGGGCGTAAAACCCGTTGATTTCGATACACTCCTCAGGGAATCGGATTTCATCAGTATCCACACCCCTCTTACTGTTGAAACAAGCAACCTGTTCGGCTATCAGGAATTCAAGAAGATGAAGCCCACGGCCTATTTTATTAATACCGCCAGAGGGGGCTGTGTGGAACCGGAGGGGCTCAAAAGGGCCTTGCGGGAAGGTCTTATCGCCGGGGCCGCTATTGACGTAACCGTTGACGAGCCGATCGCCCCGGATAACGAATTACTCACCATGCCCAATGTTATTCTCACCGGTCATAGCGCCTGGTATTCGATTACTGCGGATAAAGATCTGCACCGGAGACCGATGACCCAGGTGGTACGGGCCCTCAATGGGGAATGGCCGGATTATACCGTCAATAATGAGGTGAAACCAAAGTGGATGGCCCGGTGGGGTAAGAAGGATTAAGACCAGGACTATTTAAGACAAAAAGGTTACCATTCCGGAAAGGTCCAGGGCATTGAGGTTGATCCCCAGGTCTTCCTCGCTAATTCCGAGGCTCAACCCCAAAAGCTGGGTATAAAGAATGGAAGGAAGGGAATGGATAGACCGGTCGGATACCAGCCTTTCTTGAACCCGGTCAAATTGGATTTGACAATAAACACAGGCACTGCAGAGATAATCGGCCCCGGACTGGGCGGCATCAACTATTTTTTTTTGGGTTAAATCCAGGGAAAGGTCGTCATCGATACCTAATAATGGAGAGCCGCAACATTCCAACTTTAATCTCCAGGGTATGCTTTCGGCACCGGTGACTTCCACGAGTTGATCGAATTTCGTGGGAGCCAGGGCCCTATCAAAACAAACGATCTGGCTTGGACGCAACAGGTGGCAACCATAGTGGGTGGCTATTTTCAGACCTTTGAAGGTCTTGATCACCCTGGCCTTGATGTGGTCAAGACCGATGTCTTCCAGAAAAACTTCGAAAAGGTGTTTGACTTCCACCCCCTGTTCATAACTCAGTCCCTCTTTCCCCAGCGTTTTATTGATTTCTTTCCTTAAGGCCTCATCCTGGTTCAGATGGTGCCGGGCCTGCTTGAGGCTGTTAAAACAGCAGTTGCAGAAGGTCAGGATAGGACTCCCGTTTTTTTCAGCCAGGGCATGGTTCCGGGCTGAAGCCAGGAGGTAGGCCTTAAAATCAAAATTCTTCAAGGGATAACCGCAACAGTTAAACTCACGGATCTCGGTGAAGTGAACCCCCAATGTTCTCAGCACGGCCTCCGTGGAGGTTTCGTATTGTTTAAGAAAGACGGCTGTGGGGCAACACCGGAATAAGGCAAAATCCTTCATTTCATTCTTGTCTCCAACCCCCGGGTCTTCCCCTTACCCGGCATTTAACTTACTTTTAACCTGGTTAATGGTCAGGTTTTTTAATTGATAAAATACATCGGTAATCTGAACACCCTGTGGACATTGCTCCTGGCACTGATAGCACCCCAGGCAAACCCACAACATCTTTGAACTCATGACCAGATCAGTCAATCCCCAGGACAACCCCTGCATGATCTGATGGGGAAGGAGGCCCAGGGCCTCTTGGGGTTTATCATAAACGTCCATAACCGGGCAGGCGTTGGTACAGGTTTTACAATTATAGCAAAAGGAGAAGGTCTGGCTTTGGACAGCCTGGTGCAGCCTGGTTTTAAGGGTGTAACCCCTGTTGGGTTCAAGGATCATTTCCCCTTGAGATCCTTTATTAAATTCTATTGAAAGGGCTTCTTGAGACAAGGCAATGGGTTTTTGGTATTGTCCCGACTCCAGCCCTGGACGCATGAGCCCCCGGTACAGGGAAAGAGGGGACAGGATCAGCGGTTCCGGATACCCTTTTTGAAGCAGGGCCTCCCTGGCGCTGACCCATAATTCCTGGAGATTGATTCCAACAGGACATACCCCTGTGCAGCGCAGGCAATTGGTACACAGGCAGAGACCTTCCTGAATCCTTCGGGTGTCTTGCGGTGTGATATTTTCCCCGGCCGCCAAGGATTTGAGGGAAGCCATCTTTTCGGAAGGAAGGATATTCCTGTTGGGCATGGCTTCATAAACAATACCGACGGCACAGCGCTGGGTGCAGGCGCCGCAATGGGTACAGGCATCCAGTTCCATCATTTGCTTGGTAACCCAATTACGGGGATCCGATGTCCGCTGATCCATGACCGCATTGGTCAGCAAACTTAAGGGGCCGGTAAGGATATGAATCATTTTACTGAAGGGCAGATAAGCCAGGCCCACGAAACAGGCCAGAAAGTGAAGATGCCAGAGCAGGTTAGGCAAACCGGCCCGGTCTAAACCGGGCGCAATGGGTTTCATGACCCTGGACGCGCCAAAGCCCAGAAAGGCCCACTGGGGCCGGGAATGACAGGACAGGCAGCTTTCATTAATCACCCGTCCCTTTTTGAGGGCTTCTTCCTCAAAGGGCTCTTTAAGTTTGTGGGAAACCATGCCGTACTCTTTGACCCAGACCATTTCCAGGGACTTCAATGCCTTTTCGTCGTCAATACCGGCATATTCCTTCACCATTTCCTGGTAACGGGTGTAAGAGGTTATTTTTATCCCCTCTAATAAAAAGCCCGATATCATGATGAAGGCCAGGATGAAGATGGCATAAACATCCATGGGACTGTTTTGCAGGCGTGGGGATTTTATTAGAAAGCGCCGGTAGACGGCCAGCCCCACCCCAAAGAGTATCATGCCCCCAAACAGGTTTCTCAAAAACAGGAACGGATTCAGGGTGGGGTAATACTCCTTAAAGAAAGAAGCGGTGACGACCTTATCCAGGGCGTGCATGAGCAGTAGCAGGATAAACCCGCCAAAGAGGAACTGGTGCATCCACCAGCGTAACCGGCTTTCTTTAAAGGTTCTCTTCTGCAGGATTACTTCCAGGAAAAAAGCCTTGAGCAGGGTCAGGATTTTCAGGCTGAAAAGGGTTAGAAAGATTCCCCGCAGGGCCGCATAAAATCTGCGGGCCGGTGAGAATTCTTTCACCGCCGGTTCAAA
>CAZVHO010000143.1:5297-12678 GCA_964627515.1 uncultured Thermodesulfobacteriota bacterium | reverse complement strand
CGCGGGAATGACGAAAAGAGACGAGATCCGACTTTTTACGAGTTCATCTTATTTGATATTTGCAAGTGTAAAATTTCTTGTTCTTGAAAAGGGACTATTCAATATGTTATTCGGTCGTCATTAACATCACAAGGAGAAATATTATGAGAGCCTACCCCAGAGAGCGCTTCTCTTCCGAAGTAGCACTCTCCCCAGCAATGGTGGTTGAGTTCGCAAATGCTGCCGGTGACAACAACCCAATACACCACGACCCATTTTTTGCTGCGACCACACGCTTCGGCAGGCCGACAGCCAGTGGCCCACACACTACTTCGTTACTACTTGCACTGACCGCCTCCCATTTTTCAAAGAAAGGGGCAATGCTGGGTCTTGAGTTTTGGGTTCGGTTTCGGCGGCCAATTTACGCAGATGAAAAGATTTGTCTTGAATGGATGGTAGTAAAGGTAACCCCAAATGAGAAACTAAAAGGCGAAATCGTTGAGCTACGCGGCCGTATCAAAGGCCAAGACGGCAAGACCTCTCTTGGCGCGAAAGGCCGAGTCTTGGTTACTGACCGGCTATAAGAACGTCGTCCTCACATCGCGAAGAGCCACAGCTTCAAGATGGACACGAAACCACGCGGGACAGTCATCGGCGCTATCTCAAAGGCTTTCGGCGCGTGGTTTCGTGCCGCTTAAACTGGGCGTTATGTTTTGAAAGAAGAAGCAGGCATAGGCGTAAAGAATCCCCCGTCCGGAAAAACGATTAGAGGTGCTGCTCACGAGATAGGCAAAGCTGTGCTCTCCTTTGTGCCTGCGGCCGGAGGAGGTATGCTTGAGCCCAGAACGACAACTATGGGAAAGGAGTTCATTCTATTCATTTCCCGACCTGAAGAAAAGGCCTGAACATAACCTTAAATTGGAGATTGGGCTTGCGGAGTGCGGAATATTTCGTTACTCGTTGCTCGTTACTTTTCAGTAACAACCTTCTTTTTCGAGAATCCAGAATCGAGCAGCCAGCAACAAGTAACCAGTAAACCAGCTATGCCCTGATTCCGAATTCCGCAATCCGCATTCCAAAATCGATTCACCCTTGTGGTTTTTTTTCGAAGCCGTAATTGCCCTCTAAAAAAGCCCGGATATACCATTCCACCACGCCGTCGCTGTACATGACCATATCCAACTGCCGGGAACAGCACATCAGACGACCCAGGTAATCCAGCTTTTCTTCCGTAACCCTGCTCTCATATTTCATCAACTTGGCCAGGAGCCAGTCTCCTTTCAGCTCCACTTCAAAGTCCAGATTTTTCAACACCCCGTTGATAAACCGGGCCCTCCGGGCCCTTCGTTCCATACTGGAACCTCCGCCCATGAATTGGAAGGTCAGATAATTATTATTTTTGATTTCCGAACAATAGGTGTCGACCGTGCTGAAATGATAGGCCAGTCTGGAACTGAAATTCATATAATATTTGGAGATCAGGGCATAACTCCTGTCCCCCATTGTCTGGCCATAGCGGGCCGAGTCCGACAGGGTATTTAACATGACCGAGGCGAACCCTTTCAGATCGACTTCCACCATCCCGGTCCAATTGACCCCGGGATGGGTCAATCCCCGCCAGAGAGCCTTCATCGGTATGGAGGTGATGTCTTCGGGCCGGACATTCTTTTGGGGCTTATGGGAAGGAACCAATCCGCCATCCAGATCAATGAGGTAAAGGTTAATCGGGATGTCCGACATTAACCGTTTGGCCTGTTCCTGTTTGGACGATTTTTCCACTTCATTGAATCGAAACATCTCTTGGATCGAAACTTCGTGGATATACCGCGTCAGATCATGAAAAGTCCGGCAATGTTCGGGATTAAAAGAGTCATCCCGGGGATCTACTAAGTTTAAAGGGACAATCGCCGAAAGGACTTCATCCAATTTTTTTAGAATCGCCGTCTGTTTGAGACTGCTCTCCTCTTTTTTCTTCTCTTTTTCGATGATCTCCTCAATAATCCCCTGATAAATCTTATTGCGGACGGCATCAACGGTCACCAGTTGGCCGGCTTTCAATAGCTTGGTGGCCTCACGGGTATCCACGATAGTCGGGACTTGAAATTCTCTGGCCAGGGAAGCCATATGACCGGTGACATTACCGATATCGGTAATTATGGCGGCGGCCCGGTTCATGACCGTCACATACTTGGGGGCCGTATGTTTGACGACCAGCACCCCTCCTTCGGGAAAATTTATCAGGTCCTTGTCCTGCTTGACGAGGAATACCGGTCCGGCCCCGATCCCCGGAGAAGCCACCACCCCCCCCTCAATCAGGAGTCGGTCAGGAGATATTTCCGGAAGGGGAACTTCCTCCAATCTATTGTTGGTTGCGGAAATCTTAAGGGGACGGGTCTGGAGGATGAAAAGGTTTCCATCCCCATCAATGGCCCATTCGATATCCTGGGGTTTCTGATAATGGTTTTCCAACCGTAGGCCGTATTCAAATAATTTCTGAAGGACCTCATCATTAAGACAGGGTTTGAGTTGGTTTTCTTCGGGGACGGCTGTTTCCATAATACCGGACATTGGATGGCAGACCAGCATCACCTCTTGTCTGGGGATCCTTTTTTCTAAAATACGGCCGTCTTCCCTGGACATGACATAAACATTCGGACTGACCTGACCGCTTACGGCATACTGGCCCAGTCCCCAAACGGCACTGATAATGACCGTGTTTTGAGAAAGGTTATTTGGATCCTGGGTATACATGATCCCGCTGGTCCTGGCTGAAATCATGGCCAAACAGCCCACACTCATGGCAATGTCTTCTTCGTTAAATCCCTTATCCTTCCAGTAAAAGATGGCCCGGGGGGTAAATTTACTGGCCACGATTTCCTTATAGGTCTGAAGAATCTGATCGCGATAAACATTCAAGGCCGTGGCGTATTGGCCGGCAAAAGTAACCTCACTGTCTTCCCCGACCGCACTGCTCCGAATCGAGATCGGGATCTCCGGCCCCGCCTTGGCCATGAGCTGTTCATAAGAGGTCAGTATAGCCTTTTCCAGGGGAAGAGGAATTTTAGCCATGAGAATGGACTGCTGGATTTTTTTACCGGCTAAGGCAATGGCTTCCAGGTCGCTGCTGCCTAAGGCGTCCAATTGTTTTCTGATATTCATTTCCAATTGGTTTTCATCAATAAAAATCTTGTAGGCATAAGAAGTGATGGCAAATCCTTCCGGAACAGGGAGCCCGACCCGATTTCGGATTTCTCCGAGATTGGCATTTTTCCCGCCTACCTGTTCCATCATTTCCCGGTTAATCTCGTCCAGAGAAAGGGTAAAAGGGGAAACCGGGATTTCTTTCCGGCCGTAAACCTTTTGCTGAACGGTTTGATTTACCCGCTCAAAAACATCATAGAGGCCCTGGAAACGACGGGGAACCATTTGATTCAGCCCCTCGACCATTTCAAGGACCCTGTCCCGTATCCCGGTGTAACTGGCCCGGATATATTGGCGGTCGAAGAGATATTCCCCGCTGGAATGCTTTTCTTCCATATCCCCCATGATCTCCAAGGCCCCGTTGTTGGCCTTAAGGAGGGATTGAAAGGCCTGGAACCTCTCTTTCAGAGACGGTTCTTTCTCCCTCTTTTTGAATAGTTGGCTGATGGAAAAGTTCATAAATTGGGGTTTCAAGTTTCAGGATGCAAGTTTCAAGTAAGGAAAATTGAGAAAAATCATAGGCATTTTCATGCTTCGTTGGTGCCCCGAAGCGGTATAAGGGTTAAAATATTCCCTTCATCCAGTATCCTGCATCCAGTATCCAGTATTTGCCTATTCCTGTTCTCCCACCAAAGCCTGCATATCCTCCTCGCTCCACCCGGCCTCCTTTGCCGCCTGGGACAAATCGCCTTTATGACGTTCCAGGAGTTTTCGGGCATAATGGCGTTTGAACTGGTCCAGGGCCTTATCTTTGGCCTGTTCATAGGGCAGAGTAAAGGCGCTTTGATCCAGCCAGGCCTCTGTTTTACCGGCTTCCTTAAACTGAATATTCTCTATTTGCATCCTCCGGAATTCCAGGGCCTTTTCAAGGGTTAAGATGATCTGTTCCTTTCGGAAAGGTTTGGTAATAAAATCAAAGGCCCCTTTCTTGGTGGATTCGATAGCCGACTCTATGCTGCCGTAGGCCGTAATGATAATCACCGGGACCAAAGGATCCAGGTTTTTAACCACTCCGATCAATTCGATCCCATCCATGCCGGGCATGCTCAAATCCGTTATCACCAATTGAAAAGCCCTTTCTTTATAGAGTTGTTCCACTTCCAGAGGGTTGGGAGTAGTAATAACTTCATAAGAGGTCTTTTCGGTTAAAATCATCTTCAGTAAAAGCAGCATATCCAACTCATCATCCACGATCAAGATCCGTTCAGCCATGATTTCCTCCGCTATCCCGAACAAGTCGGAACTAAAATACAAACCAAAGATATTCGAAAATTATCTGTTGCGCGTTGCGCGTTACGCGTTGTCACCCTTCCTGCTCTTTTTTGGTCGGCAGGGTAATTTTAAAGGTCGTCCCGGAATTTCCCGGATATTTTTGGGCGGTTTTACTTTCCGCAACCGAGATCGTTCCACTAAACTTGGTAATAATAGCATAACTCACGGAAAGGCCCAAACCGGTTCCTTTCCCGACTCCTTTGGTCGTAAAGAAGGGATCAAATATTTTTCCCAGATATTCCTCTTTAATACCATCGCCGGTGTCCTGGAAAAGGATCTCCAAATGACTGGGTTCCCTGGCCGGACGGGTAATGATAGTCAGATTCCCTCCCCCTTTTCCCATGGCATCAATGGCATTATTAATAATATTTAAAAAGACCTGTTGGAGTTGCCGGGAATCGGCCCGGACTTCGGGCAAATCGGTTTGAAACTGTTTGGTCAGGGTGATCTTTCGCATCAACAGGGTGTTTTGAACAACGGCCATGACCTTCTCCAGATCGTCATTGACCCGGGAAAAATCAACGGATTTTTCAGGAATCCGGGCAAAACTGAGTAAATTTTCAACGATCTTTTTACATTGCAATCCCTGTCTTTCCATGGTCTGCAGGATTTCCATCTCTTGAGAACCGGCTTTAGCCTTTTCCAAAAGGAGGTCGGTAAAGCCCAGAATAATGCCCAGCGGATTATTGATTTCGTGGGCTACCCCGGCGGCCAGAGAACCCAGGGAAGCCAATTTTTCCGTATGGGCCAACTGGTGTTCCACTACCTTGCTTTCAGTCACATTGCGAATGATTCCCAAGACGGAAAGGATGGTTTCCTTAGCATCCAGCAAAGGTTTAAAGTTGGCATGAAGCCAATATTCCTGATCGCCGATTACCGCCTGGTATTCCAGGCTCTTACTTTTTTTAGTGACATATACCCGTTTTAAGAGATTCCTCTGAAGATCCCCGCTGGCAGAGTCAAACATGTCAAACAAATTGCGTCCCTGCAATCCTCCCGGGGTTTTTCCAAATTGGGCCGCCCCATAGGGATTGATTGAAATAATCTTACCTCCCTCGTCGACGGTCACAATGATGTCCTCGGCACTTTCAATTAATTTTTTATAGCGTTCTTCCGATTCTTTCAGGTCCGATACGGCCTTCTGTACCTCTTTTCCCAAGGCCTTCCCATAGCGCAATTCGGAGAAGATAATGCTGATCCCCCCGGCGATCAGGGCGATAACCACCATCAGTTGAAAGAGGGATTGCCGCACATAAAGAGAATGGATGACCCCTTCCACTTCACTGATCGGGGCGGCCACGGCAATGGACCAAAACTTTTTGGGCTCCTCCCGGGATATAAAGGCCGGTGAATAGGCAATTAATTTCTTGATATTCCCTTTGAGTCCCCGGTGCCAGCCCGAGAAGTAAAATCCGGTTCCTTCCTGGCCGGCCAGCATTTTTTCTTTCTGGATGCGATTGATGGCATCAAAGGAGATTTTCGGCTCTCTCTTTTCCCGGATGGCAAAGGCGTTTTCGCCGACAAATTCCTTCTCCGGGTGGATTAAAAAAAGCCCCTTATCATCAATCACCCAGGAGTACCCGGTCTTCCCGGATTGGATGTGGGCCGTATATTTTTCCATCAGACGGGTTACATTGACCACCAGGAGGAGGACCCCGGAAAACTCTCCTCCGTTCCCCTTTTCAGGAGCCGATAAATAATGAGGAATGGCCAGATAGAGCCTCCCGATGATATTCCCCTTTTCGTCTAATCCGGTCAGGATATCTCCGAAAAATAGTTTCCCTTTGTTTTTTCTCTCCCGGGCCCAGATAAAATAGTTATCCTGATCATAACGCCCTTTAGTAACGAAGACCGTTCCATGTTTATTCAGGAGTCTTACTTCGTTTCCCTCGGCGTTTATCTGGCGAATTTCTTCAGCCCCATACTCCTCTAAGTTAGATAAGGTAATCCCTATCCGTCTGACCCAACTGTGCGGATCACTGTAGCGAAGGGAAGGGGACAGGTTTAAGACCACCAGCTCTTTGCTGATTAAATTAAAGCTGTCTTCCGTCCGGGAGGCGATTAATCGGCTGAGCCCTAATTGCTGCTGGTTAAATTGTTCACTGACAATGTCTTTCATCTGGCGGGACATGGCCAGTCCCATCAAAATGGCGCCGGCCAGGAGGAATAAGGTTAATAGACCGGCTCCCCCGATGGTGGCAAGCCTTCGGCTGAAAGGTCGTGTCCTGGGCAATTGGGGCAAGGCTCTCATCGTCGTCTCTCATTAGTGAGAAAATAAAGTTTCAAGATGCAAGATGCAAGTTTCAGGTATGAAAACCCTTGAACCCATTCTCATTCCTCATCGGTGCCCCAGCGGAGCATGGGAGTTTAGTACGGAAATAGGATTCAAGGGTTTTAAATTCCACGCCTTTCACTTGAATCATCGATCCCTCGGCCCCTTGAATCCTTTTTCATCCTTCGTGGCTCCCCTTGGGGCCTGAGGGTTTAGCTGAACATTATTCCTATTCTGCCTTTATCCGGGCCTTCAGGGTTTCCAATTCTTTTTTCATGGCATGCCACTCCATGGCCCGGTTGATGGTAATGATAATGTGATCTTTGCGAAAAGGTTTGGTGATATAGTCATAGGCCCCCTCGGCGATAGACTCTTCGGCCGACTGAGAAGAACCGTAAGCGGTTATCACAATAACAGGCATATCCGGATAAATCGTTTTAGCTTCCCGAATTAAATCCATCCCGCTTAAACCAGGCATACGCAGATCCGTAATCAACAGATCAAAAGGGTTTTCTTTGAGTAGATGAGGGACCTCCAGAGGGTTATTGGTGGTTACCACCTGATAAGGCGTCCTTTCGGCAATAATCATCTCGAGTAATTCCAGGATATCCAATTCGTCATCCACAATCAGGATCTTACCGGTCATATAGCCCTCTC
>CAZVHO010000143.1:0-5197 GCA_964627515.1 uncultured Thermodesulfobacteriota bacterium | reverse complement strand
TCGTTAAACATGACCATGTCTAATTGTTTGGTATAGACGGTCAATTTCCCGAGGGCGAAAAGGACCTTCTCCATCACCTCTTTCGGATGGTGCAATAAACGGGCATCGACCAGATCCAGTTTCTGGCCCACCTGAAAACCCATTTTTTCCAGAATGGTGGCCACCAGCCGAGCCCGCCGATCCCGGCGATCGATGGTTGCCCCGCCTCCTTTGAATATAAATTTGATGTAATTTTCATTTTCCCCCGGGCCGCCCAAGACTTCGATGGTCGACAAATGGTACCCGAGACGGATACTGAAATTCATATAGTCCTTCGATAACAGGGCAAAGCTTTTTTCGGAATAGATCCGGTTTTCTCCGCCCGGCTCGGCCGCCGTCCGGACCACTACGGAGGCAAAGCCCTTCATATCCAAAGGCTTGGGCCCCGGCCATTTCATGGATTGCACCCCTTGCCAGAAGGAGCGCATAGGCCAGGAAAGGATCTGCTCCGGTTTGACCTTCTTCCCTTTCAGCAGGGCGTCGATTCCGCCCCCCAGATCCACCAGCAGGATTTCCAAAGGGGTTTCGGTATCCAGTCTAAGGGCTTCCCCTGAAGCCGTCAAGGGAGAAGTGCTCAAAGAAAACATCTCCTGCGTGGCGGTTTGATGGGTAAACCGGGTGATGTCATGAAAGGTCCGGCAATGGGCCGGGGTAAAATCAGCCTGGGTGGGATCGACCAAATTCAAAGGTACGATACGGGTCAGGATCTTATCGAAGAGAATGAAAAGGGGGGTATCTTCAAAGGGGTTAACCGATTCTTCTTCGGCATATTCTATGAGTTTCTCGACCTTTCCCTGATAAACCCGGCAATTGGTGGCATCCACCGTAATTTCAAGCCCGGGGGCCAGGATTTCCGTGGCCTTTTGGGTATTCAGAATGGTGGGCACCCGGAATTCACGGGCCAGGGCGGCCATATGGCTGGCCGAACTGCCCAGGTCGGTTATAATGCCTTTGGCTTTGGACATAATGGTCACCAACTTGGGAGAGGGGGTCCGGGCCACTAAAATACCGCCGGCCGGGAAGTTGACCAGATCCCGTTCCTGGTGGGCCACAAAGACCGGGCCGAACCCTACCCCCTGGGCGCCCATTACCCCGGTCTCCAATAAAACCGGAAATTGGGAAAGCTCCGGGATCTCCGGGGGTGAAGGAATCCCTTTCCGGGTGAAGATCTTAAGGGGCCGGGTCTGCAGGAGATAGATTTCATCCCTTTCATCCAGGACCCATTCGATATCTTGCGGGTGGCTGAAGTGCTCTTCTATGATTCCGGCTATCCGGCCCAATTGGCCGATGATCGTTTCAGAGAGACATGGCCCGGCCTGCAGGTCCGGCGGCACCTCTTTCCAGGTGATACCCCCTTCCGGGTTATTGACCAACATCTTTTCTTTGCGGGCCAAGGCGGATTGACGAAGCCGGTAAGGCCCTTCCTTGGAGACCCAAAAGACATCCGGCGTAACCGTTCCATCGACCACTGTTTTGCCCAGGCCGAAGTGGGCGTGGATGACCGCTTCCGGGCGCTGGGGATTTCCGGGATCGACGGTATACATAACCCCTCCGGCCTTGGCCTGGATCATCCGCATACAGCCCACACCCATGGCAATATCTTCTTCCTGAAAACCTTTGCCTATAAAATAGAAAATGGCCCGAGGGGTGAATTTACTAGCCACGATTTCTTTATATTTTTCTCCCATATCCTCCCTGGAGACATTCAGGATGGTCCCGTATTGGCCGGCAAAGGAAAGCCGGCTGTCTTCGCCCAGGGCGCTGCTTCGAAGGGAAACCCGGACCGGCCCGCCTGTTTTTCCAGCCAGATCCTGATAGCTTTGAACCAGGATTTCTTCCAGGAAGGGGGGAATGGATTTTTCTAAAATGCGTTTTTGGATATCCCGGCTGACCACAATAAGGTCCTCCAGATTGTTGATATCTAATTGGGTCAGGTGTTGGGTGATTTCTTCCTGGAGGTGATGATACCTTATAAATTCCTTGTAGGCATAGGCGGTAATGGCAAATCCCTCCGGAACGGTCAGGCCGAGACGGTTGCGCAATTCACCCAGGTTGGCCATTTTCCCGCCCACACTCTCTTCCTTTTCCAGAGTGATCCGGTCAAAAGCCAGGACCAGGTCATCCACCGGGATTTTCCTTTTCTTGGCTAATAGATCGATCAATTCCTGATAGATTTGTTCATAGGTCCGGTAGAGCTCACCGTATTTCAGATTGGAGATTTCATTTAAAAGGTGGATCAGGCTGTAGACTTTTTCAGAGAGCCGTCTGATACTGGCCCGGAGATACTGCATATCGAAGATATAGTCGCCATTATACTTTTCTTCCAGATCGGTGATAATCTCCATGACCTCCTGGTTGTCGGCCAGAAGTCTCCGGAAGGCCCCGAATTTTTGACGGAGTTGGGCCTCCATCATTCGGTCAGGGTGAGGTCCCGATTCCTTTTTTCTGAAAAGCGTTTTCAGCCTACCCATCGGTACCCTTCTTGATCCTTTCCAGTTCGGCCTTAAGGGCGACATTTTCTTTTTGGAGCCTTCTCCATTTCATGACCTTTTCAATGGTCAAAAGGATCTGTTCCTGGCGAAAGGGTTTGGTAATATAGTCAAAGGCCCCTTTGCGCATGGCCTCCACGGCCGATTCGATGGTTCCATAGGCCGTGATGATAATAAAAGGGATTTGATCATCAATCTGTTTGACCATCTCGATGAGCTCGATGCCGTCGATATCCGGCATTCGCAGATCGGTTATCAGCAGGTCAAAAGAATCTTTCTTCAACAATTCAGGCACTTCCAGAGGCGTATTGGTGGTCACGACCGCATAATCGGTCCGATCGGTGATAATCAACTCCAGCAGCTCCAGCATATCGATTTCGTCATCGACAATCAGGATCTTTTCAGCCATTTTACACCCCCTTCTTTTCGGCTTCCCGTTTCGAGTGGTAGACGGGAAGGGTTACGGTAAAGCCGGTCCCATGGTTTATCGGATCTTCTTCTTCGGTTTTGGTTTCCAGATTGATGGTCCCTTGATAATGGTTAATAATCCCGTAAGTAACGGTCAATCCCAATCCTGTGCCCTCTCCGACTTTTTTGGTGGTGAAGAAGGGATCATAGATCCTCTCCCGGTGTTCTTTCTTGATTCCTGTGCCGGTGTCGGCTATGACCACCTCCACCTTGTCGTCATAAATATTCCAACGGGAGGTTACCATAAGCAAACCCCCCTTGGGCATGGCCGCCACGGCGTTATTCATCAGGTTAAGAAACACCTGCTGCAATTGAACCGGATCGGCCTTGACCCGGGGCAGGTTGGTTTCTAAATTTTTCTTCAACTGGATTTTTTTGATCATGAGATTGTTTTCCACCACTGCGAAAACATTTTCCAGGTTAAGATTGATATCACTGATGGTATCGGAGTGTTCGGTGTACCGGGAAAAGCTGAGTAAATTTTCCACTACTCTTTTACAATGATTGCCTTGCCGTTCGATCTTTTCCAGGACCTTGTGGACCTTGTCCTCCGGTGGTATCTTGTCGAGCATATAGTCGCAATAACCCAGAATAACCCCCAGGGGATTGTTGATCTCATGGGCCACCCCGGCGGCCAACAGTCCCAGGGAAGCCAGTTTTTCCGTATTGATCATCTGCTTTTCGATCTTCTTTTTTTCGGTGATATCCCGGGAAATTCCCAGGACCTCCTGGACCTGACCCATCTCATCCTTAATGGCGATGAGCTGGGTACTCAACCAGAAATCATTGGCCCCTATTTTCAAGCTGTGTTCGATGGTTTTGGGCCTTCCGGTATGCCAGATTTCTTCGATAAGCTGGGGGTGGAAGGTGCCGTTGAGGGGGAAAAATTGTGCCAGCTCCTTCCCGATAAATCTCCCCAGATGATCTTGATAATGCCGGGTTCTGGGGCTTACCTGGGTCTCGGGATTGAATAATTCCCCGCTCAGGAAATTGGCCCCATAACGGTTCAAGGATAAAAACCGCCCTTCCCGGGTGGCCGAAAAGATGATGTCCTGGGCCCCTTCGACCAGTTTTTTATACTGCTCTTCGGAACGCTGCAGGTCTTTGGTCTTCCTTTCCACCTCGATTTTCAGGGTTTTGGTGTATTGCCATTCAAAGCCGATGATCGACAGACTGCCGAGGATGATGGCGAAAATAATGAATCCCTGCATGATAAATTGCCAGAGATAGGCCGTATGGATCACCTCATCGACTTCCGTAACCGGAGCGACCACGGCCACGGCCCAATTAAAAGAAGGGGAGGTCCCCTGGAGGCGGACCGGGGAATAGGCAATCAATTTTTTGATGTTTCCCCGGACACCCCGATGCCATCCCGAAACGTACCAGGAGGTTCCCTGGACCCCGCGAAGCATCTTTTCTTTCTGTATACGGTTGATTTGATCAAAGGAGATCTTGGCCTCCCGTTGTCCTCTGACGGCAAAGGCATTTTTCCCGATAAATTCCGGGACGGGGTGATAGATAAAATTTCCATCACTATCAATGGCCCAGGCATAACCCGTTTTCCCGGAGCGGATGTCTTTCAACATTTGGGTTACAAAATATTCTTTATCGAGAATCAGATAAATATATCCGGCAAACTGATGGCCGGGGATCGGATGGGCGTCATCTGCCGATTCCAGATAGGTCGGCATAATGACCTTCAGGGCTGGTTTCTTAATGGTTCCGTTTTCTTTGTCGTCCGGGACCAGAAAGATCCGGTTTTTATTTTCCGGCTTTTTGGCCCACCGGAAGGCTTCCTGTGCCCTATAGGGGCCGGCAGCCTTGCGGATTTCTTGTTTCTGGGTGACGGCAAAAAGGGTTTTCCCGGAACCATTCACCCGCCCGATCTCCAGCACCCCGGTTTCCTGCATGGTGGAAAGGGTTATCTTGATGCGATTGGCCCAGGAGACTTTTTCCAGGTATTGGACGGAAGGCGATTGATTGAGTATGGTTACATCCTGAATGGTATTTAAGAATTGGTTTTCCAATTGACGGGCCGCATGGGTGGCCAATTCTAATTGCTGCTGATTGAATTGCTCACTGACGATCTCTTTGACATAACGAAGAGAATAAAACCCGACGATCAACCCGGCTATCAACAAGACAACCGTTAAGATGCCGATACTCAGGATAAATTTTTTGGTTTGGATGAACATGAAAAA
>CAZVHO010000142.1:0-12786 GCA_964627515.1 uncultured Thermodesulfobacteriota bacterium | reverse complement strand
TTTTCCTATTTATTATCAAATTGTTACCAATTTATCGGCCGGAACATCCGTTGCAAACGGAACGAGGTACGGCCAGGGCAGATGTTCGTGTTCGAGACCGGTCAACTGATGAATCCACGCTATATCATCAATTTTCCGACCAAACGCCACTGGCGGGGTAAGAGCCGGATCGAGGACATAGAAACCGGCCTCGTTGCCTTGGCGGAAGTAATCCGGTCGCAGAATATTTTGTCGATTGCTATTCCACCCTTAGGCAGCGGGCTGGGCGGGTTGGACTGGTCTGAGGTACAACCACGCATCGAAGCGGCACTAAGGGAGTTCAACGACCGTAAGATCATAATATTCCAGCCGAGTGACGCGTCGGTAGATACGCGTGCAAACCGTTCGAGCGATGTACCCGACATGACAGCAGGGCGAGCGGCGCTGGTCGGGCTGATGCATCGTTATCTCAGCGGATTACTGGATCCCTTCATAACACTCTTGGAAGTACATAAACTTATGTATTTCATGCAGCAGGCCGGCGAGCCATTACGGTTGAACTTCACGAAAGGTCCCTATGGACCCTATGCCGAAAACCTTCGGCATGTGCTGAAGGCCATCGAAGGACATCTGGTGTCCGGTTATGCCGATGGTGGTGATACGCCTGACAAGCAATTGCAGTTGGTGCCGGGCGCAATCGAGGAAGCTATTACATTCCTCAAGAACAAAGCCGAAACCCAAGCACGTTTTGAAAGGGTTTCCAATCTCGTCGCAGGGTTCGAGACACCGTTTGGGCTGGAGTTACTATCCACAGTTTACTGGATAGTCACCGAGGAGAGGAGCCGAACCGTGAACGATGTGATGGAACGGACCTACGCCTGGAACGACAGGAAGAAATCCTTCTCCCGTCGCCAGATCGCTCTTGCGGTCGATGTGCTGTCACGGAAAAACTGGATCGAGAACTTGGGTATATCGGATAGAGCATGACGAGGGACCCCAGCAAACGTGGCCTTGAACGGCTGATACGCAAATCCAAATGAATCAATCCAAACGATCCAAAACGGAGTCGGACCACGCGAGGGGATTGAATTTGCAATGAATAGCGGTTGGTTGATAAAACCGACATAGAAATGCTGGAAGATGAAAAAATTTGATAAAATACTCAAACAGCTCAGTTATCTTTATGAGTTTAACCGACGGATTAAAGAATACGAACTGAAGAAGAAGGAACCGGCAGACAAACGGTTGGAAAAAGGTACGGCTGATCGCCGCGTTGGCTCGACTTTTACTAATAAAATAAAATGAGAAAAGGTGGTATAATCGAATTGAATATCCGTTATTACATCAATCCAGAAACTGGGCTACCTCATATCTATGGACACGATGTTGCGGAAACAGAGGTGGAAGAGGTTCTTTCCAACCCGGGAGAAGATCGACCGGGTCGAGAGGGATCACGAATCACAATCGGGAAGACATCAGATGGACGTTATCTTAGAATAATTTATGTTCCTGATCCAAATAGCGTTTTTGTAATTACCGCCTATGAACTACGAGGCAAACTATTAATTGCCTATCGTCGTCGCAGAAGGAGAAAGAAAAAATGAAACAAAGTAACTTCCCGCCAGGATGGGATGCTGAACGAGTGAAAAAGGTGTTAGCCCACTATGAATCGCAGTCTGAAGAAGAAGCCGTTGCTGAGGATGAGGCGGTATTCGAGGCTTTGGGACAGACAGTTATGGAGGTTCCAACAGAAATCGTACCGGCAATACGCGAACTCATTGCAAAATATAAAGCAGCTTGATAGGGACTAACAAAACGCTCAAGAGGGACTCGGCAAAAGAGAGATTGACCATGCCGCGTAAAATACCTTCCATATTGTCCGGCCCATTAAACCATCAGCTCCGCCCAGTGCTTCACCTTTATTTTCCTGCCCGTCCGCTGTACCCCTAACTTAAACTGCATTAAACAAGCCATACAGGAAGTGGTGATCCATTCGGCTCCGGACTGGTCCAGGGCGGTTAAGGGGTGTTCCAGGATCTTCCGGGAGAGATCGGGATGGCTGAGATTGAACAGGCCGCCGTGGCCGCAGCAGCGGTTGCCTTTAAGTTCCACCAGTGACAGGCCGGGCACGGACCGCAAGAGCTCTCTGGGCTCCTGGGCGATCTTGAGTTTTCTTTTAGCATGACAAGGGTCGTGGAAAGCCACGGATAGCGGGGAGAGGGAAGGGCTGGGAGTAAGGCCGGACCCTCTCTTTGTCAGAAATTGGCTCAGTTCTTCAACCTTCCGGATAAAGTCTTGAACTTTGGGTTGAAGCGCCGTCTCCCCGGCCAAAAGCTCGGGATAAGCCATTTTGATGTGGGTGGCACAGGAAGAACAGGACACCACGATGGCCTCCAAGTCGTCCCCATTAAAAGCCAGGATATTTTCCCTGGCCAGGTCCCGGGCTGTTTTCAAATCGCCCAAACTGAAAGCCGGAAGGCCGCAACAGGTCTGCTGTGTCGGGACAGTTATAGTTCCCATGGGGCGAAGGAGTTTCAGCGTGGCCTCACCCACTTCCGGGTAGAGATAATTGGTCGTACACCCCACAAAATAACCGATTTCAGGGGAATGGGCTTTAGGTTGGATGACCGGCTTTAGGTTCCGATCCAGGAAAAAAAGCCGGGCCAGTTCCGGCCAGGCCCTCGGGTCCGAGGAAAAGCGCAGCCTTAATCCCCTTTCTCCGGGGATCTTTTTGAATAGCAGATTTTGCCCTCCCCGGAGGATTTTCAGCCGATCCGGACAAGGCAGGATTTCCCGGGCCAGAAATTTTTTCAACTTGGCCGGTCCAACCTTTTCCATAAACAGGCAGCGGCCTTTCTGAATCAACTCATCGGCCTTGACCCCGCTGGCGCAATTTTCAGCGCAGGCCCCGCAGAGCAGACAGTTACTTAACAGATGATAGACTTCCTTATCTACGGGCTGGGGGTTTGAGAAATAACCGGAAAGGAGGGCCAGTTTACCCCTGGCTACCAGGGTTTCCTGACCCGTCTCTAAATAAATGGGGCAGACGGAATGGCAGCTACCGCATTTAATACACTTCGAAACTTCTTCTTCCCATGACAAATTACTTTACCCTGGTCCCTGGAAGGATCTCACCCTCAGGCACGATCAGCTTGAGTCCCTTTTCGTCCCTGGCTGCCAGGAGCATGGCTTGGGATTCCACTCCCATGAGCTTGGTAGGCAAAAGATTGGCCACCACCACAATCTCCTTGCCTGGAAGTTCCTCCGGTGCGTAGTCCTGACCGATACCGGCCACCAGGGTCCTTTTTTCCCCAAGGTCAATCTCTAATTTTAAAAGTTTTTTGGATTTAGGGACCCTTTCGGCCGAGAGGATTTTGGCTACCCGCAAATCCCATTTTTGGAACTCTTCAAAGGACAGGGGGGAAAGCACCGGTATCACCGGTTCTTTGGGGGATTTGGGCGGAGGGGCTGGTTTAGCCTTTTCCGTTTCGATACGGGGAAACAGGGCCGATCCTTTTTGGATTTGAGTCCCGGGAACAATTCCCCCCCAGGACAAGTCCTCTTCCCATTTTGGAGGTCCTGACTGAACCTCAATCCCTAATTGTCGGCCCATCTGGAATGAAGTCTGCGGCATAAAGGGAAAAAGCAGCAGGGCTATCTGCCTCAAGGTCTCAGCCAGAGTATAAAGGACCGTCATCAGTCTCGGCTTTTGTCCCGGGTCCCTGGCCAAGGCCCAGGGGGCCTGGGTGTCGATATACTTATTTACTTCATCAATCAATTCCCATAGAATCATCAATGCCTTATGAAAACCGAGCTTCCGGGTCTCCTGCTTCATGGTTTCCAAAACCTGAACAGTCCTTTCCTTAAGCCCTTCTTCCGCCGGGCCGTACTCCTCCGGTTTGGGGATTGTCCCGCTGGAGTATTTCTCGATCATGGTCAGGCTGCGGCTGAAACAATTTCCGAGGTTGTTGGCCAGATCGGCATTAATCCGTTGGATCATGGCCTCTTCACTGAAATGGGCATCCAGCCCAAAGACCATCTCCCGCAGGAAAAAATAGCGGACCGCATCGGTTCCAAAACGTTCGATCAAGTCCTTCGGCCGAATAACATTACCCAAGGTTTTTGAAATCTTGGCCTGGTCTATGTTCCAATAGCCATGAACATTGAGATGTTGAAAAGGCTCCACTCCGGCAGCTTTTAGCATGGTCGGCCAATAGATGCCGTGGGGCTTTAAAATATCTTTGGCAATAATGTGTTGGGCTGAGGGCCAAAATTGAGGGAAAAGGCTTCCATTCGGAAAATCCAGACCGGTCAGATAATTGATCAGGGCATCAAACCAGACATAGGTTACATAATTATCATCAAAAGGCAGGGAAATCCCCCAGGTCAGCCGGGATTTAGGCCGGGAAATGCAAAGATCTTCCAATGGCTCGTTTAAAAAAGAAAGGGCTTCATTCCGGTAGCGTTCCGGGCGAATAAAATCCGGGTTCTTTTTAATATGATCGATCAGCCAATCCTGATAAGCGCTCATGCGAAAGAAATAATTGGCCTCTTTGACCAGGGTGGGTTTGGATTGATGGTCAGGGCATAAGCCATCTACCAGTTCCCGCTCGGTATAAAATCGTTCGCATCCCAGACAATACTGGCCTTCATACTCGCTGAAGTAAATATCCCCGCTTTCATAAACCTT
Source organism: uncultured Thermodesulfobacteriota bacterium (assembly GCA_964627515.1). Taxonomy (GTDB): domain Bacteria; phylum Desulfobacterota; class RBG-13-43-22; order RBG-13-43-22; family RBG-13-43-22; genus RBG-13-43-22. The sequence continues at coordinate 8,117 of CAZVHO010000142.1, read as the reverse complement.
GTTCAATATATAGGTCACCACCCGGATATGATCGGCATCGGTGGTCCGGATAAAACGGTCGGGTTGAATATTTAATTCCGGCCAGGTCTGGCGAAACAGATGACTGATTCGATCGGCATAGGGCTTCGGCTCCAACCCTTCTTTTTGAGCGGCCTGGACCACTTTCTCTCCATGCTCATCGGTGCCGGTCTGGAAACGGCAGATATATCCAAGGGATTGATAAAACCGGTCCAGGGTATCGGCCACCAGGGTACTATAGGCATGGCCGATATGCGGTTCGGCATTGACGTAATAAATGGGGGTGGTTACATAAAATGTTTTTTCCACAAGGGTTCCTTATTTTCTCTGTGTCTCTGCGCGCTCTGCGAGAGATCGTCTTTTATTTTTTTTCAGTGCCCGGGGATAAGTCTCCAACCTTGAGAATTTTCTCTTCTCCTTCTTGGGTCTCAACCAGGAGAGTACCCTCCATGACATTTTGCCTGAGGATTTTGACAGGCCCCAAGGAACTCATAACGGTCTTTCCACACTTGGGAAAATCCTTTTTCAGTTTCAGGTAGGTGTCATATTCATAAGTCAGGCAGCACATCAACCGGCCGCAGAGCCCTGAAATTTTTATCGGGTTTAAGGGCAGGTTCTGTTCCTTGGCCATCTTGACGGAAACCGTAGCAAAATCAGGCAAAAAGCTGGCGCAACAGACCCCCCGTCCGCAATGGCCCAGGCCTCCCAGCATTTTGGCCTCATTGCGGACCCCGATCTGGCGCATTTCAATCCGGGTATGAAAGCGATGGACCAGGTCCTTGACCAATTCCCGAAAATCGATCCGCCCGTCGGCCGTGAAATAAAAAATAATCTTACTCCCATCAAAAAAACATTCCACCTTGACCAATTTCATGATCAGGTTTCTTTCACGGATTCGCTCTAAACAAAAGGCAAAGGCCTCCTTTTCTTTTTCCTGGATTTTCTGATGCTGATCCAAATCCACTTCATTGGCCAGACGAAATATCTTTTTGAGTTCTTTTCCCTCATCGATCCGGTCGACTTTCTGCGGACCTCGAACCACCTTGCCCAATCCCATCCCTTCGTCGGTCTTAACGATAACCTGGTCCCCGCATTTCAAGACGAAGTGGCCGCTGTCGAAGTCATAAATCGGTCCGGAATTTTGAAACCGTATTCCGACAATTTTTAAATTTTCAGTAGACATATATAATTGAACTCCTATGCCCGCAACGGGCATTTGTGATCCATGAAAGGATTCAATCCGGCCTTTGGCGACCTCGAACCCTTTTTTTGTACTAATATTAACAAGTTTTTTTCTTTCTGTAAACCCCTCTAATCCGGCCCGGCCTCTTCTTCCCCAACTATGGAATTTCCCTTAGCTATTTAACAAGAACCCGTCCCAACCCTCAAGTCCTGAACCTTGTCCCCCGATCAAAGGAACAAGACCTATTGAAAAAATGGGCGGTTCCCCAGGGCCCTTTTACCGAATGGGACAATGAGTTTATGTATATCTGTTTTAACGATGCCTGCCCTTATCTGGTCCGTGGCTGGAAGGCCATGGAAAAACAGGGCCTTAAAGTGATTTCCTGTCGGTGTATGTATTATTCGGAGAAGGGGGTCTGTATGCCGGTCCCTATCATGTACCTGGGTGCCCTTAAAGAAAGTATTGTTGAGGAGTAAGGACTCGTAGGTATTATGAAAAGATTATGATAAAATAAAACAAAAATGTTCGGAAGAGCCTTTCTCCGGTAAAGACTGTTGCCCAATGGATGCTAAGCCGTTAAAAGAAGACCGCTTTACTTCTAAACCGATCCTGGTGACCGGTGCAACAGGATATGTTGGAGGAAGGCTGGTTCCCCAACTCTTAAGGGCCGGGTATAAGATTCGTGCCCTGGGACGCTCGACGGCTAAATTAAAAGGGCGTCCCTGGTCAAATCATCCTTCTGTCCAGTTGGCCACTGGGGATATGTTGGACCAAAAATCTTTAGGGCAGGCATTAAAGGGATGCTGGGCCGCTTTTTATCTGGTCCACTCCATGAATGCCGATCCCAAAGGGTATACGAAAACCGACCGACAGGCAGCCCAAAATATGGTGAAGGCTGCCGCCCAAGCCGGCTTAAATCGCCTTATCTATTTGGGCGGTCTGGGCGGTAGCGATGATCAGTGCCTCAGCGAACACCTGCGCTCCCGGCAGGAGGTAGCCCGCATTTTACAATCCGGTGCGGTGCCGACAACTTTTTTGCGGGCCGCTATGATCCTGGGGTCCGGCAGCGCCTCTTTTGAGATGTTGCGTTATCTTGGGGATCGGTTACCCATTATTTTCGCCCCCCGGTGGGTGAATACCCCGGTCCAGCCCATCGCCATCCGAAACGCCTTGAATTATCTGCAAAGGTGTTTGGAGCATGATGAGGTCTTAGGACAGACCTTTGATATTTGCGGCCCAGATGTGGTTTCCTACCGGAAACTCTTTGAACTCTATGCCCAAGAGGCCCATCTTCCCAAGCGTTTGCTTATCCCAGTGCCGATCCTTTCCCCGCGGGTAAGCTCCTACTTTATCCATCTCCTCACCCCCATCCCTTCTTCCATCGCCAGGCCTTTAGCCGAAGGATTGCGCAATCCGGTTATCTGTCAAGACCAACGCATCCGCCATATTATCCCTCAAGAATTACTGGACTGCCGACAAACCATCCGCCTGGCCCTGGACCGCGTTGAGCAGCAACGAATTGACACTTGCTGGATGGATGCCGGTGCTATGGTTCCCCAGGAATGGTACTATTGCGGGGATACCCAGTATGCCGGCGGGACTATTTTGGAGATGGGCTACCGTATTTCTTTTAAGGCCCATCCAGAGGAAGTCTGGAAAGCCATAGTCGAGATCGGAGGCCCGACCGGCTGGTACTATGGTCACCTCCTCTGGAAAATCCGGGCTTGGTTTGACCGATTGATCGGGGGCATCGGGTTCAGGGGAGGAAGACGCCACCCGACAGAATTACTGCCCGGGGATGCTTTGGATTTTTGGCGAGTTTTGGAAATTGGTCCCCCTTCTCATTTAATGTTAATCGCCGAAATGAAACTTCCCGGCGAGGCCATCCTGGAATTCAAAATACGGCCTCTTCCGGACGGCGGTACCGAGCTTGAGCAGATCTCCCGGTTTTTACCCCGGGGGTTGGGGGGGATCCTCTATTGGTATGGCCTGTATCCTTTTCACCGGTTACTTTACCCGAACTTACTCAAGGCCATCGGCAAGGCCATAAGGAAACCGATATTAAAGGGTCCTGAACGAATAACGCCAAAAAATAAAGGGTATTAAGTTGATTGCGAATCCTGTATAAAGAAAAATTCTTGGGGGACCTTTTTGGAAACAAATCGTTTGTTGGGAATCAGCGCTTGTTTGATGGGGAAGAAGGTCCGTTATGACGGGGACCATAGACGGGATACCTTTATTATCGATACGCTGGGGAAGTTTGTGGATTTTGTTCCTGTCTGTCCTGAGGTCGAATGCGGTTTGGGCGTTCCCCGTGAGGCCATGCGTCTTGTGGGCGACCCGGAAGACCCACGTATGGTTACCATTCATACCCATGTAGACCATACGGAGCGGATGAAGGCCTGGGCCTGCCGACAGTTAGCCGAAATAACCCAATTGAGCCTTCGCGGTTTTATCTTTAAATCCAACTCCCCCAGTTGTGGACTTTTAGGGGTGGATGTTTATGACGGGCAAGGGATTCCGATCAAGAAGGGTGTCGGACTCTTTTCCCGGGAATTTATCAACCGTTTCCCTCTGTTACCGGTAATAGACGAGAAGGCCCTTCATGACAGGCAGTGTTTAGAAAATTTCATTGAACGGGTGGTTTGATTTATCCTTATGATTTTGTTAGATGCCCATACCCACGCCTTTCCGGATGGTGATCGTCATTTGGTGGTTGAGCGGATGGCCCTGTTGGATGGACATCTTCCCCCGGACAGCCCTCATAAATGGCAAATCTATAATGACGGTTCCGTCGAGGCCCTGGTTGAAGAAGAAAGAAAAGCCGGGTTTGACGGGTTTATCCTTTTGCCTGTCTCTGGCCGACAGAACGGCTGTTCCCGCCTGAACCAATGGGTGGCCGAACAGGCCGGTCGTTACCCCCAGATCATCCCTTTTGCCTGTCTCAACCCTTTTTCCCCGACGGCGGAGCAAGACCTGAACGAAGCCCTTTCTCTCGGTCTTAAAGGGATCAAGATCCACTCGGTCCTTCAGCGGATTTCCCCTCTCCACCCCCAAACCCTCGATTGGCTGGAAATGATCCAGTCCTCCGGGTTGCCCATCCTGATGGACTCCATGAACCTGACCGGAATTCGACAACTCAAACCCCACATGGGACCCATACTGGATTTTTGGGCCCCCTTCGAAACCGGCCCCAAAGAAATAGCTGCCTTAGCCGGGACCTTTCCTGAAATCCGGTTCACCGCCGCCCATCTGGGCAGTCTCTATGGCTGGGATCAATTAGAAGACCTTTATCCCCTGGAAAATGTCTTTTTCGATTTATCCTATGCCCAGGAGATACTCCCCCTGGAGGACCAAAGAAGGATAATCTCCCGCAAAGGAGTCGATCATATCCTTTTTGGATCCGATTCACCCTGGCGCCGAACAGCCGATGCCTGGGAACGGTTCCAGGAAATGGGTTTTTCCAGCGGGGAGGTCGAAAAAATCGGCGGGAAAAATCTTCAGACTCTTCTCAATTTATAGAAAATTCCAGGGCCTCTTTGATATCCTCCGCCTCAAGATAGGGGTATGCTTTCAAAATTTCTTAAGAAATTTTTAAGCTGTTGTATAACTCAAAGGCCTCTTTAGGCGTGGCGTTATTGTGGACCACGGCCCGCACGGCCTGGATCATGGCCACCGGGGAATCCGATTGGAAGATATTTCTGCCCATATCCACACCGGAGGCCCCTTCCTGAACCGCGTGATAGGCCATGGTCAAGGCATCTAATTCGGGGATCTTCTTACCGCCGGCCATGACGATAGGCACCGGACATGAGGCGGTAACCGTTTCGAAGCCCTTCTCAATGTAATAGGTTTTTACATAATGGGCGCCCAGTTCGGCGCAGATACGGGTGGCCAGTCTAAAGTAACGGGCATCCCGTTCCATATCCTTGCCCACGGCGGTGACGGCCAGGGTGGGAATGCCGTACCGGGTTCCTTGGTCCACCATTTTGGTCATGTTTATGATGGATTGGCGCTCGTACTCCCCACCGATAAATACCTGGACCGCCATGGCGCAGACATTCAACCGGATGGCGTCTTCAATATCCACTGCAATTTCTTCGTTGCTCAGATCCTTCAAGATGCTGGTTCCTCCCGACACCCGAAGAACAATGGATGGGGAAAGGGAAGGGGGTATAATGCTTCGTAAAATTCCCCTGGTCAGCATGATGGTGTCTGCATGGGGGGCGATGGGCAGGATATTGAGATCAATCCGCTCAAGACCTGTGGTGGGTCCCTGGAAATAGCCATGATCCACGGCCAGCATCACTGTTCGACCGGATTTGGGATTGAAGATCCGGGCCAGCCGGTTTTTCATCCCCCAATCCAGGGCGTTGGATCCCTTAAGAAAAAATCCTTCGGTCTGCTGGGGAATATCCGGGCAATATTTTTTCCCTTCTTTAAGGTCTTCCACATCGGGCATGGTCATTCTCCTTTATTGATTTTCGATGATTGAGCGTCCTCTTCGAATGGAACACTCTGATAATATTCCTATCATTTTTAAGGCCATGTCTTATCAAATGATTATTTTAAAACTTCCTTTTCCTGAGTGCTTTTGGCGAGCTTCTGAGAGACAATGGCATTCAATGATACACCAGCTTTTGCGGCTTCGATGGCCAGAGCGCGATGTAACCTCTTATCAATTCGGACGTTGAATTGACCACTGTATTTTTTTCTTCCCGGTGCAACTGGAACCGGGTCACCGCTCTTTTGGTAGCTTTCCTTTACTCCCTCCCAGGCGATCGACAGTTCGTGCAGAGCATCTTCCGGTGATCCCCCGAAGGCGGATATGTTTGGCATCTCAACAAAATGAGCCAAATAATCCCCATCCTCATCTAAAAACACGTTGACCGTATATCCGTCGAATCGATCATGTTTCTTCATTTTCAACCTCATATTGCCCGAGGAATTGTTCAACTTGGTAGCCCTTGGCTTTTCCACTCCGCCCTTCCTGAATAGGGAGTCGATAACGTTTCGGTGAGTACCAAATCTGATGGCCTCCTTTTTGATGATCAAGTGTCCATCCGGCACGACTTAAAAGGATCTGAAATTCCTCAAAAGAAAGATCCCGGGGGTTGTTCATTGCCCGGGCAAAAAGTTTTTCCCGTCTGGTCATACTGTAACTATATTTAGTTACTAAATTAAAATCAAGATATTTTTGAGGAACCTCTTTATCCACTTATCGCTGCGGTTCGATAATCACCTTGATCGATTCCTGGGCCCCGGCCACCAACTGGAATCCTTTGACCGTGTCCACTAATCCAAACCGATGAGTGATCATCCGTTGGATGTCTAAGACCCCGGCCTGAATCAACTGCATGGCCCGCCAGTGGTCTGCCGGGCTTCCGGCATAGGAAGTGGTTAAGGTTATGTCGTTTCTGAAAAATAGATCGTTGATGGAAATAGGGACGGTTACCCCTTGATCCGTAGGGGCAAAGAAGCTGATGGTCCCGCCCCGTTCGATCAGGGACAAGGCCTGAAGCTGGGCAATTTCCGCCCCGGTACAGAGGATGACCAAATCAGCTAAGCGGCCATGGTTTAAATCCCGGATGAGGGCTGGCGTTAAATCCTGGGCCTTGACGGCCTCATTAGCCCCCAGGTCTTTGGCCGCCTTTATCCGGTAATCGCTGACATCAGTAGCAATGACCTTTCCGGCCCCCAGAGCCCTGGCCAACCCGATATGGAGAAGACCGGCGATCCCACTGCCCAAGACCAAAACGGTCTGGCCCGGAGAAATTCCGGCGATCCGCTGGGCCCTTAAAACACAGGCCAGGGGCTCGATAAAGGTGGCGGCTTCAAAGGACATTTCATCCGGTAACCGATAAATCCCCCGGTCCACATTAATAGCCGGCAAACGGACGAGTTCAGCAAAGCCGCCGGGATAAAAATTGGTCGACCTTAAAGTATCGCAAACCGTATGGTGGCCGCTCAAACAGTAATGGCAGGTATTGCAGGGCACGTGATGGGAGGCGGCCACCCGGTCGCCGGCCTTATATTTTTTGACTCCATCGCCTGTCTCTACGATCTCTCCGGCGATCTCATGGCCCAGCACCAAAGGGGCCTTGTGGATCCGGTACCATTCCATGACGTCACTGCCGCAAATGCCGCTGGCCTCGATTTTGATCAGAACCTCATTTGACCCGATGATCGGCCCGGGCATCTCTTCGATTCGAATATCTTTGTTGTTATAATACATGGCCACGCGCATGATCGATATCCCCTTTTCGGCCTTAATTTTTGACGAATTATAGATCTTTTCATTTTTTTGGGCAAGAGAAACTCCGGTTCAATTCCTAATCCCCCCGGCGGCATGAGAAAAAATTGATTATTTTTTAAAGGGTTGCTATAATCCTTTGACTATTACCTTATTTTCCGTCGGCCCGAGGGGTTTCGTTCTTCTACACCCCGATAAAAAAATAATCGAGAATGAAAAACAAGATGAAAAACAATCTAATCAAAGTGAAAATCAATTCAGTATTTGCGATAGGCGATACCGAGGCCTTTTTCGCAAAATTTAAGAAAAAAGACAATATCATTATGGAATTGGAAGCCGGGACCACCGTTCAGGATTTGCTTTTGATGATACCTTCCATGGGGGACCCGGATGAGTGGTCGGACCTTTTTCTCCATGTCTTTATTAACCATAAGAATGTTGGTTTTGACAGGGTCCTTGAAGACAATGACATTATTGATATCCATATCCCTCTTTCCGGTGGGTAACATGAATTCCCATGATGTTAAGTCCGCCATTCGGTTCCATATTGAAACCTTCGGAGATGACCATGCCTAACCGCTTAGAAATAATTCTTAAACCAGAGATCCGGGACCCCGAGGGAGAAACCCTGAAAAAGAAGGCCCGGGACTATCTGGGTCTTAA
>CAZVHO010000141.1:9113-12914 GCA_964627515.1 uncultured Thermodesulfobacteriota bacterium | reverse complement strand
GACGATCAGGCTCCCTTCACCCTGTCTGAAAATCTGTTCCAAATGGACCACCGGAACCCTATGGGATTGGATCAAATCGGATAGGCAGTTTCCCGGACCCACCGACGGCAGTTGATAAATATCACCGACCATAATCAAAATCGCAGGGTCCGGAACGGCTTTCAGGAGATGGTACATCAAATTGGTATCGACCATGGAAGCTTCATCGATAACTACCAGATCGGCCGATAGGGGGTGGTCCTCATTTTTTTGAAACCCACCCATTTTGGGGTTGTACCCCAGGCTGCGATGGATGGTTGCCGCCGGATAATGGGTAACCTCCGACAGCCGTTTGGCCGCCCGGCCGGTGGGGGCCATTAAGAGGCATCGACGGTCTAATTGTTTAAAAACCTCTAAGATAGAACGGATAATGGTGGTTTTCCCGGTACCGGGACCGCCGGTAATGACCAAGACTTTTTGGGTCAGGGCTTTTTGAACCGCCTCCTTTTGCTGACCGGACAAATTCAGGCGCATGGATTTCTCTACATAAGCAATGATCTCCCCGGTCCGGCCGTCGCTTTTCGGTTTTCCTTTTAACAAGGCCTCTATCCTTTGCGTAATACCTTCCTCGGAGAGATCGAGATAGGGTAAAAAGACTAAAATTTCTCCATGGTCGTTTTGCCGGGTCCGGAGGTGTTTTTTTTGAATGAGTGCTTCCAGGGCCTGATCAAGCCGGCTGGAATCCACCTCTAATTGTTTTTCGGCGGTTTGAATCAATAGTTCTTTCGGGAGACAGACCTGCCCCTCATCACTCTTCTGCTGGAGGATATAGGTCAGGCCGGCTTGAAGTCTGACAGGGGCCTCTTTTTCTATGCCCATTTTTTGAGCAATGCGATCTGCCGTTAGAAAACCGACTCCAAAGATATCGGTAGCCAGGGTATAAGGATTTTCCTGCATGCGGGTTACGGCCTGTTGGCCGTAGGTCTTAAAGATTTTGGTGGCTAATCCCGTACTGACCCCATATCCTTGCAGGAAAATCATGATGCGACGAATTTCTTTTTGTTCTTTCCAGGCTTCTTTGATCTGGACAATCCGTTTAGGCCCCACGCCGTCTACCAGGGAAAGTTTTTGGATGTCTGTTTCGATGATATCCAAAGTCGTCAATCCGAATCGCTTCACGATTCTTTTGGCCGTTTCCGGCCCGATCCCCTTAACCAAACCGGAGCCCAGATATTTTTCTATACCTGCCACTGTAGCCGGGATTAACGATTCATAGCTTTCGATCCGGACCTGAAGGCCATACTTGGCATGCTGTTCATAATACCCCTGTATTTTTAAGACCTCTCCGGGCGAAACGGAAAATAAATGGCCGATAACGGTGATCGTATCCCTTCGCCCTTTGATCTTCATCTTGGCAATGGTAAAATGGTTTTCCTGATTCTGAAAGGTGATGCGTTCGATATGGCCTTCCAGAGTTACCGGGGTTTTGCTTTCCATTAGGGAGTGATTCCTGTTTCGGATTTCGGATTTCGGATTTCGGAATTTAGTGGAAACTCTCCTTCGACATTCATGATTCGATATTCGATATTCGTATTTTCATTTTTCGTAGGCCCCGTGGGGCATGAGAGTATTATATAAAAACTTTTTCAGACAGGATTTACTGGATTATCTGGATTTTAATCCTGTTAATCCTGTCAAACCCTATCCCCCAGCACCAGCCGGACATCCAGCACCTGACATCCCTGGCCGGCTTCACAGACCATAACCGGATTGATATCAATCTCGGCGATCTCGGGAAAATCGACCATCAGCCGGGAAAGTTTCAGGAGGGTTTCAACCACGGCCTCGATGTCGGAGGGTTTCTGGCCCCGGACCCCTTTCAAAAGCTTGATGCCTTTGATTTCATGAATCATGGCCTGGGCTTCGATCCGATTTACAGGGGCGATCCTCAAAACCACATCTCCTATGACCTCCACATAAATTCCCCCGATCCCAAAAAGTAGTACCGGTCCGAAGGAAGGATCCTGTTTGCCGCCTAAAATGACCTCCCGTCCTCTGGAACTCATTTTTTGGAGGACCACCGTAAAATCCTCCAGATTCCCGGGTTCTCTCCGGGCCACCTCTTCTAATTGATAATAAGCCGATTCGAGGTCTTTCGGATCTTTGATATGGAGGATAACGCCTCCGACATCAAATTTATGGGCCATATAAGGGATGGCCAGCTTAAGGGATAAGGGAAAGCCCAGTTGTTCGCCTTTCTCCAGGGTCTCATCCAGGGACCCGGCCCTGGCAAAGGGGATAACCGGGAATTGATAATGGGAAAGGATTTCCAATCCCTCAAAAAGATATAAAGGCCGTCCTTCGGCTTTGGCCTTGGAAAAAATTTCGACTACGGCCCGGTGGTTCACCTCAGGGCCGATCTCTCCGCCCTTCCATCCCTGGACCCTTTGTTGACTGAAACGCAAGGAGAGGTGGAGGGCCTGGGCCGCCTTTTCCGGAGACAGGAAAATGGGCATGGTAAAGTGTTTTTTGATGTAGGCGATCTCCCATTCTTCGGAAAAAATACAAACCGCCACCGGTTTTTGATAACGCAAGCCCAATTTCTCGGCCTTCTGGATCATTTTGCGTGACCCTTCCTGTTCCCCCCCTTCCCGGTAGACATGAATCAGGATGAGACCGTCGATATCATCGCGTTTAATCGTTTCTTCCACGATCCGGACATAAACCGGCAGATCAAAAAGATCTCCCAGGTCGAGAGGATTGGACAATTTGATCACATTGGCCCGAAAATGTTTTTCGATGTCTTCAAAAAAAGTTTTCGGAAAAGCCGGAAGATCAAATCCATATTTGGAACAGGAGTCGGCCGCCACCACCGCATGACCGCCCGAGCGGGAAACCACGGCCAGTCTGTTTCCCTTCAGACGGGGCAGGGTTAAGATCTTAAGATAATTCATGGCCTCCTCGAAATCCTGGACGCGAATGGCCCCGGCTTGTTTTAAGCCCGCTTCGACCACATTGTTGTCTGAAAGGAGGGCCGCCGTGTGGGAGAAGGCGATCTGGGCGCTGACCGGACCTGTATTGGACTTGTGGATAATGATCGGTTTTGAGGAACGGCTGATGATCTCCAGCAATCGCCGTCCGTCCGAGATGCCTTCCAGGTAGAGGCAAATAACCTCGGTTCCCGGGTCCTGGATCAAGTATTCCAGGAGATCGTTTTCGTTCACATTCAATTTATTACCCATGCTGACGAATTTGTTGATCCCGATATTTTCACTGGCCAGAAATCCGAGATAACTCAAGCCCACGCCCCCGCTCTGGGCTAAAATGGAGATCGGACCGGGGCGCATATCTTTATGCATGGCCATAAAGGGGAGGCATAAACCGTTTTCCATATTGATATTGCCGATCCCATTGGGTCCGAGAAAACGAATCGAATATTTTTCGGCTACGTCCAACATCTCTTTTTCCAGATGGGCCCGGTCTTTGGCAAACTCCCGAAACCCTCCTGATTCTATAACTACCCTCTTGATCCCTCTTTCGCCACATTGGCCTAAAAGGTCCGCAACGGTCACGGCCGGGGTCAGAATGACGGCTAAATCGATTTCATCCGGTATTTGCCCGAGTTCCGGATAGATCCTCTGTCCAAAAAGGACCCCTCCCTTGGGGCCAACCGAAAAAATCTGCCCGTTAAACTGAAATTCCATCAGATTGGAAACAATATTCTTTCCTAAATTGTCCGGAGAGTTCGACACCCCGATAACGGCCACACTATTCGGATAAAAAAAGTTTTTCATCCCCTTTTCCCTTCCTGGTCGGCATTAT
>CAZVHO010000141.1:3412-9013 GCA_964627515.1 uncultured Thermodesulfobacteriota bacterium | reverse complement strand
TCCGCCAGAGCGGTACTCAAATACCGTTCTCCGGAATCAGGAAAAATGACGACCAATAATTTCCCCGTGTTCTCCGGTCGTTTCGCCACCTCAAGAGCGGCCCAGAGGGCCGCCCCGGAAGAGATGCCGCAGACTATCCCTTCTTCCCGGGCCAATCTTCGGGCCAATTCGAAGGCCTCTTCGTTATTACATTGAATGATCTCGTCAATCAGGTTCAAATTCAAGATGTCGGGTATAAATCCGGCGCCAATCCCCTGGATCTTATGAGGCCCGGCCTTACCCCCGGATAAGACCGGGGAGTCTTTGGGTTCCACGGCAATGGCCTGAAAGGCAGGTTTTCTCATTTTTATTACCTCTGCAATTCCGGTCAGGGTCCCCCCGGTTCCGACACCGGCCACCAGGATATCCACCTTGCCTTCGGTATCCATCCAAATTTCTTCGGCCGTGGTTTTTCTATGGACCTCCGGATTGGCGGGGTTTTTGAATTGCTGGGGCATAAAAGAATCGGGGTGTTCTTTAGCCAGTTCTTCGGCCTTTTGAATGGCCCCTTTCATACCTTCGCCACCAGGGGTCAGGATCAGTTCCGCCCCTAATAATTTAAGCAGCTTCCGGCGCTCCAGACTCATGGTTTCGGGCATGGTCAGGACCAATCGATAACCCCGGGCTGCACAGACGAAAGCCAATCCGATCCCGGTATTGCCGGAGGTGGGTTCAATGATCAGGGTGTCCGGTCCGAGACGGTTTTCCTTTTCCGCGGTTTCGATCATCGATAAGGCAATCCGGTCTTTGACCGAACTCAAAGGGTTAAAGGATTCCAGTTTTCCAACGACTTCTGCCCGGCAGTCCTGTGTAATCCGCCTGAGCCGGATCAAAGGCGTTTTTCCTATCACCTGGGTAATGCTGTCGTAAATTTTCATGGAGTTGTCCTTTTCTAAGGCCTTTTTATTTTTATTTTAATTGAAATCCGGATAAGGGTCAATCCAATATTCCTCCGTCCCACCTTATTAGCTGTTAGTTTTTTTAAAAACTATTTCTTGACATCTTGATTAAAGAAAACTATCTAAAAATAACAATACGACATTTTTGGGTTCCCATGCTAAATTTCCTTTCAGCCTTGAACTGCCGGATAAAGGGCCGACCCCGGGCCATGCTTCCGACCTTTTTGATCATCTATGGGGTAATCCTGCTTTATCCCGCCCTGGGGACGGCCTATCAACCCACCTGGTCCCTATTTTCAGAAGTCGAAGGGGGAGAACACTGGTACGTTGTTCAAAGCAAAGATTCTCTCTATTCGATTTCTGGAAGGTACGGATCAACCTGGCAATATCTGGCTTTGAGAAACCTGCTCACCCCCCCTTTTAAGCTAAACATCGGGCAACGATTAGTGGCCAACAGCCGGCATATTATTCCCCATACCCAGATTACCGACGGGCTGTTGTTGAACATCCCGGGTCACATGTTATATTTTTTTGAAAATGGCCTGCTGCGCAAAAGATACCCGGTCGGACTTGGACGGCAGGACTGGCCTACCCCTATCGGATCATTTACCATAACCGGCCGGTTTAAAAATCCCACCTGGACGGTCCCCAAATCGATCCAGGAGGAAATGAAGAGAGAAGGGAAATTCGTCCTGGAAAAAGTTCCACCCGGCCCGGACAATCCTCTGGGGAAATACTGGCTCCCTCTGTCGATTCCGGGCTATGGGATCCATGCCACTATCTGGCCTGAAAGCATCGGACATTCCACGTCGCATGGATGTATTCGAATGACCACCAAGGATATCGAAGACCTTTACGGCCGTATTAAATCCGGGGTCCCCATAACCATCGTCTATGAACCCATAAAGGTAGCGGTTAACCAGGATAGAAAGATATTTCTGGAAGCCCATGCCAATACCTATCAAAAACAATTCTCCTATTGGAATCATGTCCAGAAACTGACCCAACAAAACGGATTGACTGACCAAATTGATTGGTCCAAGGCCTTTCGGGTCCTGAACGATAGAATCGGGATTGCCGATGAGATAACCCGTAAATAAAAAGGGCTGTGCCGCCTTTTTAACCCCAACACCTTGACTTCCATCCATAACCTGTTTAAACTAAATCTATGAAAAAAACGGCCCCCAAAATAGAAATCTATAAGTCCTGGTGCAAAAATTGCGGCCTTTGTACGGCCTTCTGCCCTAAAAAGGCATTGCAAAGAGATGCCGAAGGGATGCCTTTTCTGGCCGATCCGAAGGCCTGTATCGGCTGCCGGCTGTGTGAATTACGCTGTCCGGATTTTGCAATCTCCGTAAAAGAACAGGAAAAGGATAGTCATGAACCGTCATAAACCCCAGAGGGTCTTCTGGCAGGGGAATGAGGCCATTGTCGAGGGGGCCCTGGCCGCTGGTTGCCGTTTCTACGCCGGTTACCCCATAACACCGGCTACCGAGATTATGGAGATGATGGCCCAGAAGATGCCGGCCCTGGATGGGGCCTTCATCCAGATGGAAGACGAAATCGCCAGCCTGGGGGCGGTCATCGGCGCCTCACTGGCCGGGGTCAAGGCCATGACGGCCACCAGCGGCCCAGGGTTTTCTTTAATGCAGGAAAATCTCGGATTTGCCTGTGTGGCGGAAGTCCCCTGTGTGGTGGTCAACGTCATGCGGGGAGGTCCCAGCACCGGCCTGCCGACCAGTCCGGCCCAGGGGGATGTATTGCAGGCCCGCTGGGGTACCCACGGCGATCATCCGATTATCGTCTTAGCCCCTTCGACCACTTTGGACTGCTATCTGGTCACCTTGCAAGCCTTTAATTTTTCAGAAAAATACCGCACGCCGGTCATCATCCTCTCCGATGAAGTCGTTTCCCATACCCGGGAGGTCCTGACCCTTCCCCGGGGGGATGAGCTTCCCATGATCGAACGGATCCGTCCTACCGTACCCCCGGAATGGTTTGTTCCTTTCGAAACCCAGGGTCGACTGGTCCCGGCCATGAGTACTTTTGGAGACGGCTACCGCTACCATGTGACCGGACTCATCCACGACGTCCGCGGATTTCCGACCAATCGTCCCGATGAGGTTTTCGCCTTTCAGAAGCGGTTGCAGGAAAAAATTAGCGAACATTTTACCGATATCCAATGGGTGGAACCTTTTTATCTGGAAGACGCCGAACAGGTCATCATCGCCTACGGATCGGTGGCCCGCTCGGCCCTCCACGCCGTCCGTCAGGCCAGGGAGATGGGCCTTAAGGCCGGCCTGCTCAAGCTGATGACCCTTTTCCCTTTTCCCAGGGCGGCCGTGGAAAAAGTGGCCATTGCCTGCCAATCCTTATTGGTACCGGAAATGAACTGGGGCCAGATTTCCCGGGAGGTCAAAAGGGTCAACCGGGGGCGCTGCCGGGTCGTCACCTTAAATAAATTCGACGGGACTTTGATAACACCCAAAGAAATTTTAAAAAAATTGATGCAAGATCAAAACTAAACTTATGAAAGACATCACTAAATTAATCCATCAGTACCTGCGTCATGACAAAAAGTTTCCTCATGTCTGGTGCCCGGGCTGCGGTAACGGTATTGTTCTTGGGGCCTTGATCCGGGCTATCGATCATTTGGAATATTCCAAGGATGAAATCGTCCTGGTCTCGGGAATCGGCTGCTCCGGTCGCATGAGTGTTTATGTAGATTTCAATACCCTGCATACCACCCATGGCCGGGCCCTGACCTTTGCCACCGGGATCAAGATGGCCAAACCGGATTTAAAGGTCATTGTCATTATGGGCGACGGGGATGCCCTGGCCATCGGAGGAAACCACTTTATTCATGCGGCTCGAAGAAATATCAATTTAACGGCCCTGATCATTAATAACAGTATTTTCGGCATGACCGGCGGGCAGCATTCCCCGGCCACCCCCTATGGTAAGATGGCTACAACGACCGCTTTATACAATATCGAACCGGCCTTCAACATCTCCGAACTGGCCGTAACGGCCGGTGCCGTATTTGTGGCCCGGGGGACGGCTTATCACGCCGATCTGCTCCACAAGCTTATTGAAAAGGCCTTGCACAAAAACGGTTTTTCGCTTCTGGAGATTATTACCCAATGTCCGACTTTTTACGGCCGTAAGAACAGGATGGGAACGGCCGTTGAAATGATGGAATGGCAGCGGGACTCGGCCGTTCCGGTTGAAAAATTGGAAGAGCTTTCTCCGGAAGAAAGAGAAGGTAAATTCAGCATCGGGGTCTTGATGGACAAAGAAGCTCCGGGATTTTTAGAAGAATATGAAAAGGTCAAGGCCCAGGCAAAAAGGATCGCTTCGCTTAACGCGACTGAAAAAGGTGACCATGGTTCCCAGATTTGAAATCCGCCTCTCGGGTTCAGGGGGGCAGGGGTTGATCCTGGCCGGCATGATTCTGGCCGAAGCCATAGCCCTCTACGAAAAAAAATTTGTGGTTCAATCCCAAAGTTACGGGCCGGAAGCCCGGGGGACGGCCAGCAAAACCGATATTATCATCAGTGAAGAGGCCATTGATTATCCCAAGTCCATCCATCTGGACGTCTTATTGGCTATGAATCAAAAGGCCCTGGATTTAAATTTCCTGGATTTAAAAAAAGGGGGGATATTGATCGTTGATTCGGGATTGGTCAAGGAATTACCCACCACCCATCTGGTCTCCCTGCCTCTGACCCGTATCGCTATGGATGTGACTCAAAGCCCGCAACCGGCCAATATGGTGGCCCTGGGGGCCTTGGCGGTCTACACTAAACAAGTATCCCTTCAGGCCCTTTCGAAAACTTTAGCCGGACATTTTAAAAAAGAGTTGCTGGATATGAACCAAAAGGCCCTTAAGGCCGGGGCCCGTTCCGCGAAGAGAGGGCTTTCTGAAAACCCCTTGGAGAATGATGAGCCTTAAAAATGGGTTTATGACAAATTTCAAGGAGATTGGCGGCGATTTTACTGACCAATTGGGCCGGTATTCCCATAAATAATTCATTTTTACCCATAGTGGTCGCTATGCGGTCCCCTACCCCATTAACGGTCATGTTCACTTTTTTATTCATCAGGGGATAGGCAATGGCATCTCCGCAGACCCCCTGGAACCCGGTTCCAACGGAGAGATCGTTTCTACCTCCGGTCAGATATTGAGTGGCCGTCAACAACCACATGGCTTGTTCCGAATTGACTTTAAAGAGGACCACATCCACACCCATGACAGCCTTTTCTAAGGGACTCATGGCCACCCCTTGGGTTTGGCCGGCAGGCAGGCAGATCCCCTTCGAAAAATAATTCTGGGCCGCCTGTTCATTCCCAAACACCCCGATTTGAACGCCTTGTTTGTTTTTCCCTAATTTCGAACCCTCTTTTCGAAGACCCAGGGTGGTCAACCCCATGGTACACTGAACATCGGCCCGGGTTAAAAAAAAGCCTTTTCCTTTAAAGGACTCCATAACCGCGAAACAAAAACTGGATAGGGCTTTTTCCGGTCTTTTAAACAACACCGGCATTTCTTCATGGTTTTTGATGATCCGGACAGCCACCGGGCTCGATTTAAGCTGAAGGATTCGACGAAAAGCCCGATCCAATTCCTGCACATTTTCCATGGGATGGTTTCCTTAAAGAA
>CAZVHO010000141.1:0-3312 GCA_964627515.1 uncultured Thermodesulfobacteriota bacterium | reverse complement strand
AACTTTATCTTCGCCTTCGATCTGAAATAGAAACGACTTTGCCCTCCGTTTTGGGGGGAAGGGGTTCCGGGGTTTCTTGAGGAACCTCAACTTTTTCAATCCGGACTTTTTTACCCCCCATGGTAAATTCTTCGCCCTGAATATATTCCGGCAGGATGATCCATTCCCCGAGAGAGAGCGGTACTTGAAGAATCAAAAACTTCATTCGTACCCAGCCGGGTTTTATATCCGGGAATACATCTTCGATACGGGCGAAAAAAACGGGCTGATTTTCTAAATAGATCAAGACGAGATCCTTATGTCCCGTCATATCTTAGACCTGTTTTCTATTTTTGGAAGCAGAAGAAAATTGTTGAAAATATAATGCGAGCACCCTCCCGTAGTAAACCTTAAAGGATGCTACGTAGAGCTCCATCGGATTCCTCTCTTATTAATCGCCTTGCCCTTGAAAGTCAACAGAAATATTTCTCTTGCCCCCCCGTCCTTTGTCTTGAGAATTTTCAAACTCCCAGTGAGAGTTTAATATTCAAAAATGGGCTTCATATTGAGAATCCGCCTGAGACCGACCAACTCTCCCAGATGATAGGCATTGTGATCGGCCGCCAGAAGGACCTCACGAAGAATCGTGTAATCCTTGGCATGGGGAATGGGGCCGAAAAAATCCGTTTGAGGATCTTTGACCAATTTTTCCAGGACCTTCAAGTCGGCCTGAAAACCTTTAACCGTCTTTTTCCAATGCCCGGGGGAAGCCTTTTCATCGACCCCGGGCCAGTAGCCGTCGGGAAACGCGGGGGAGTGGTGCCGGGGATCTATGATAAACCCGAGAATGTCCCACTGGGCAATGCGTATATGCTCCAGAAGGTGCCAGACGGTATAGCTGCCTTGGGGCACTTTTGTATTGATCTCCTTCATGGGAAAACCGGAAACGGCATCGTCAAAACTCATGTGGGCGTTTCCTCCTCTTAAAAGGGCCAATAATTCCTGGCGAAGGACCTGATCCTTATTCATGGCTTTTTCCTCCTTTCGGTTAGCTCGCGGCATTGGCGTTCTGCTTTAGTATCATTTTTATGTATTAACCCTCATGACCCATTGGGTCACCACGAAGCATGAAAATAGCTTTTGCCGACCCCCGACTCCTATCAGTGAACTGGTGGTTAATACGGCCTGCGAGTTTCTCAGAAAAAAGGCATTTAAAGATCGTTTCCATTTTACTCCATATTGAAAAGCAAACCGTCCTGGGGAAAATGCCCGACATTCCGCGTAATAATTTTGTATCCTTTAACCAGGGCCGTCGCTGCAATCAGGCAATCAAGAGAAATGAGGGTAATCCCCTTTGACCGGTTCCGCTCTCATCTCGTTGACCAGATCGACGCTTTTCTTTCCGCGATCTTCCCAGCTCCCGAAACTTTCCATGGCCTTCTGAATTTTTCGTTGTTTCAGATACGCTCTGAGGGCATCCGCCACCAAGGCGCTGAAGTTGTCGGAAACACCCTTGGCTTCCTTCAGCAGGTCGTCAGAAATTGTTATGGATTTCTTGGTAAGCCCCATATTATCCTCCATAAAGGATTGGGTAAAAGCTTTCAATGTATCGGCAAGATTTTTAATGACTCCGGCAAGTTCGTCTTTTCCCTCTGATTTTCTTAATAAAGGGGAAACTTCTTTTTTGGCAAGTTCATAAATAGGAATAGCATCTCCGGACCCCAGAAACCGATCAATGGCCAGAGACCAGTCCAAAAGATTATCAAAAGGGGTTAAATCGAAGAGAGGTACCCGTCTATCTTCAAGGGGGATCTTTCCCGCTTCCTTTAAGCTACCCAAGACCTCAAAGGCGCCATAATATATGCCCAGGATATTGATCCCCTTTATGACTTTGCCGTAATTCAGGACCACCATGGCCAGCATGGGGATCGACCGGAAGGAATGGGTTATGTCAAAAACAATCTTTTCATTCGTTTGAATGTTGTCAAAAAGGATTTCAAAGATCTTCCAGATTTCTGCCTCGGATTTTCCCTCGGGGATGAGCACGTTTCGTATTGGAACCTCCAAGTTCAGTTTTTTAAGCCTTTGGGCAAGTCCTTCCCGTTGTTGCTTTTCTCCATTTATAAGATGGCCGTTATCCAACCAATTTCTTTCAAAAGCTTCCGAAGTAGTAAAGATGAGAATTCGATCTTCTGAAGACCAATCCTGACAATTCATACTGATCGTAGCTTCCTGGACAAAACGGACCTCTCTTGTTTCCTTATTGTTGAAATGATAGGTACAGGGGAGGTAATCGTTGGTCCCTAAAAAAGAAAGGTAAACCCTGGCCATTTTGGTCTCCTTCCGATTATTCTATATATTTCCCCGCAGAAATCTTTCTTCCACTAAACCGACAAAGCTTTCAGCTTGGGGGAAAATTTCTTCTATGTCGGCCAGGGAGACCTCTGCCTCTTCTAAGTAATCCCCCTTTTGGCGCAAAATAAATGCCCTATGAAGAGCTTTTGAATATTCCGTATCAATCAAACCGCTTTTTACAAATTCACGGTCAAATAAGGATATTGCGCCATAATATTTCGATGTACCCAAATGTTTTTCCTGTAAAAGGGCCAACACAGCATAAAACATGGCATAGTATAGGCGGTTCATCACAGACCGATTACTCATCCCCTGACCCCAAAGAACTTTTGCTTCCTGGATGGATTCCCTTGCCTGTTTAATTCTATAACCGATCAAGGCCATTTCTTCTTTTTTCATGCAGGAACCCCTTCTCGAAATACATTTTTCAAAAAAACCGATTCTTTAAGTGGCCCCTTGGTTATTTGCTCCCCGGTTAAAATCACCGGCATTATAATAATGTCAGAGGGAAAACCAACATTCCAAGCGCAATCCATAATATGTTTCTCGGTGGACCGATTGAGATCGTCAACAACAACCAATACATCCAGATCAGAGCCCTCAAGGGCATCACCTCTGGCTCTGGATCCGAAAACTTTTAGTTCCTTAACGGGCACTTTTTCTTCTATAGCTTTTCGTAATTTTTTTACTATTTCTAATTCGAATGGGTTCATTTTCTCGTCCTTTCCTTGGACTATCTGCCCAAGTTGTCATCGGCAAGCTCTCATTTCATGGGTTCTTACTGTCTACAACATTACATCCCATATTTTCTGAACATCTGATGCCGGAAATGGTGGATCAGTTTAACCGATCCATCCGGTTGTACTTCTTCCTCAGCCTCCCGTAGGGTAGTCGAGTAAACCGGAATTAACTTTCGCTCCAAAGCAAAAAGGACCATCAGATAGCAGGCCCCGAAGTCCCCCTGAATCAGGACATAGT
>CAZVHO010000140.1:7403-13066 GCA_964627515.1 uncultured Thermodesulfobacteriota bacterium | reverse complement strand
CAGATTACAAATGTCGGGCGCCGTTCGCCGTCCTTCCGGGTATGGACCAATTCACCTCGAAACGTTTTTCCCTTTCGGATTTCCGCTAGGACATTCGGCCTCTTGACCCCGAGGGTCATAACATGTTTACCCAGAATCTCTTCCGGTTGGTATCCGAAAATTTTCTCTGAGCCTTTATTGAAATAGACGATTTTTCCATCCAGATCAGTGACGATGATGGATTCACTCAGGTTATCTACGACGGTCTCGAGAAAAGCCTTGGTGGTCCTTTTTAGACCCAAAATTATGTTTTCCCAGTCTAAAGACCCGGTCACCGAAATTCCCTTCCTATTTGCACCTAAAATTTTTTCATTATCGGTCCAGGAACCATTCCACCAATTCATTCTTCCTGATATCCGCCAAGCCCTTGCCCGTCAAACGGATAAAGGGCAAACCGGTAAAACAAAAGGTCTGCAAGAGGAGAAAGGGGTTTTCCTGGAGCAAGGCTTTAATTTTGGAAGGCTTTAAATTGGAGACGGACATTATTTTTCTTCCTCTTCTTCAAGGGGATTGAGTCCGGCCCATTTGAGTGCCGCAAGACCTCCGGCCAGGTTACGGGTGTTTTTGATCCCTTCCTGGTCCAGGAGGATCTGGGCTTCATAGGAGCGTACCCCCGAGTTGCAAATCAGCACCAGTTTTTCGGCCTTGGGTATTTCATGGAGGCGCCGGGAGAGCGTTTCCTGAGGGATATTAATCCAACAGGGGCCAAGTTTTTCAATATATGGCCGGGCGTTCCGCGGTCCCCGCACATCCAGAAACAGGACATCCTTTTCCTGTCGTCCCGTCAGGAGATCCTGAAAATTTTCCATCGGTAAAGGACGGTTTTTCCCTTCCAGGGTGTTCTTAAGGGTATTGGCAACGGCATTCAGGATATCCATAGCGGCGGCAAAGGGAGGGGAATAAGGTATTTCCAGGTTGGCCAGGTCTTCGATGGTCATTTGATAAGGCAAGGCCCCGGCCACGGCATTGAGACGGGCCATCAGGGCGTCCCCATTCCGCCCCACTCCGGACAAACCCAGGACCCTCCGGCTTTTCCGATCGGCTACCAGTTTCAAGGCCATTAATTCCTGGCCCGGGTAAAAATGGGCCCGGTCGGCCTGAATGACCAGAGCTTCTTCGGCCTCAAATCCCGCCTGCCTGGCGGCCGCAGTCGTCAGACCGCACCGGCCGGCAGAGAAGTCGAATACTTTGACGGCAAAACTGCCGATAACCCCGGGGAAGGTTTCCCGCCCTCCGGCCACATTGGTCCCGATGACCCGCCCCTGCCGATTGGCCAGGGAGCCGGAGGGATAGAAGCAGGGCTGCCGGGTTATCAGGTGAGGGACCTCGATACAATCCCCGCCGGCATAAATCTGATGATCCGAAGTCTGGAGGAATTCATTAACGGCGATTCCCCCCGAAGGGCCAATGACCAGGCCGGCCTGATGAGCCAGGGCCGTATTGGGCCGGACCCCCACGGCCAGGATTACCAGGTCGGCCGGAAGTTCCCGGTTTTGGGTAATCACCTTTTTAACCGCCCCTTGGTCGTCTCCCTCTAAGCGAACCACCTTTTCTTCCAGGAGAAGGTTAACCCCATGATCCTCAAGGTCCTTCGAGACCATCCGGGCCAAATCAAGGTCCAGGAGACCGGGAAGAATTTGATCTTTTATCTCCAGGAGCGTAGTTTCCACTCCCCAGAGGTCGGATACGGCCTGGGCCATCTCCAATCCAATGGGGCCGGCCCCGATAATAACGCAATGGCCGACCTTCCCCCGACTGAGGGATTCCTTAACCACTAAAGCTTCAGCGGGATTAGAGATGGTTGTAACCCCTTGCAGGGTTATTCCCGGTATGTCCGGCCTGTTCGGAATGGCTCCTGTAGCCAGGACCAGGTTGTCGTAGGGGATATCTTCTTCAATACCAGTCAGGCGATTTTGAATTCGGATCGATTGATGCAAAGGGTTGATTGATAAGGCCCGGGTTTGGCTGCGGACCTCGACCCCTTTGGCATCCCTGAAGAATTGTTCATCACGGACCATGTGAAAAGAAGTGGACATGAGGGCCTGGATGTCGCTGATGTCTCCTGAAATAAAAAAGGGGATGCCGCAGCCCCCGTAAGAAAGATACTGGTTTTGTTCTATGAGTATCACCCGGGCTGTGGGATCCATCCGATGGGCCCGGCAGGCTACCTTTGGCCCCAAAGCCACGGCACCGATAATAACAATTTGTCTTGGCATGGTTAAATCTCCTATTTTTCGGTACAAGGTACAAGGTATAAGGTCTAAGGTGTAAGGAAGGTATTGGGGATAAAATTAGGGTCTTACCTTGGACCTTATACCATGCACCTTAGACCTTCATATTATCTGGAATTCGTCCGGGGCGGTAGTGATGGGCTTGATGCCTGTCTCGGTCATGTAAAAGGTGTTTTCGATCCCCACCAACCCATATTCGGGCAGGAGTATCTTGGGTTCCAGGGCAATAACCATTCCGGTTTCCAATAACCAATCGAATTTTTTCCCAACTATCGGGAGCTCATCCAATTCAAGCCCCAGGCCGTGTCCGATGTAAGGCAATTGGGCAAGGCCCGCTCCCATGAACTCGGATTTGTATCCCAAACGGTTGGCTTCATCAAAAGCCCGATAATAGACCTGATCGCAAGGCATCCCTGGCTGGGCCATTAATTTTATGGATTCCTGAATCCGGATAACGGCCTGAAAGGCCTCTTCGACCGGCGCCGGCGGTTTGCCTATGGAAAGCATACGGGTTTGGTCAACAAGATAGCCGTTATAACAACCCACATAATCAATACTGATGGGTTGCCGTTCCCGGATGGGCTTCAACCCCGCCCCTTGAGCAAAGGCCGGACCAAGGCCCAATCCCCCGGAAGGAGAATCGATATAAGAAGGTTTGGCCCCTTCCGGACCTGAAAGGAGGTGACCATAAAAGATCTCCTGGTTAAAGCCCCGGCTTCTTATAAAGCCCTGGTGACCTTCTTTACGCAGGAAAGCCTCCAGCAACCCGGCCAGCTCTATTTCCAACATCCCCGGCCTTAAGACCCTGGGGACTGCCCGGATCATCCTGTCCATTATTTGGGCTGCCTGATGCATATTGTCTATTTCCCATGGGGATTTAATCATCCGGCATTTGCGAATCAGGATAGAGGCATCCAGGATACGGGATTTTTTAAAAATATTCTTAAATTGAATATACCAATTGGCCGGCAGGACATCCATTTCCAGGCCCAGTACCTGAGGAAGCGGAAGGCCCCTTTCGGCCAAAAAAGAAGGGATTTCCTTGGGAGAGGATAGGGCGACGATGTTATTCAGAGCAGATTCTTCCATGGCCCGTTCCAGATTCTTTTTGACCAGGAAGACCGGTTCTTCCTCGTTGGGAATGTAGATAAAACCCGGTTGCATGGTGCCGGAATAGTAAAAAAGGTCCACGTTTTGACAGATCAGGACCCCATCCAGCCCTTCCTGGACCATCTGGTCCTGGATACAGCGAATCCGGGTCTCTATTTCCGAGGAAGGTACAAATAAAGGATAAGGGGCGTCATTCGGGTTCATCGGGCTTCCCTTTTTTTATAAAAATTAGAATCAACTGGTTAAGAGTTTTTATTCTAAATTCTGACTTCTGGATTCTGGGGTTTTATTTTTGTATTAAACCGTCATGCCACGATAGTGGCGTGGCACCACGAATCATGAAAATAGCGCAGTTGATGATTGAACTCGAACTCTATTTTCGAACTAAAGCTTGATCTCTCGCCCGCTACGCTCGAGCCCACAGAGATCGCCGAGAAAACCTACTATTTTTTTATTGCGGTTGAGAGGACCGCAATAAAAAACCGGTCAGGAGCTGCCGCCCTCTGCCGGAGGCTGAGCCCGCTGGTTTGAATCCCCTTCCCAGGGATTCAAATAAGATTCCTCTCTGATCTCTCAGCGCTCTCGAGCGAAGCGGGCGAGGGACAAAAAGGTTTTTATATTAAAGTATACCACAACCCCTAAATTTTATGCTACTATTTCTCAAATGAATAATCAACCCTATAACCGTTATGCCGCCTATCTGACCCAAACCTTCGGCTGTCGGGTTCAGAAGATTTCCTTAGACGCCGGTTTGACCTGCCCGAACCGCGACGGGTCAAAAGGGACCGGCGGATGTCTGTATTGTAATGCCCAGGGTTCCGGGACAGGGGTCTATTTAGAGACGCCTTCAATAGGGCAGCAGCTCAGGCAGGGGAAAAGTTTTTTAAGCAGCCGTTATGGGGCCAAAAAATTTATCGCCTATTTTCAGTCTTTCACCAACACCTACGGCCCGTTGAAAATCTTAGAATCATTATATCGGGAGGCTTTATCCGTGGGAGATGTGGTCGGCTTGTCGGTGGGGACCCGGCCGGACTGCATCAGCCCTGAGATCCTCGATCTTTTAGCGGGTTTTCAATCCTCCCATCTGGTTTGGATCGAATACGGCCTTCAATCTTTTCATGCTCAAACTCTAAAATTGATAAACCGGGGACACACGATAGAAGATTTCATCCTGGCCGTGGAAGAAACCCGGAAACGGAATATCAACATTTGCGTCCACGTCATCCTGGGTCTGCCGGGAGAAGGGTTGAAAGAATGCCTTTATACGGCAGACCGGTTGGCCGAACTGGATATACAGGGATTGAAAATCCATTCTCTGTATATCAATCAGGGGACCTTATTAGAAAAATGGTGGCGGCAAGGGAGATATCATCCTCTTCAGCAGGATCAATATGTAGATTGGGCCTGCCGGTTTTTAGAACATTGTCCACCATATTGGATTATCCAGCGTTTAACGGGCGACCCCCATCCCAAGCAGTTGGCAGCCCCGCTTTGGGCCTTGGAAAAACAAAAGACTTTAAAGATGATCCAGGATTGGTTTCAGGGGACCGGCAGCTTCCAGGGGGCTGAATGGCTGAAGGAGCGCTTCGCTTGAGGAACGCTTCGCTTGAGGAACGCTTCGCTTGAGGAACGCTTCGCTTGAGGAGCACTTCGTTAGAATCCCGCCCAGGCGGGATGCGTTTGAGGCTGAAGGCAACTGCCTCTTCCCTCAAGTCCTCCGCCATGGCGGGGGACGCTCCTTAAGCGAAGCGGTCAAATTTATTTATTAGGGAGGTTATGAGATGGGCAGGACGACGGTATTTTATGACAGCAAGGAGTTTCCCCTCCTGGGGCGCGTCTATGTGGCTGCTACGGAGAAAGGTCTATGCGCCCTTTCCTTGCCGAGCCACCCGGTTGAATCCTTTTTTCAAAAGATCCTGTCCCATTTTCAGCCCTATTTTTTTACTCAACACCCGGACCCCTTTCAGGATCTCTATCGTCAGTTGGATCAATATCTGGCCGGCTGGAAGATGGTTTTCGAGATTCCCTTGGACCTGGAAGGAACTCCCTTTCAACGGCAAGTCTGGGAGGCCTTAACAGCCATCCCTTATGGGGAAACTTGCAGTTATGGGGAAATAGCCCGGGCCATCGGTCGTCCCAAGGCCGGCCGGGCCGTCGGCCAGGCCAATCATAACAACCCGATTCCTATCGTGGTCCCTTGTCATCGGGTGATCGGTTCCCGGGGAGACCTGGTGGGCTATGGCAGCGGACTGCCGCTTAAGGAGAAACTACTGGCGTTAGAAA
>CAZVHO010000140.1:2239-7303 GCA_964627515.1 uncultured Thermodesulfobacteriota bacterium | reverse complement strand
CTTGCTTGAAAAGTTATTTTTTAGTATGATTATTAAATTTACTAAATTCTCACGCTTTTTCGGTCTCTTGGGTGCATCTTGAATAAATGCTGACAACTCATTGAAAAAGCGGCGGAAAAACCCAAAGGGAGGATAATTATGTCGTATGTTTCCATGAAGCAGTTGTTGGAGGCCGGGGTCCATTTCGGTCACCAGACCAAACGATGGAATCCCAAAATGAAGCCTTATATTTATGGGGCCAGAAATGGGATTTACATTATTGATCTGCAGAAAACCGTTAATCTTTTTAAAACCGCTTATGATTTTGTGGTGGATACCGTAGCCCAGGGAGGGTCGGTTCTCTTTGTGGGGACCAAGAAACAAGCCCAGGAAGCCATAAAAGAAGAAACCGAGCGTTGCGGAATGTTTTTTGTCAACCACCGCTGGTTGGGGGGGACATTGACCAATTTTGTAACCATTCGCCTGGGAATAGAACGCCTGAAATACCTCGAAAGGATCAAGGCCGATGGAACGATTCAGCGATTTCCCAAGAAAGAAATCATCAATATGGATCGGGAGTATGTTAAGCTGCTCCGTAACCTGGGCGGAATCAAAGAGCTGGAGAGCCTCCCCAAAGCCATTTTTGTTATAGATCCCCGAAAGGAAAGGATCGCCATCCTGGAGGCCAAGAAATTGGGGATCCCGCTGGTTTCGGTTGTCGATACCAATTGTGATCCCGATGAAATCGATTATATCATCCCTGGTAATGATGATGCCATTCGGGCTATTCGATTGATCACTTCAAAAATAGCCGATGCCTGTTTGGAAGGTAAGACCAAAAGGGAAGAGGCGCAACAGGCCGAGATAGACAAAGAGGTCTTTGTTGAGGAGTCCGCCGCTGAAACCGGGGCGCCGGGAATGAAAAAAGGCGAAAGCCCTCAAGGGCCGGCCGGTCCGGAAGTGATAATCATTCGAAAATTGGAAGAAATACCAGCCCAGGGAGGAGCGGAAAGTTGAATATAACATCAGAATTAGTCAAGGCCCTTCGGGAAAAGACCCTGGCCGGGATGATGGATTGCAAAGAGGCCTTAAAAGCGGCCGAAGGCGATATGGAAAAAGCAGTTGAATATTTGCGTAAAAAAGGCCTGGCCACTGCTCAAAAAAGGGCCGGCCGGACTACTTCTCAAGGGCAGGTTGGTTCCTATATCCATGGTGGAGGGAAGATCGGGGTCCTGGTGGAGGTCAATTGTGAAACCGATTTTGTCGGTCGAACTGATCAGTTTGGGGAGTTGGTCCATAACCTGGCCATGCATATAGCCGCTGCCAATCCGGTTTGCGTTCGCCGGGAAGATATGTCGGCCGAACTTTTGGAAAAAGAGAGGGAGATCTATCGGGCCCAGGCCAAAGAGACCGGAAAACCGGAAAAGGTCATTGAGAAGATCGTGGAAGGTAAAGTGGAAAAATATTTTAAAGAGGCCTGCTTGATGGAGCAGGCTTATGTTAAAAATCCGGACGTTTCCATAACCGACCTGTTGAATGAAAAGGTCTCTCAAATCGGGGAAAGTATCACCATACGGCGTTTTGCCCGATATCAGTTGGGAGAGGAATAAAGGACCATCTGACAGGATTGACGGACTTGCAAAAAGTTCGTAAGCCCATATTTTCGTCATTCCCCGTGAAAACGGGTCTAGATAGTTAATAATGGTCTGGATTCCCGCCTGCGCCCTCGGGGTGTAGTACCCTACGGGTACGGAATCGGAATGACGGAATTTTACGAGCTCATCAATTGATTTTTCTTCCGGTGACTTTTCTTCCGGAAAGGCAAACTAAACCGGTAATCCGGTAAATCCTGTCAAAAAGGTTTTTTGGGGGAACATCGAATATGGCCTTAAGCAAAAGAAAATATAAAAAAATCCTATTGAAACTGAGCGGTGAGGCCCTGGCCGGCGACAAAGGTTTTGGTATCGATGTCAAGGTCTTGGCCAAGACTGCCAAGGAAATTAAAGAGGTCGTTACCCTGGGCGCCCAAATCGGGATCGTCGTCGGCGGAGGAAATATCTTCCGTGGGGTGGCCGCCAGTGCCCGCGGTATGGACCGGATTCAGGCGGACTATCTGGGAATGTTGGCCACCCTGTTTAATGCCGTGGCCATTAAAGAGTCTTTGAAAAATGAAAAAATTCAGGCCCAGGTCTTGTCGGCCCTGCCGGTTCAGGGGTTGACCGAAGCCTATATTCCCCAATCGGCTAAGGTTCTGCTGGAAAAGGGGACGGTCCTGTTACTGGCGGCCGGGACCGGTAATCCCTTTTTTACCACCGACACCGCGGCGGCCTTAAGGGCCTCCGAACTGGGTGCGGAAGTCATCTTGAAAGCTACCCAGGTGGATGGGGTCTATGATCAGGATCCTAAATTGAACCCAGAGGCCAAAATTTATTCTGAAATAAGTTATTCCGAATTCTTGCAGAGTCACCTTCAGGTTATGGATGCTACAGCCGTTTCTTTAGCCAGGGAAAACAATATCCCTATCGTCGTCTTTAATGGCCTGATTAAAGGGAACTTAAAAAAGATCATCCTGGGATCCCGGATTGGGACCTTGATAAAGGGGTAAGCCATGGCGGAGAAGGTATACAAAGAGACCAGGGAAAAAATGGAGAAGGCCATTGAGGCCTTAAAAAAAGACTTGAGCCGTATTCGCACCGGGAGGGCGTCGGTTTCCCTGTTGGACGGGCTTCGGGTCCAATATTACGGGAGCCAGGTCCCTTTAAACCAGGTGGCCTCCATAGCCGTTCCGGAAAGCCGGTTGATTACGATTCAACCTTGGGATATCAAAGCCATCGGCGATATTGAAAAAGCTATTCTTAAATCCGAACTGGGACTCAACCCTATCAACGATGGAAAAATAATTCGCATCAATATTCCCCAGTTGACCGAAGAAAGACGCCGCGATCTGGTGAAGGTAATCAAGAAAATAGCCGAGGAATCCAGGGTAACCTTAAGAAATATACGCCGGGAATCCAACGAATCCTTCAAAGAGCTTAAAAAAGACAAGACCATTTCCGAAGACGCATTTTTTAAAGGCCAGGAAGAGATCCAGAAGATTACCAATGACTTTATTGAAAGAGTGGACCGGATCAGCGAAGAGAAGGAAAAAGAGATTTTGTCCTTTTAATGGCCCGGCAAACAGTCCGACAAATTTTCTAAAACCTATTGTGCTTCAAATTCCCCCGTTCCGATGAAATTGACTGATTCAGAGAAAATTCCGAAACATATTGCCATTATTATGGATGGGAACGGTCGCTGGGCCCAGCAGCGATCCTTGCCCCGCGTGGCCGGACATAAGCAAGGGGTGGAGTCGGTTCGGGAGGCCGTGAGAACCTGCCGGGAACTGGGGATTCAGGTTTTGAGTCTTTATGCTTTTTCGAGAGAAAACTGGAACCGTCCCAAGTGGGAGGTTAAGGCCTTAATGCAATTGCTTTCCCACTATTTAAAATCCGAAATTCAGGAATTGAAAAAAAACGGAATTGCCTTACGGGTCATCGGAAACTTGGAACAATTACCAGAGAAACTTCAACCCCAATTGATAAAGGCCATTGAACAAACACAAGAGAACAAAGACATGATCTTAAATGTGGCCTTAAGCTACAGCGGGCGGGCGGAAATCCTCATGGCCGTGAGGAAGATGGCCGAAGCCATCCTGAATAAGGATCTCTCTATTGAAGATATTTCCGAGGCGCAGTTCGAAAAGTTCCTTTATACCCATGGCCTGCCCGATCCCGATTTGTTGATTCGCACCAGCGGGGAATACCGGCTGAGTGATTTTTTGATTTACCAATCGGCCTATACTGAGATTTATGTGACTCAAACCCTATGGCCGGATTTTCGAAAGAAACACCTCCTGACTGCCATTCAAGAATTTCATAAGAGGGAAAGGCGATTTGGTTTAACCGGAGAACAGGTTCGCCGAAAAAATTCCCTGCCTCTCCAGGAACGTTCCTGAGGAGATGTTTTGGGTTTAAAGCCTTCACCATCTCATGGTAAGCGCCTTATCACCGCTTCCCTGATTATACCCCTGCTCTTTTTGGGTCTCTATTTTGGAGGGCCGGTTCTTTTTATTTTTCTGGTTTGGGCCGGTTTTTCCCTGGGGAACCGCGAATGGTTTTATTTGATTTACCAAAAACCCTCCGGCTTTATCCTGTGGCTTCATTGGCTTCTGGGATCATTGGCCCTTTGGGGGGCATATTTTAAGGGGATAGAAGGTCTTTTCCTGGCCTTAATCCTGGGAGCGCTGTTTTGCTTTATCCATATGATCGTCACTTTCCCTAATCAAAAACCTTTTTTTGATTCTTTAGGTAAACAGATCTTTGCCCTCTGGTACCTGCCCCTCTATCTTCCTTTTTTCGTACTCATCAGAAAGGAAAGCCACGGACTGAACTGGGTATTTTTTCTGTTGGCGGTGAACTACGCCGGGGATACGGCGGCTTATTATGTAGGACGCACCTGGGGAAGACATAAGCTGGCCCCTTTGATCAGTCCCCAAAAGACCATCGAGGGGTCTTTGGGAGGCTTGACGGCCAATATACTTTTGGCCTGGATTTTTCAAGTCACCCTTTTCCCGCAATACCCTCAGCTTCAAATAATCGGCCTGGGGTTGCTACTTGGTATGGTCAGTCAATTAGGGGATTTGTTGGAATCCATGTTTAAACGAACCGTCCGGGTAAAAGATTCGGGTTCTCTTTTTCCAGGGCATGGGGGTTTTTTGGATCGCGCCGACAGTGTGCTGTTGCCGGCGCCGTTGGTTTACTTTTTTATCAGGTTTTTCGGGTAGACATTTCGTATCTCGTGAAGCGTATCTCGTGAAGCGTATCTCGTGATTCGTGGTTCATATCATACTGAATTTTGAGGTCGACGCACGAGATGCTAAATGCTTCATAAGATGAACGCACTACGCACTCCGAGATACGAGATACGAACCACGAGATACGAGATACGCTTCACGAGATACGCACTACGAAAGGGCCTTTTGAAAACCTTATCCCTCTTAGGCAGTACCGGCTCCATAGGCGTCCAGGTCCTCAATCTGGTCAAACA
>CAZVHO010000140.1:0-2139 GCA_964627515.1 uncultured Thermodesulfobacteriota bacterium | reverse complement strand
GCCATGGTCGGAGCAGTCGGTTTACAGCCGACGTTGGCGGCTATCAAGGCTCGAAAGACCATTGCCCTGGCCAATAAAGAGTCTTTAGTAATGGCTGGGGCCTTGATGAAGGAAGAAGCCCGAAAACACGGGGTAACTATTTTACCGATCGACAGCGAACACAGTGCCATTTTTCAGGTTTTACAGGGACAACAGCGGGAGGCCTTACGGAGGATTATTTTGACCGCTTCAGGGGGGCCGTTTTGGGATTATCCCCAAGAAGCAATGAAACGGATTACCAGCCAGCAGGCTTTGAATCATCCCAAATGGAAGATGGGTCAAAAGATATCCATTGATTCAGCCACCTTGATGAACAAGGGGCTGGAGGTGATGGAAGCCCAATGGTTATTCGGGGTTTCTCTGGATCAGGTGGACATTTGCATCCATCCCCAGAGTATCATCCATTCCATGGTCGAATATCAGGATGGCTCTATCCTGGCCCAAATGGGAAATCCTGATATGGTGATCCCTATTGCCTATGCCCTTTCCTATCCCAGGCGGCTGCCTCTGAATCAGGGTTTTTTAGACCTGACCCAACTGACCGGGTTAACTTTTTTTAAGCCGGACCTGGAAAGATTCCCCTGTTTGGGGTTGGCCCTGGAGGCGGCCAGAACAGGAGGCAGTATGCCGGTGGTATTAAATGCCGCCAATGAAGCCGCTGTCTTCTCTTTTTTAAAAGGGGGGCTGTCTTATCAGGGGATTCCCTTCGTAATTAGGGCCACCATGGAAAAGCATAAACCCTTTTCCCCGGCTAATCTGGAAGAAATTCTGGCCGTTGATTCCTGGGCCAGAAAAGAGGCCGGTTCCTGGATTGAAAAGAAAGGTTCAAGGTCCAAGGTATAAGGTTTTTGATCCAAGGTTCAAGGTCCACACCTTATACCTTAAACCGAATACCATAAACCCTATTAAACGTTAAGGAAGCAACAATATGGAAATGATGATTCTTCAACTTCAAAGTATCCTCTCGGTTCTCGCCGAAACCGCCGTGTCCCCGTCGTTGTTTTACGGGTTTCTGTTTAAACTGGTCCCTTTTATCATCGTCCTCGGTTTGTTGATCTTCTTTCACGAACTGGGACATTTCGGGGCGGCAAAATTCTTCGGGGTTAAGGTGGAGCGGTTTTCTTTCGGCCTGGGCCCCCGTTTGTTCGGCCTCAAGGTGGGGGAAACCGATTACCGGATTTCCGCCTTTCCCTTAGGGGGATATGTTAAGATGGTGGGAGAAGGGCTGGATGATGAGGTCTCGGAAGAAGAAAAGGTCCGGTCCTTTTCTCATAAGCCGGTCTGGAAAAGGATGGTCATTGTCCTTTGCGGCCCTTTGTTTAACTTCTTTTTCGCCATCGTTGTCTTTTGTGTGGGGTTTCTATTCGTTGGACAGGTCATCCTGACCAGTGAGATCGGGGAGGTTAAACCCAATTTTCCGGCCTATAATGCAGGCATTCGTCCCGGAGATAAGATCGTCCAAATGGACGGCCAGGCCATCCAGTCCTGGAAAGAACTGCCTGAGATAGTACGGAAAAATCCGGGAAAACCCATTTCTCTGATTTTTGTAAGGGGAAACCAACGTTATGCAACCGAGGTTACACCGGTCAGAAGTACGGTTAAAAACCTTTTCGGGGAAGACGTTCAGGAAGCGGTTATCGGGGTCACCCCCTCCGGAAAATATTTTACCCGGAAATTAGGGGTCCTGGGGGCCTTCCAAAGCGGGATCGATCAAACCTGGGGGATAACTAAAATGACCGGGCTCAGTCTGCTCAAGCTGGTCCAAAGGAAATTACCTTTGGAGACCCTGGGGGGGCCGATTTTTATTGCCCAGTTGGCCGGTCAGCAGGCCCAGGAAGGCTGGACTAATCTTTTATTTTTTACTGCCCTGTTGAGCGTCAATCTGGGAATCTTAAATCTCCTTCCCATCCCTGTCCTGGATGGGGGCCATCTGGTTTTTTTCGGACTGGAATGGATCCTGGGCAAACCCCTCAGCCTGAAGAAACGGGAAATGGCCCAACAAGTGGGGATGTTTATCCTGATTCTGCTGATGGTCTTTGTTTTTTATAATGACATCACACGCATCATCCAACAGTGATGAATAGGTGCAGGGTACAAGGT
>CAZVHO010000139.1:5250-13134 GCA_964627515.1 uncultured Thermodesulfobacteriota bacterium | reverse complement strand
CTGGTCGATCTGGAAGCGTTCCAGTGTTGCGGCTTTCCTCTGAAATCGATCAATTTTTTTGAATCGTTGGTGATTGCCGCCCGCAATCTGGCTTTGGCCGAACAGGCCGCTTTGCCGGTCTGCACCTTATGCAGTGCCTGCGGGGGCTCCTTAAGCGAAGCCGATCACCTGCTCAGACACAACAGCCCGTTAAAAGAACAGGTTAATGATCGCCTGAAGGTCTTGGGTCTGGAGTACCAAGGGACCGGAGAAGTCAAACATTTCATCCGCATCCTCTATGAGGATCTGGGGCTTGAAAAGATAAAGGGGAAGATCGTACGGCCTTTGACCGGTTTTAGCTTTGCCCCCCATTACGGTTGTCATTATTTCAAACCGGCCGAGACCGCCGGAGGGATTGACCCGGTGGAAACCCCCCAATCCTTAAGCCGGTTGATCGAGGCCACCGGGGCCGAGGCTCTGGCCTACGAAACCTTGCTTAACTGCTGCGGCGGGAGTATCTTAGGGGCCAAGGAGGATCTGGCCAATACCCTGGCCGGGCAGAAGCTGGCGGAGGTGAACCGTTTAGGGGCCACTGGTTTGGTCCTGATATGCCCCTTTTGTAATGTCATGTTTGAAGGCCAGCAGAAAAAAATCGAGAAGAAACTGGAACAAAAATTGAAAGTGCCGGTCCTGTACTATCCCCAGCTTTTAGGGCTGGCCCTGGGAGCCGGCCCTGATGAACTCGGGTTTAAGTTGAATCGAATCAAAGATAAGGAATTCTTAAAATATTTTGATAAGGAGGTCTGACATGGAGATCGAAGGCTATTTTTTTCCGGATGATTTATGGTATGATAAAAACCACTTCTGGGCCCGCATCGAAGGAGACAAGGTCGTGATGGGGACAACGGATTTTGCCCAGAAACTGGCCGGAGATATCGGGTATGTGGAAATCCCCGAAGAGGGCCAGAAGGTTCAACAGGGGAAACCCTTTGGTTCCATCGAATCGGGGAAATGGGTGGGGCGGATCTACGCTGTTTTTTCCGGAAAGGTGACGGTGGTCAATGAAGCCCTGGAAGATGAGCCGGAATTGATCAATTCATCCCCCTATGATCAGGGCTGGATCTGTCAAATCGCTCCGGAAAATCTGGAGGCAGAAAAAGGGAATCTGATGCCGGTTTCGGAATTGAAATCCTTTATCGAAGCCGAGATCGTCAGGGTTAAAGATTTGATGAACAAGTAAAATCAGGTTTACGGTTCAAGGTATAAGGTGCGAGGTAAGGGTAAAAGGTTAAAGGTTTGTTGTTCAAGGTTTCCTTAAACCGTATACCTTATACCTTGAACCTGTTTAAGAAGGAGTTTTGTCATGGGATACATCGAAGAGTTAAAGACCATCGTTGGTGGGGAGAATGTCCATACCGGGAAAATTGATTGTTTCAGTGTCTCCAGAGATTTGTCGGTTCACGAGGGGTTTCCGGAAGCCATCGTTTTCGCCCGCTCGACCGAGGAAGTGGTTGGCGTAGTCCGGGTGGCGGCGGAACATAAAATCCCGGTGACGCCACGGGGGGCCGGGACCAGTGTGACCGGCGCGGCCCTGGCCTC
This sequence comes from uncultured Thermodesulfobacteriota bacterium, assembly GCA_964627515.1. Lineage (GTDB taxonomy): Bacteria > Desulfobacterota > RBG-13-43-22 > RBG-13-43-22 > RBG-13-43-22 > RBG-13-43-22. The sequence continues at coordinate 11,556 of CAZVHO010000139.1, read as the reverse complement.
TAAGGGCGGTATCCTGCTGGACCTTTCCCGGATGAACAAGATCAAAGAGCTCAATAAAAATGACCGGTATGTGATTGTCGAACCGGGGATCGTCTGTAACGCCCTGAATGCCCAATTAGAACCCACTCACTTTTTCCCTCCCGACCCGGGCAGCGCGCCGATCTGCACCATCGGCGGTATGATCGCCTGTAATGCCAGCGGGGTGCGGGCCGTCAAATATGGGACCACCCGGGACTACGTCATGGGGTTGGAGGTGGTGCTGGCTGACGGCCGGGTTATTCATACCGGCTCCCTGGCGCCGAAGACCTCGGCCGGTTATGACCTGACCCATCTGTTCGCCTCTTCCGAGGGGACCCTGGGCATTATCACCGCGGCCACCTTGAAAATCCTGGCCAAGCCGCCCTATACCGCCTTTGCCAAGGCCGCCTTCCCCTCCGTGAAGGCGGCCGGTGATGCCGTGGAAAAGATGCTGACCTCGGGGATCCGTCCGTCTTCCTGCGAAATTTTAGACGACATGTCGATCGAGGTGGTCAAACAGGCCATGAATCTCGAGTTTGCTCCTGAAGTTAAATGTATCCTGTTCATTGAAATCGACGGCCACAAATTAGAGGTTCAGGATTACATTACCCGGATCGACGCCATCTGCAAAGAAGCGGGAGGGCTGGGAAATGAATGGTCCGATGACCCGGCCAAGCGGCTGGTCATGTGGTCCGCCCGTCAGGGCTTGACGCCCTCCCTGTCGCGGATCAAGCCCGGCTACCGGCTCATGCCTATCGTGGAGGACTTCGGCGTGCCCATCAGCCAGATCCCGGCCACGATCGCCGCCATCCAGGAGGTGGGCCGGAAAAATAATATCCCTGTGGCCACCTTCGGTCATATCGGCGATGGCAACTTGCATGCCGTTATCATTATCGATGTGCGGAAGCAAGAGGAGTGGGAGACCATGCGAAAGGTCGCCCAGGGTTTTGTGGACCTTACCCTGAAATTCAATGGCACTCTGACCGCCGAGCACGGCCTGGGAATGGCCAAATCGCCTTATATTAAAACCGAGCTGGGCAACAGCCTGGAGGTCATGGAAGGGATCAAGCAGACCCTGGATCCGGGAAATATTCTCAATCCGGGCAAGATGGGTTTCAAGGACAGCATCCTGGATATTTTCGACCAGTTCGCCTTCGCCCACCTGGTGGAGCATCCGGAAGACCGGCAGAGCTTCGGGGAAAAAATCGATAATGAGATCCTGGCCTGTATCCAGTGCGGATTTTGCCGGGCCGGTTGCCCTACCTATAGTCAGACCGGCCTCGAATCCATGAATGCCCGGGGCCGCGTACTGATGGCTTTTAGTCTGATGAGCGGCCGACTGCAACCCTCGGAAGAAATGGCCACCCGTCTTTTCCAATGCACGAATTGCTTGAACTGCAAGTTCACCTGTCCTTCCAGGGTGGAAGTGGCCGATATCGTCCAGGCCGCCCGTAAACGGTTGGTGGACAGCGGACTTCTTCCGCCGGTCTTTAAGAGCAGCGGGAAAAGCATAGCCCAATACGGCAACCCCTTCGGGGAGCCCAGGGAGAAACGGACCGATGTCTTTCCGGCTGGTTTTAAACCGGGTCTGAAAGGGGCCGAGGTCCTGCTCTTCGGCGGCTGTGTGGGATCCTATCAGGATATCAACCTGATCCCCAATTTGATGGCCATCCTGGATAAGGCCGGCATCTCCTATACGGCCCTGGGACAGGAGGAAGACTGCTGCGGCTATTTGAGCTACCTGGTGGGGGCCGAGGAGGATTTTAAAACTTGCGTAAAAAACAATGTTCGAAAATTTGCCGAATTAGGGGTCAAGGAGATTGTTACCAGTTGCCCGGGCTGTTTCCGGACCTTATCCAAATTGTATCCGGCTTACGGCGGGGCATCGGACATTAAGGTCCACCATGTGGTCACTTATCTGAATGAACTGATGGGACAGGGGAAGATCCCTTTGAAGGAGAGCAGCCCCATGGTCGTGGCTTATCATGATCCCTGCGATCTCGGGCGTCACATGCAGGTCTTTGAAGAGCCCCGGAATATTTTAAAACAAATCCCCGGCGTACAACTCAATGAATTTAAGATGAACCGCCTCTTAGCCAAGTGCTGTGGCAGCGGAGGTGGGGTTAAGGGTTTTGACAATCCCTTGAGCCAGGAGATTGCCTACCAGCGGGTCCTCCAGGCATTGGAAGTCGGGGCTGAGGTAATCGTTTCCGCCTGTCCCTCCTGCAAGAGCAATTTGACCCAGGGGGCGGCCCGTCTGCGGAAAGAGAAGAAGGGAAAGATCAAGGTTAAGGACATCACCGAGGTGATCGCCTCGGCCTTGGCTTGAAAAAGGGGTCCAAGGTTTAAGGTCCAAGGTCCAAGAAAACCGTAAACCATAAATCTTGAACCTAATTTTATTAAAGGAGTCTTATCGTGAAAGAATTTCAATCATCCAAACTACTCAAAAAAATCATGGCCGATCATTTTCTGGATATGGATCGGGCCGCTAAAGAGGGAAATCCCAAGATTGCCTGGTGCACCAGTGTCGGTCCGGCCGAGCTCTTACGGGGAATGGGCTTTTTGGTTTATTTCCCGGAAAACCACGGGGCCATGCTGGGGGCCACCCGGATGGCCACGGATTTTATCCCGTCGACCAATGCCCTCGGCTATTCTCCGGATATCTGTTCGTATCTGACCTGCGATATTGGGTCCTATCTCAAGAAGACGACCCCCTTACAAAAGGCTTATGGGATACAATCCGTTCCCAAGCCGGATGTGCTGGTTTACAATACCAACCAATGCCGGGACGTGAAGGACTGGTTTTCCTGGTATGCCCGGGAACTGAAGGTTCCTTTGATCGGGGTCCATTCTTTTCGAAACATCGGGACCATCACCCAATACGAAATTCAGGATATTGCCGAGCAGATTAAAGGCCTGATCCCGACCCTGGAAGAAGTCAGCGGCCGGAAATTCGACATGGACCGGTTTAAAGAAACGGTCCGGTTATCCAGGGATTGTTCCCGGCTCTGGCGGGCGACACTCGAGACGGCGGCCGCCATACCTTCTCCCTGGACTTTTTTTGACGCCACGATCCATATGGCCCCGGCGGTTGTCGCCAGGGGGACCCAGGAAGCCATTGATTATTATAACACCCTGCTGCCTGAACTCAAAAAACGCATCCAGGAGGGGGTAATGGCCATTGATGGTGAAAAACACCGCCTCTACTGGGAGGGCATGCCGATCTGGGGAAAACTTCGCCCCTTATCCGAACTGCTGGCCTCGTTGAAAACCTGTGTGGTGGCCTCAACCTATTGCAATAGCTGGATCTTCGATCAACTCGATCCCGATGAACCCTTTGAAAGCATGGGCCGGGCCTATACGGAGCTGTTTATTGTCCGGGATGAGGCCTATAAAGAGAAGTATATTGAAAACTGCCATCAACTTTTTAAATTCGATGGGATCCTTTTTCACGATGCCAAGACCTGTCCCAACAACTCCAATAATCGGTACGGCATGCCCGAGAGGCTGGCCAAAAAATTAGGCCTGTCCACCCTGACGATTAACGGAGATTTATGCGATTTGCGTTGTTATTCCGAAGAACAGGCCAAAACCCAGATCGAGGCCTTTATTGAACAGTTGGAAGAAAGATAAAAGAAAGGTGTAAGGTCCAGGGTATAAGGTTTACGGTGAAAGAACCGGTTTAAAGCCGGCAGTATGAAGAATAAGGTCGAACCTTTCAAACGATTTTTACCGTATACCTTATACCTTGGACCGAGATTTTATGATTTTCGTTGGTGTCGATGTCGGTTCATCCACCACCAAAGTGGTGCTGATGAACGAAGAAAAAACTATATTGGGCTGGTCGGTTCAACGGTCGGGAACCGATTTTGCCGCTGTTGCCGAAGCCGGCCTGAAACAGGCCCTGAGCCAGGCCGGGCTGGCCGTAAACCCAAAAGAGATAAAAACCATATCCACCGGATATGGGCGGAAAAATGTCGGTTACACCGACGGAGACAAGACCGAAATCAGTTGTCATGCCCGGGGGTGTTATTATTATTTTCCGGAAGCCATAACCATAATCGATATCGGGGGCCAGGATAATAAGGTCATTCAATTAGATGAAAAAGGCCGGCGGATCAATTTCAAAATGAATCGAAAATGTGCAGCCGGGACCGGTGCTTTTTTGGAAGAGATGGCCTTGCGGCTAAATATCCCTTTGGAAGATTTGAATGATCTGGCCCGGCAATCCCGGGAGGCGGTTGAGCTGGGGAGTTTTTGCACGGTTTTTACGGCTACAGAGGTTTTGGAAAAGATCCGCCATGGGAAAAAAGTGGCCGATATCGTCAAAGGTTTGTTTTTGTCGGTCATCAAACGGGTTTTGGAAATGGATCTTTTAAGTGAACACGTTGTGATAACCGGAGGGGTGGTGGCCTATAATCCTTATTTGAAGGTTATATTGGAAGAGCACCTTCATCGGCCGGTCTGGGTTCCCAGGTATCCACAGCTTACCGGGGCCATCGGGGCCGCTTTGTTTGCCCGGGAAACGTTTCGGCAATAAAACCATTTTGGACAGGATTAACCGGATTACCTGGATTATTTTGTCTTTCCGGAAGAAAGGCAAAATAGAATCTCTTGAGGAAGAAAGCCTTTTCTACATTGAAAGCAGATTGAGATTGCTCAGTCCTCCGGAACCTGAACCAATAACAGTTAAATCCTGTTCATCCTGTCAATAAAATTTTTAACGAAAAAGGAGGAGAGATCATGACCAAAAGTAACTGGATGCCGATGGGAACGATACTCAAGATGAATGCCATCAACTTTCCGGACAAGCTGGGATGGCAGGATAAATCCAAGGAGTTTACCTTTAAACAATGGAACGATCGCTCCTGCCGATTGGCCAACGGTCTTAGAAATCTGGGAGTGCAACCCAAAGACCGTTTCGGGGTCCTGGCTTATAACCGGGGGGAGTGGATGGATATCTATGCCGGGGCGGCCAAGGGCGGACAGATCGTCGTCCCCCTGATGTTCCGGTTGGCCGGACCGGACATAGAATTTATCGTCAATCATTCGGAATGTAAAGGGTTGATCGTCGAAGAGCCCTTTGTCGAACTGATCAACGGGATCAAAAACAAACTGGCCATTCCTGAAAATGCCTATGTTTTTTTGGGGGATGGTCCTGTGCCGGGCGGGTATGTGGGCTATGAAGACTGGTTGTCCCAATCCTCTCCGGAAGAACCGGATTATCTGGTTGATGCCGCTGATCCCTGGACCTTTATGTACACCTCCGGGACCACCGGCCGTCCCAAAGGGGTGGTCCGGTCCCACGAGAGCTATCTGGCCCAGTATTACCTGAACAATATCAACATGGGGACCCGGACTACCGACAAGGTGATGCTGGTTATGCCCATGTGCCATGTCAATTCCATTTTCTATTCTTTCCCCTTTACCCTGTTAACGGCCCCGGTTTTTGTCTACAACATGGTTTCCTTCGACCCGGAGGATCTCCTGCGCACCATTGATCAATACAAGATCACCTTCACCTCTCTGGTGCCTACCCATTATATCATGATCCTGTCCCTGCCCGAGGAGATTAAAAAAAGCCTTGATGTCTCATCTATCCGGCAGCTCCTGATTTCTTCGGCTCCGGCCCGGAAAGAACTCAAACTGGCTATTATGGAATATTTTAAAAATGCCGAACTGTGGGAAGCCTACGGGTCCACCGAGGGCGGTCTGGTAACCCTGCTCCGTCCGGAGGATCAATTTAAAAAATTAGGTTCCATCGGCCGTGAAATTTTCGGAACCGACCGGATCCGGATTTTGGATGAAAATCGTCAGCCGGTGCCGGATGGCCAGGTGGGGGAGCTTTTTTACCGGACCCCCATGCTTTTCACCGAATACTGGAAGGCACCGGAAAAGACCGAAGAAGCCTTTGACAACGGCTGGTCCTCAGCCGGGGACATGGTCCGTCGCGATGAAGACGGCTATTACGCCCTGGTGGATCGGAAGGCCAATATGATTATTACCGGAGGAGAGAATGTCTATCCTTCCGAAGTGGAAAATGTGGTGGGCAGCCACCCGGCGGTGAAGGATGTAGCGGTTATCGGCATACCGGACAAGAAATGGGGTGAGGCCATCAAGGCTATCGTGATCCTCCATGAAGGCTACAAGGGTTCACCGGATCTGGCCAAGGAGATCATGGATCACTGCAAAGGGAAGATCGCCGGTTTTAAGAAGCCAAAGACCCTGGATTTTATCAGTGATGCCGAAATGCCCCGCACCGGAACCGGCAAGATCCTGCACCGGATC
>CAZVHO010000139.1:0-5150 GCA_964627515.1 uncultured Thermodesulfobacteriota bacterium | reverse complement strand
GAAAAAATGTCAGGAGTTCCCCGGCAGGGTTTCCGGCCTGGCCACGGTCTTCCCCGGGGAAAAGGATGCCGCCCAAATCCTCAAGGAAGCCTTCGATAACGGCTTAAAGGGGGTGAAGCTGCACGCCCATGTCCAGTGTTTTGACATGGACTCCGAAGCGATGGCGGTGATTTACGATCTATGTGCTTCGGAGGGAAAGCCCCTGGTCATGCATGTCGGCCGGGAGCCTAAAAGCACGGCCTACCGTTGCGATCCCCATCTAATATGCAGTGCCGAGAAGCTGGAGAGGGTCCTTAAGAATTTTCCCGGATTAAAAATCTGCGTGCCCCATTTGGGGTTTGATGAGTTCTCCGCTTATAAGAACCTGATTGAGAAATACGACCACCTCTGGCTGGACACGACCATGATCATGGCCGATTATTTCCCTTTAAAGGACCCGGTTGATCTGAGAGATTTCAGGGTGGATCGGATCATGTACGGATCCGATTTTCCTAATATTCCTTATGCCTGGGACCGGGAGCTCAAGCGGTTCAAGACCTCGGGGCTGCCGCCGGATACTCTGGAATGGATCCTTAAAAAAAGCGCCGAAAATTTTTTCGGCTTTCTTCTTGACGATTCTTCTTAATCCAACTTATATTACCTTACAAAAAACCTCTGCCTTGATCTTCAGGAGGAAAGGGTAATCAACTCTGACCAAAGGACGATTTATGGGAAAGTATTCTTTTGAGATCTTTTCGGAAAAATGCACCGCCTGTCTTCGTTGCCGGTTGGCCTGTTCCGAGCTTTATACCAAGGCCTTTAATCCTTCCCGGTCCAGGATACGGGTTGACCTATCCGGAACGGGGTGCACCATTTCCTTCGCCGATGACTGTGAGGAATGCGGGGTTTGTGCGGATCACTGTTATTACGGAGCCATTGAAAAGATCCGGAAGGAGGCGACCCGATGACCGATGACCGAGGAGGCTTTGCTGGAAAGATCCTGCAGGTAGACCTGACCCGGGGGATCATCCATCAGGAACTTTTGGATTGGGGCCTGGCCGAGAAGTTCGTCGGCGGTCTGGGTTTAACCATCAAGCTGGCCTATGACAAAATCCAGCCTCGATCAGAGGCCCTTTCCCCCCAAAACCCCATCCTCCTGGGGGCCGGCCCCCTGGTGGGAACCAATCTTCCATCCGCCTCACGGGTCTACGGGGTCACAAAACTGCCGGCCAGCGGCACCATCGGCTGGTGTGGCGCAGGCGGGGTGACCTTCGGATACCAGCTCAAGAACGCCGGCTTTGACCACATCATTATAGAAGGCCGGGCGGAGAGACCGGTATATCTAAGGATCATCGATGAACAGGTAGAAATCCTGGATGCCGGCCACCTTTGGGGAAAGGACGTGGAGGAGACCTGTGAAAGCCTCTGGAAAGAGATGCCCTGGCCCGCCGGGATCCTCAGCATCGGTCAGGCCGGGGAGGCCCTGATCCCCTTTTCCATGGCCTATGTCAACCGCCTGTCCACCTTGGGGCGGGGCGGTTTCGGCGCCGTCATGGGTTCCAAGAACCTTAAGGCCGTCGTGGTTCAAGGTACGGGCGGGGTAAGGGTGGCCCATAGGAAGGAGTACCAGGGACTTCTAAGGGATTTTTTAAAATCCATCCGTGAATATCCCTATCTTAAGGAATGGCAAGACCTGGGATTGATCAAGGCCTTTCCTTTTGTTTCCCGGGAAGTCTACCAGAAAATCAAAGAAAGACGGGTGGCCTGTGTATCCTGCCCGACCGGCTGTAAAGACATCATCAGGATCCAGGATGGGGAGCATCAGGGATTTCTGGCCCATTCCAGCTCGGCGATAAACCTTTTGACTCCCATGAATTATGGATTCAAGGATTACCGGGAGGCCATCAAGTGCACCGCCACACTGGATCGGTACGGCTTGGACATGTTCGAATTTTTCGGCCTTATGACCATGGCGCAGGCCCTTGGCGAACAAGGGGTCATCCCTCATGAAAACCTGCCGGTCCCGATCCGGACCGGTTCTCTACATTCCATGGAGGCTTGGGCCGCAATGATTATTCGAAGGGAAGGCCTGGGGGGCATCCTGGCCCAGGGCTTCAAGGGCCTATTAAAGGCTTTTGGTAAAGAGGCCGAAATCTGCGCCCCGGCCCTGGTTAAGGGCATGCATCCCTACGCCGGACCGGGGGCTGCCTTGCCCTGGGACCTCTTCGGCACCATGGAACTGGGTCAGGTATTGGACCCCCGGGGTCCTCACGTAGGGGCCGGCGGCTCACCGACCTATTTTGCCAAAAGACCCCTGGAAGTCTTTCCCAAGCACCTTACACGCATGGGGGTCCCTAAAGAAGCCATGGAAAGGATCCTCCCAAGCATAGGCTCGGGAGATTCGGTTAAGGAGATCAAGGTGGGACGGCTTCTCAAATATTCCCACGCCTGGTTCACCATCCTGGGTTCCCTGGGCATCTGCGCCAGGGGCCAAATCAACCGTTTTTACAATGCCGCCCTGTGCGCCCGGTTTTATGATGCGGTCACCGGCATCGGAACCGATCCGGAGGCCCTTCGGAGAAGAGTGGACCGTTCCTGGACCTTGCTTCGTATGGCCAATGTGCGGGAAGGATTTGGTAGAGATTATGATGCCCTGCCCGAACAATGGTTCAAGGCACCGGGCTTTAAGGATTATTGCTCCGAACAGCCCTTGACCATTGAAGAGGCAGGGGCCATGATCGAGGATTACTATGATGAGCAGGGCTGGGATAGAACGACAGGGATTCCCACCCGGGCCAGGCTCGAAGAACTGGGCCTTGGGGAATGTTTCGCCTTAGCCCCCGTCGCTTCTTAGGTTTTTTTGTTGCCACTTGTCACAGACCTTATTGAGGTAAATAGACTGCAACTATCGCCTGCTCCCCAGTCAACCGGGTCCGGAAAACGGGGAAGGGGGGCCTGAGTCCGTTACCGGTCGATCTCCAAATCTTGGGTGCGCACGTCGGGCCATTTCAGTCTTCCCCCTTCGAAGAGCACCGTAAACACTCGACCCGGGTCGGCGCTTTCCTGAACGTTGGGAAGGTCCTTCCCGGCATATCCGGGAGGAACGAAAAAGTTAAAATTCAGGGGGGCCATGGCTTTGTTTCGGACGGCCTCGACATATTTCTGGGCCGCTTCCGGATCCGGAACACCGCGAAGGGACCCGACGAACCTCCGGCCGTTCTGCCGAAAGTCGGCAAAGGCGCAGGCGCTGCCATAGAGACTGGAAATCCCGATTTTAGCCGGGTACTTCCAGCCGTAGACGATTTGTTTGATATACCGGTCATAGGCCAGAGAATAACTCGGCCACTTTCCCTTTCCCCACATCAGGCCCGGGAAGAAAGGATCTTCCCGTTCTTTCGCCGACTGAGACATCATCTGGGCCACCACAGCCACCGAGCCGTACACCTGTTCCCTGGTAAAATGGTGACCCTCGGGATTCCAGAGGGGGTTGGAACATCTCAGGGAAGTGGCCATCAGGGCATAGAAGGCCCGGAAAGATTCCGATTCATCGGCCCCACCCTTGGTGCTCAAGGCCAGTCCCCCTAAAATCATGGTCGGCCCGTAGAGCCCCTTTTTTCCGTATTCTTCGTAGGTCACGGTGCCGTCCCTGGTTTCGTCAAAAGCCGCAAGAAAACCGTCTTTCAAAGAAGACCCCTCTAAGAGATCCACGGCTGAAAGATAGGCGAAAAAAGTCTTCTGCAGGTCCCAGGGCATCTTATAGATGTCGGAATAGAGGGCTTTGGTGAAAACCTCCTTAAAGGTATTCCCTTCCACCAATCCAATGCGTCCCTGGAAGGAGGCCATGGGTAGACCGGATATCCCGTCCCGGCCGACCGCATAATAAGAACGCTTTCCGAGACCGCGCTTTTCGGCCCGGGCCAAACAGGCATCCCGGCTCAAAGGGGAATCGTATCCCCCCTGGGGGAGAATGGCCTTCCCGTCGAATACGGGCACCGGAACCGCCTGAGGAAAACGACCGCCGGCCCCGTCTTCCAGCCCGGTCCCTTCGGCCTCTTTGAGCCCCACGTTGCTGAACATATAGCGGGCGCAGCAAAGGTCCGTGGCTACCGGGTCCAGGCCGGCCATCACCAGGCCGTCCGGCACCTTGACGCCCAGACCGATTCCCTGGTGGTCCCGGTTGATTCCCTCAATGGCATCGACAATGTGGAGCATGAAAATGTCCTGTTCGGCCACGGCGGCGATGATGTCGAGCATGGTGGCGGTCAGGCCGCCGGTCTTTTGCACCCTATAATCCCCATCGGGACCCTTCTTCGGCAGGCAGGTTAAAGGATCCATCTCCGGGACCCAGACCTGGTGGGGAATGCCGCCCTTCATCCCGGGGATGGCCCGGTGGGGCGTAGCGTACTCCCAGGCACAACTTTCCGTTCGGGAGACTTCCATGGGATAGAGTCCGATGCCCAGGTTTTTGATCACATTGGTGAAGAGGGCCTGGGCATGGACCTTGAGCCTGGGGAGGTTGATCAGGATACACCCCGGATAAAGGGCCCGGTCAACAGGATCAGTCGGGTCGCCTCCCACAACGACCTTGTGGAGGATGAGGGACTGGAAATTTTCACCTGCCGGGACGGGGATCTCCCTGCCCTTGGAAGGGTCGTCGCAAATCCGGTTCAGGTCATAGACCATGAGCTTATCCTGTACCGCTCCGGGGGGAAGGTAAATACCGGTCATGCTCTCCTCCAACCCTCGCATGGGATCATCCCCCAGGGAAGGATCGGAGGCTTCGGCCAGGTACTTACGGACAAAATAAAATCCCCAGCCCCCGTAAAAATCATCGGACCGTCCTTCCATGACCGCTTCGGTGGTCACCGGTCTTCCGGTCTTCTTGATATAACGATAATTGGCCGCCACGCTGGACAGGGCCGTTGCCGCCTCGCCCAGACTCATCTGAAAGAAACTGATACCCGCCCGGTCATGAAACCACCGCATCACTGCGGCCACAAAGGGCCATTCCGTATTACCGCTGCTGCCGGCCGTAGGTCCAAAATGATAAGGTTCGATATTTTCCGCGCTCACCAGGTTCGGTTTGAAGAGCAGCTTCTGCCCTTGTTCAAGACGTTTCTTTATGACGGCCAGAAAGCCCTCTTCCTTCTCCAAAGCGGAGAGGGCCTCAT
>CAZVHO010000138.1:0-13188 GCA_964627515.1 uncultured Thermodesulfobacteriota bacterium | reverse complement strand
CTATGCCCTGACCCTGGCCGGCTTTGAGACCCAGCGGGTCCATATCAGTGAATTGATCAGTCCCGAGATTGGGCAGACACACCCCAAATTAGCCGACTATCACCTCCTGGTCTTTGACGGGGGTTTTAGCTGGGGGGATGACCACGGGGCCGGGGTCTTACTGGCCACCCGCTTGAAAACCAAGTTAAAAAACGACCTGGAAGAATTTATTGCCGCCGGTAAATTGATTATCGGCATTTGCAACGGCTTTCAAGCCATGGTCAATATGGGGCTTTTGCCGGGCCTTCAAGGGCATTATGACCAACGGGAAGTGGCCCTGCTGGCCAATGATTGCGGCAATTTCAGAAACGACTGGGTTCGGATGAAGGGGAATCCCGAATCCCCCTGTATTTTTACCAAGGGGATTGAACGGCTGGAATTGCCGGTCCGCCATGGAGAAGGAAAATTTTATGCGCCGGAAGGTGTATTAAATCAACTACTTGAAAATAATCAGGTGGCTCTGTCTTACACCCTGCCTTCCGGGGAGGCGGCCCAGGGCTTATTCCCCTATAATCCCAACGGATCGTTACTCGATATCGCCGGGATCTGCGATCCCGCCGGACGCATCTTCGGACTCATGCCCCATCCCGAGGGCTATCACCACTTCACCCAGCACCCTGACTGGACCTTGCAGAAAGAACTCAGAAAGCGGGAAGGGAAGGAGTTAGAGAATGAAGAAGGGGCGGGGCTGAAAATTTTTAAGAATGCCTATGAATACCTTGAAAATACAATCCATCGTTGAAGATCAGGGAGTGCTCAAAAGGAAATTCTTATCAAAAAACGGAGAGTGTGATTATGCCCACCACTTTTGATGAAGTTGAACAGCAGGCACGGAGCCTGTCGCTGGATGAACGGGCTCGATTAACCGAGGTGCTCCTGGAAACACTAAATGATGAATCCTTGAAGGATATTCAAGCGGCCTGGCAGCGAGAGATTGAGGAACGAGTCGCCGCTTATGATCGAGGAGAGGTGAAAACCTATTCGGCAGAAGATGTCTTTGCCGAGGCCAGCCGTATATACCGGTGAAGTTCGTCCAGTTTATAAAAGAAGCCCGCAACGAATTCCTGGCTGAAGTGGCTTATTATCGTGAAGCGGGTCCTGGCTTGGCCGAACGTTTCACTGCTTCTGTTGAGGAGGCAACCGCTCGAGATCTGGCCTTCCCCCAAGCCGGTTCTCCTTCATTTTCGAAAACCCGTCGTGTTTTTACCAAGGGATTCCCGTTTTCCGTCATCTATCGTCAGGAAGAAAAAGGGATCATCGTTTTTGCCGTGGCCCATCATGCGCAAAAGCCTAGCTATTGGCGCTCACGATTAGAAACCCGCTAACTCATTATCCCTTAGCCTCCCCTTTTTTTCTCCTTGACCCCTCTTGGGGCTTAATTTATACTCCCTTGATCACAAAGGAACTTCCTATCAAACATGTTCATTACTTTCGAAGGCATAGAAGGCTCGGGCAAGACCACCCAGATCAAGCGGCTCAAAAAGACATTAAAGGAGCGGGGTGTTTCCTGTCTGATTACCCGGGAGCCGGGGGCAACCAAAATCGGATTGCAGATCCGGGCCATTTTACTGGATCAGAAAAACAAAAAAATGGATCCCAAGGCCGAGTTGTTTCTTTATTTAGCCGATCGCTGCCAGCATGTAGCCGAAAAAATACAACCGGCTCTGTCTAAAAATCAATGGGTTATTTCGGATCGTTTCTGGGATGCCACAGTGGTTTACCAGGGACTGGCCAGGGGCTTGAATGGAAAATTTTTGGATCAAATGCGTCCAAGGGTCTTGGGACCCATCTGGCCGGATAAAACCTTTTTGTTGGACCTGCCGGTCTCCACCGGCCTGGCCCGGGCCTGGGAGCGGATCAACGGCTCAAAGGAATCTGAAAAGGAATCCCGTTTTGAAAAAGAGGACATGGGCTTCCATGAAAAGATCCGCCAGGGCTATCTTTCCCTGGCCCGCAAGGAACCGGATCGGATCGAGGTGATCGATGCCACCCTTCCCCCGGATAGAATTCATCAGCAAATAGTGGGAAACCTTTTCCCTTAAGGAGAATAATTTATGGAAAAGCAGCAGGAGAGGATGTCGGCAGATGAAAAGAGACTGGCCAGGTTCCAAAAATGGTATGCGGCTGATGATGTTCAGTTCGAGAGCCCGGAAGCCGAGGCAACGTACAAGGCAGCTATAGAAAGGTTCCGGAACATCGCCCTTCAGGAAAAGGTCCCGGACAGGGTCCCGGTGATGGCCCTGGGTACTTTCATGCCGACCCAGGTATACGGTTTGACCCCTTACGAAGCCATGTACGATGTGGATAAAATGCTCGCCACCCATATCCGATTCCTCCAGGATTACCGGCCTGATTATGGCGGCAGCCCGGCCTTGATCGGTTGCGGCAAAATTTTCGAAATCCTCGACTACAAGCAGTATAAATGGCCCGGCTATAACCTGCCGAAAGAATCGGGCTACCAATACATTGAGGGCGAATATATGATGGCCGATGAGTATGACGCCCTCATCGATGATCCAACCGATTTCTGGCTCAGGACTTATATGCCCCGAGTCTTCGGGGCCTTGGAGCCCTTGAAAATGCTTTCCCCCTTCACCGACATGTGGGAAATGGTTCTCGTCTCCGTTCAGATGATCCCTTTTGGCATTCCACCGGTTCAAAATGCCTTGAAGGCTTTGCTGGAGGCGGGAAATGCGGCCATGCCCTGGATCGAAAAGGTCGGGGCCTTTACTGCCAAAACCAAGGCTCTGGGTTTTCCTCCTATCTGGGGCGGCGCATCAAAAGCCCCTTTCGATATCCTGGCGGATACCCTGAGGGGTACCCGAGCCATCATGCTTGACATGTACCGGCAGCCGGAAAAGCTTGAAAAAGCGCTCGAAAGAATCACGCCCATCGCCATCAAGCAGGGCATTCGCGGGGCGAACATGAGCGGGATTCCAACCATATTTATGCCCCTCCATAAAGGGGCCGACGGTTTCATGTCCGACGCCCAGTTCAAGAGGTTTTATTGGCCTTCCCTTAAAGCCGTCATCCTCGGGTTGGCGGAAGAGGGGATTGTGGCCTTTCCCTTCTGCGAGGGGGGCTACAATAAGCGTCTGGAATATCTCAAGGAGCTCCCCAAAGCCTCCAGCTTCTGGCTCTTCGATCGCACCGATATGGTCAAGGTCAAGGAAGCTGTTGGGGGCAAAATAGGTATCGGTGGAAATGTTCCGGCCGGCCTGATCCTAACCGGTACCCCGGAGGGGGTCAAGGAGTACTGCAAAAATCTCATCGATACGGTCGGCCAGGGCGGTGGCTACATGATGTCCTGGGGAACCGCCATGGATGAGGGGAAGGCAGACACCATGCACGCCATGATAGATTTCACAAAAGAATACGGGGTGTACAAGTAAAGGGGGGAAAATTAGGGGGAATAATTTTATGGAAACGGTTAATCTTACCGAGATCAAAAAATTGAGTGTTGCTGAGAGAATTCTCTATGTAGAAGAAATATGGGATCCGATTGTTAACGACCAACAGTTGCTTGGGATAACCCAGGCTCAAAGAGAAGAACTCGATAGGCGAATCGCAGCTTATGAGAAAAATCCTGATGAAGTTATTCCTTGGGAAGATGTAAAATCAAAAATAAGATCACAATAATGACGTGGGAATTTATTTTCCGCCTCAAGCAGGATTTATCGGATGTTCAACTCTTTTAAAAAAGGTCCTTCAAAAATGACCGGCCCATTCAAGTCTCCCCCCAAAAAAGGGGCTAATCTGATCAAATCAAATCCTCCAAAGAAACAGAAGAAACCCATCCGTCCGGGAGGTTTTTCGTATACGGTCAGTTGGGAACAGATCGAAGAATACCGGTCCTGGCCCTGTGAAAGACGCCTCCAATGGCTCATGCTGGGCAATCGCTTGAGGAAATCCCTTCCCCGCAAAATTATTGAGCTTCAGGAGACCTTTCGGGAGGGAAGGATTTAAAGGGTGATTCGAGTTGCCGGGGGGTCAACGATAAATTCTTTAGTGCCTCGATGTTGCGACACGGACAACCACAGACTAATTAGCCGGAAAGGCCGACAGTGTACTGATTGACAGGTCGTCAATCAGTACCTATCCTTTCGTCTTTATTGGTCTGTGTGGGCCCATGGCAAAATATTTTTTGACGAAGTACCCAAGAAAAAGTATGATGGCTGAACGTTTTATCAGGCCATCTTAATAAAACCAACTCAATCGGGAGGAAGCATCATGGGGAAAAAATGTCTCGCCTTGACGGTTATCTGTATCCTTATCCTTGGAGCAGTATCCTTGGGACTTTGTACGACCTATAAGCCGGAATATAAAATGAGTATTGTGGTTGGTCCTACCGGCCCATGGGGAGAGGGTGCGGCCCGCTTTGCCGAAGCGGTGAAAAAGGCCACGGACGGTCGTATCAATATCAAACCCTATTACAGCGGCCAACTTTTCGCCGGAAAACAAACCAACGAATTTCTTTTGATGAAGCAAGGGGTCATCGATTTCGCCCTCGGCTCGACCATAAACTGGTCCACGACGATCAAAGAACTGAATCTCTTTTCCCTGCCCTTTTTCTTCCCCGATTATAAGGCCCTGGATGCCGTGGAAAATGGAGAAACCGGGAAGCGTCTCTCCAAAATAATTGAAGAGAAGGGGGTGGTGGTTCTCGGCTGGGGGGAAAACGGCTACCGGGACCTGACCAACAGCAAGCGGGCCGTTAAAAAACCGGAGGACCTCGATGGTCTGAAAGTCCGGGTAGTGGGTTCCCCCATCTTTATCGACACCTTTAAGGCCATGGGCGCCAACCCGGTCTCCATGAACTGGGGGGAAGCCCTCTCGGCCTTCCAGCAGGGAACGGTCGACGGTCAGGAAAATCCGGTGGTCTCGGTCATTATCCCCAACAAATTATGGCAGGTTCATAAATACATGACGGTCTGGGGTTATGCCATAGACCCCCTCATCCTCGGAGTGAGCAAAGAGGTCTGGGATGGTCTTTCCCCTAAGGATAAAGAGGCCATTAAAAAGGCGGCCGAGGAGACGGTGCGGTGGCAGAAGAAAGGTGCCCGCGAAGGGTTGGAAGGGACCATGCCGGCCCTGGAACAATTGAAAAAAAACGGCATGGAAGTCACGGTCCTAACTCCTGACCAAAGCAAGGCCTTTATTCAAAAAACCCGGCCCGTTTTTGAAAAATGGGAGAAAGAAATAGGCCCGGATCTGGTTAAACTGGCTGAAAAAGAGATCCAGCAGGCAGGCAGAAAGAAATAAATTCTCTCTGTGTCCTCTGTGTCTCTGTGGTGAATCAATTCCGGTTTAAATAAATTCGATATGCTCAAAAAAATTTCCGAAAACGGGGAAGAGGCGGCCGGCGTATTTCTCCTTTTTTTCATGTGCCTCCTGGCCTTTGCCAATGTGGTAACCCGTTATTTTATCCGCTACTCCTTTGCCTTTACCGAAGAAATCGAGGTGGCCTGCCTGGTCTGGCTTACCATGTTGGGGGCCGCCGCCGGGTTCAGGAGGGGCATTCACCTGGGGTTCAATCTCCTGTCCCTCCGCTTCCCGATTTTCGGGAAAAAGGTCCTTTTCCCCCTGGCCACTTTCCTGACCTTTGCTACGGTCTGTCTCCTGATCTGGTTCGGCATTTCTCAGGTACGGGATGAAATCAGCCTGAACATCCAGACCGAGGCCTTGAATATTCCCCAGTGGTGGTACACCCTGGCCATTCCAGTGGGTGGGCTGTTAATTTTGATTCGCCTGATGGAAGCGGCCTGGAAAGAGTGGAAAGGGGCCGCCTGATGGAATCGGTCCTGCTGTTCTTTCTGGTCTTTTTGTTCCTCCTTGTCCTGGGCGTGCCAGTGGCCACTTGCCTCGGCTTTACCTCCATCCTGCTCATCGGGAACTATCATCTGGGCATCCAGGTCATTGCTTCCAACTTTTATGCCAACGTGGCCAAGTTCCAGCTCCTGGCCCTTCCTTTTTTTATCCTGGCCGGTCTTATCCTGGATCGCTGCGGAATATCCAAAAGGCTCATCCACTTTATCAGCCTCCTGGTGGGGCCTATCCCCGGAGGATTGGCCATTGTGACCATCATCGTGGGGGTCATCTTTGCCGGTATCTCCGGTTCCGGCCCGGCCGATACGGCCGCCCTGGGGGTCATCCTTTTTCCGGCCATGGTGGCTTTAGGATACCGCCCGGGCTATACGGCCGCCCTGATCGCCAGCTCGGGTTCCCTGGCCATTGTCATACCTCCCAGTATTGCCTTTATCATCTACGGGGTGATCACCAGCACTTCCATCCCGGCCCTTTTTGCCGCCGGCGTTATTCCGGGGGTAATGACCGCCTTGTTTCTCATCATCCCTTCCTATTTCATTGCCCGTAAACACGGCTGGAAAGGGGGGCATTGGGGAACAGCGGCCGAGATCTGGCAGGCCTTTAAAGAGGCCCTCTGGGGACTCCTGGCCCCGGCGGTCATTTTAAGCGGCATCTATGGCGGGGTCTTTACCGCCACCGAAGCGGCGGTGGTGGCGGTTTTTTACGGCCTCTTTTTGGGACTATTTATCTATCGGAGCCTTACTCTGGAATCCCTTTACGCTATCTTCAAAGATGCGGTCCTGTCTTCGGCCGTGGTCATGTTCATTGTGGCCTTTGCCGGTCTTTTTTCCTGGACCGGCTCTACGTTGGGGGTGATGGACAAAGCCTCTTCCAGCCTTCTTTCTCTGTCTTCCAACCCCATGGTCATATTGCTGCTGATAAACCTCATGCTTTTTATCGCCGGCATGTTGATGGACGCCATTTCCATCTATTATGTTTTTCTCCCTATTCTCATTCCCATCATGGCCTATTTTCATTGGGACCCGGTCTGGTTCGGCGTCGTCATGACCCTGAATCTGGCGATCGGTCAGATCACTCCCCCGGTAGCGGTAAACCTTTACGTGATCGCCAATATCGCCGGCCTTTCCCTGGAGGAAATTTCCAAATCGGTGGTGCCTTTTGTGGCCATCATGGTTGCCGCCCTTCTGGCCACCATCTTCTTTCCCTCCCTTTCCACTTTTCTGCCGGCCTTTTTCGGCCTAAAATAATCAGGACCGTTCATCACTGGCCTTTGAATACCGGGGCCCGCTTCTCCATCCGGGCCGTCAGGGCCTCCACAAAGTCCGCGGAGGTGAAGGCCTCATTCAGCCCCTTGTTTTCCAGATCCAGGGCCGTGGTCACCGCCTCAAGTAAGGGTTTATGGATGGCCCGCTTGGCCAGCCGGACCGCATTTCCGGCCCCCTGGGGCGGGATCAGTTTCAGTGCCCTTTCCCGGACGTAAGGCAGCAGTTGATCGTGGGGCAGCACCTTATTGATCAAGCCCAGGTCGAAGAGCTCTTTTGCGGTCAGGCGTTCGGCAAAGAACATGATCTCCTTGGCCCTCTGGAAGCCGACCAGCCTGGGCAACAGATAACTGGATGCCAGCTCGGGAATGATGCCCAGGCCGACGAAAGGAAGTGAAGCCCAGGCATATTCGGAGCAATAGATGAGATCACAGCAGGACAGGCACATGGTGAAGGCCCCGCCGATGACCAGGCCGTTGACGGCGGCGATGACCGGTTTGTCGAACTGCCACATCTTCAGGGTCAGTTTCTTCTGGGCGATATCCGTGGGATCGATCTGGGCCCTGGCCTCATCGCTCATCGACACCAGGCCGGCGGCATTGAAATAGCCGCCGCTGCTGAAGGCTTCTTTGGCGGGATCATCGGAATCGGGGTCCCTGGCCCCGGTCAGGATCATCACCCGGGCCGTGTCATCCCTTTCCATGGCCTCCACGGCCCAAAAAAGCTCCCAAAAGGTAACCATACTCATGGCGTTCTTCCTCTTCGGGATGTTCAGCGTGACCGTTACGATGCCGCTGTCTTCCTTTTGGTAGCGTATTTCCTTAAAATCCTCGACATTCATTTCCTTTCCCCTTTCCAAGTTGTATGAAGCCTGACAATCTCGCAAAAAGTCTCCCGAGCCGTCACCCCGGCGGATGACAGGGTCCAGACACCGTCCCGGTGGAAACCGGGAACCAGACCATTGAACCTGGATTTCGGCTTTCGCCGGAATGACGTAATGCGAGAGTTGGCGACTTTTTACATGTTCACCCAGTATGATGACTATTTAAAAACTCGTCATTCCCGCGCAGGCGGGAATCCAGGCTTATCCTAACCCATTAGTCCCGCCCTTGGCGGGACCCGTTTCCACGGGAATGCCGGAAAAAGCTTGGTCCATATTTTTACTGATGACTATAAAATAACGAAGGGAACAGGGTCAAGGAGAAAAAGGGGGCGGGTAATCCTGATTTTTCTTTTGACGAAGCCCCCAGAAACCGTTACAATTATAATCAAATAGGAAGACATTCTCTGTTTAGTTCGAAAATAGTTTTTAACCAACCCCCACATCTATCGTTTGACATCAAGACAACATCCTTTCCAGCCAAGGGAGAGGACGTTTTTCTGAGCCTCTCTCTTTTAAACAAGGGAGGAGGGTTGCCTGCCGGTGCCTGTACACACGCAGACAGGTGGGAAGGGAAACGTCCGGCATTACCGGATGAGCCAAAAAAGGAAAGCATAATGGCAAAAATGAAGAGCCCCAAGATGAAATCAGAAATCCCCGGGGCCGAAAAGGGACCGGGCACAGCGATCGGGGCCCCGGCCAATGCCGGAACAGAGGCGATCAGCCGCCGGGAATCGAGCTTCCCTATTGTCGGGATCGGCGCCTCGGCCGGGGGTTTGGCCGCCATCGAAGCCTTCTTTGCCGCCATGCCGCCGGGAACGGAAACCGGCATGGCCTTTGTGCTGGTGCAGCACCTGGACCCCGACCACAAAAGCATCCTGATCGATTTGGTCAGACAGTACACCCGGATGCCGGTTTTCAAGGTGGAGGATGGGCTGGAAGTGCAGTTCAACTGCGTCTATGTCATTCCGCAGAACAGGGATATGGCCTTCCAGAACGGCAAGCTGCACCTGCTGGAACCGGAGGCCCCCCGGGGCCTGCGTCTGCCCATCGATTTTTTCTTTCGTTCCCTGGCCCAAGACCTGCACGAACGGGCGATTTGCATCGTGTTGTCCGGCACCGGCACCGACGGCACCCTCGGACTCAAAGCGATTAAGGGCGAAGGCGGAATGGCCATGGTCCAATCCCCCGAATCGGCAGCCTATGACGGGATGCCCCGCAGCGCCATCGCCACCGGTCTGGTGGACTATGTTCTTCCTCCGGACAAGATGCCGGAGCAATTGATCGCCTACATGCAACACGCCTTCGGCCACCGGCCGAAGCCCCTCGCCCCTCCCCCTCCCAGCACCGGCGACAACCTGGAAAAGGTCTTCATTCTACTTCGGACCCAGACGGGTCATGATTTTTCCCAGTACAAGCAAAACACCATCCGCCGCCGCATCGAGCGGCGCATGGCCGTGGCCCAGATCGACCGTTTCGAAGATTATGTGCGTTACCTGCGGGAAAACCCGCTGGAAGTGGAAGCCCTCTTCCGGGAACTGCTAATCGGGGTCACCAATTTATTCCGCGACCCGGAGGCCTTCGAATCACTCCGGGAACAGGTCATCCCCCGGCTCTTTGCCGGCAAGCCTCAAGGCACGAATATCCGAATCTGGGTCCCGGGCTGTTCCACCGGCGAAGAAGCCTATTCCCTGGCTATCCTGATCCGGGAATATCTGGACGAGTCAAAAGAGAATTTCCAGACCCAGATCTTTGCCACCGATATCGACGTCGAGGCCGTCGAAAAGGCCCGGGCCGGGGTTTATCCCGAAAGCATTGCCGCCGATGTTTCCCCGGAGCGGCTGTCGCGGTTTTTTACTCAGGAAGACAGTTCCTACCGCATCACCAAAAGAATCCGCGATATGGTGGTTTTTGCCCTTCAGGACGTGCTCAAAGATCCGCCGTTTTCCAAAATCGATCTGATCAGTTGCCGGAACCTCCTGATCTACCTGAGCGGCGAAGCACAGAAAAGAATACTGCCCCTGTTCCACTATGCCTTGAATCAGGACGGCTATCTCTTTTTGGGCAACTCGGAAACAATTGGAGAGTTTATCCGTCTTTTTGCCGTGACAGACAAAAGGTGGAAGATTTATAAACGCAAGGGCGTGGTAGCGCCCCATGACGCCATCGGCCCTTATACGCCTCCTTCGGCTTCCGAGGCACCTATGCGGAGCGACCGGGCCGGGAGTGCGCCGGCGAAGAGGGACGGTGTTCGCCAATTGACGGAAAGGCTTCTGCTGGAGGATTATACCCCGGCGGGCGTGCTGGTCAACGCCGAGTTCGAGGTGCTCTACATTCATGGGCGCACCGGCAAATATCTGGAGCCGGCGGCCGGGGAAGCCAGCCTGAACCTGTTGCGCATGGCCCGTGAAGGCCTGCGGATGGAATTGACGGCCGGTGTGCGCAAGGCCCTGGCCCAGCAAAAGAGCGTCCGCTACGAAGGCCTGCAGGTCAAATCCAACGGAGACCGCTCCATCGTCAATCTGATCATCCGCCCGGTTCTGAAACCGGAGTCAGGCCCCGGACTGGTGATGATCATCTTTGATGACGTGACGACTCCAACCCAACAGACGGCGAATGCGGCTGAAGGGCCCCAGGAAGGACAGGATCATCAGCTCTTCACCCTGGAGCGGGAACTGCGGGCTAAGGATGAGTATTTGCAGACGACCGTCGAAGAGCTCGAGACGGCCAACGAAGAGCTGCAATCGTCGAACGAAGAATTGCAATCCACCAATGAAGAGATGGAGACCTCAAAAGAAGAGCTGCAATCGATCAACGAGGAATTGGTGACGGTCAACGCGGAACTCCAGAAAAAGATCGAAGAGTTGTCGAGGGCCAACAACGATATGAACAACCTGATGGCCGGCACCAACATCGGCACCCTTTTTCTGGATCATCAACTACGCATTCAACGGTATACCCCGGCGACGACCAGCGTCATCAACCTTATCCAAACCGACCTCGGGCGGCCGGTGAGCGACATCGTCTCCCGGTTCAAGGACTATGACCGCCTGGTGCCGGATACACGGGCTGTGCTCGATACGTTAATCCCCAGAGAAGAACAGGTACTGACCCAGGAGGGGCATTGGTTCCAGATGCGCATCCAGCCCTATCGGACCCTGGAAAACGTTATCGAAGGCGCGGTGCTGACCTTTGTGGACATTACGGAACAGAAAAAATTACAAATGGTCCTGGCCGAGAGCGAGGAAAAGCTCCGGACCCTGTTCGAGATATTACCCGTGGGTGTCTCGGTGCTCGATGCCCAGGGCCGGATCGTCTATGTGAATCCGTCGCTGGAAAAAATTTTGGGTGTTCCCCGTGTCGATCTGCTCCGGGGAGATTATAGGAGGCTGGTATTTCTCCGGCCGGACGGAATACCCATGGAAACGGAAGAGTCGGCCGGTGTGCAGGCAGTCAAGGAGCAGCGTGTGGTGGAGCACGTTAAAACCGGCCTGGTCATGGAAGATGGACGCCAAGTCTGGACGGATATGAGTGCCGTACCCGTGGCACTTCAGGACTGGAGGGTAATCGTTGTTACCTTCGAGCTTAGTGAGCGACCAGGGGCGGAAAAAAGACCGTCGAAACCAGAGGATAGGCAATAAAAAAGATCGTGTACCCTTTATCCGGGAGGTAATCGATGTCCGAATACAAGGCCGGTCAAAATGATGCCGGCGGACCTTCAACCTGCTCAGGACAGGATCTGCGCCGGCAGGCTGAGGAAAGACTTAAGAAACCATCTTCAGATCTGGATGCTATAAGGTCGGAAGAAACCGGGCTTTTGCTCCATGAATTGCAGGTGCACCAGATCGAGCTGGAGATGCAAAATGAAGAACTGCGCCGGGCCCAGGAAGACCTGGAATCGTCCAGGGCCAGGTACTTTGACCTCTATGATCTGGCCCCGGTCGGGTACCTGACCTTAAACGAAAAGGGACTTATCCTGGAGGCCAATCTCACGGCTGCGCAAATGCTGGGCGTGGAAAGGAGCCGGATGGCCGGACAACCGGTATCTTACTTTATTCACCGGGATGACCAGGACATTTACTATCTCAACCTCAAACAACTCTTGGAAAAACAGACCCCGCAGACCTTTGAACTGCGGATGGTGGGAAACGGCAGCAGGCCGTTTTGGGTGCAGATGAAGACCAGGGCGGCGCTGGACGGCGATGGAGCGCCGGTGTGTCGGATCACGCTGAGCGACATCTCCGAGCGGATGAAGGCAGAGGAGGCCCTGCGCCTGGCCAATGACGGTCTCGAAAGGCGGGTTTTGGAACGAACGGTCGACCTGGAAAAGGAGATTGTCGAGCGAAAGGGGATTGAGGATCTGTTGCGGGAATCGGAAAAACACCTCCGGTATCTTTCCGCGAAAATTTTGACCACCCAGGAGACAGAAAGAAAAAGGATCGCCGGAGAGCTTCACGACGGTATTGCCGCTTCGTTGAGCGCTCTCAAGTTCGGCATCGAACAAATGGTCCAAATAGCGCCCAATGAAAACAATCAGGCAAAGGTGGAAAACCTTGTTATCCGTGTTAAGCTGATCATTGAAGAGACCCGCCGGATCATGGCGGATTTACGCCCGTCGGTGCTGGATGATTTGGGGATAGTGCCTGCCATCCGTTGGTTCTGCAGGGAGTTCCAAAAGACCTATTCCGGTGTGGTTATCGGGCAACAGATCGATCTCGAAGAAAACGAAATCCCTGAATCGTTGCGAACTCCCATCTTTCGAATCGTCCAGGAGGCCATGAATAATATCGCCAAACATAGCCTGGCCTTCTCCGTGGATCTCTCCTTGAAAAAATCTACTCAGGGGATAGAATTAATTATCCGGGACAACGGGCAGGGGTTCGATCTGGAAAGAAAAACGGACGATTCGAGAACAGGCTTGGGACTGGTGAGTATGAGAGAACGGGCCGAACTTACCGGAGGGTCTTTTGCCATAACCACCGGTCAAGAGACCGGTACGACCATCCGGGTCTTATGGCCCCTGGCCTCCCCGGCCTGACCATCATCAATTGTTCTGATTTTTCTTCTTGATTCCGGCCAGGGCCTATTTTATACTCTTTCCATACTAAGCACGCATGCCCTTTGGGCACCACGAAGTATGAAAATGGAAGAATCAAAGACATTTTTTGGCACGGATTTCAC
>CAZVHO010000137.1:0-13532 GCA_964627515.1 uncultured Thermodesulfobacteriota bacterium | reverse complement strand
GGGAGCGCCCAGGAAGCTGTCGGCCATATTGTAAAAGAATCGCCTCGGCCTTAATTAGGAAAATAAAGTTTCAAGTTGCAGGTGCAAAAACCTTGAACCCTGTACCTTACCCATTGCCCATTGCCCCTAAAAAATTTTTCTTGCTTCATCGGTGCCGCATGAGGCGGGCATGAGAGTTTAGTGGGAGAAAAGATAGAAAAACAAAACAGATAAAAGGAAACATGATGAAAGGAATTAATTTATGAAAAAGTATTTGGTCTTCTTATTTGTGCTCTGGTGCGCTATGCTGCTGGGTAGTGCCGCACCACTTTATGCCATTGACGGGGCACAACTGCTTGCCCAGATAGACAAGAACCTCAGTCCTGAATCTTACGAATCGTATCGAAAGATCATCAACATCGAACCGGATGGAAAAAAGAAAGAGTACGTCTATTTTACAGCCAAAAAAGGGACGGATAAAATGGTTGGGTTGTTTCTCTCACCCGCCAGTGAAAAAGGCCGGAGTACGCTCAGGCTCGGGGAGAATATGTGGCTCTATGTCCCCAACGTGGGCAAGCCGATCCGCATCACCAGCCTCCAGTCGGTCATCGGCGGGGTTTTTAACAATGCCGACATCCTGGCCCTCGATTATTCCGTAGAGTATACCGTTGAAAAGATGGAGACCCTCCCTAACGAAACTCTTCTGTTTCTGAAAGCCAGGACGAAAACCGTGGCTTATGACCGGCTCAAAATGTGGGTGGATAAGAATAAAAATCTACCAACTAAAATCGAATGTCTCACCGAGGCCAACATGCTGATCAAGACCCTCTATTTCAAGGACCTCAAGGATTTCGGGGCGGGTTTGGTCAGACCGGCCATTATAGAAACGGACAGCCCCCTCCACAAGGGTTATAAGTCGATCATGATCTTCGCCAAGATGAAAAAGAAAGACTTCAAAGATGAGGTCTTTACCTTGACCTTTATGCCGAAAATGGACTCTTTACGATGAACCGTACGATTGGCTTTAGGCCGGCGCTCCACTTTTGGATTGGAATTCTTGATCTGTTATTTATCACCTGTTGCCTGTTGCTTACTGCCCCGGCTTCAGTCTTTTCAGAGGAAAATAAGGCCGAGGGATATAAGTTTGACGTCTCGGAGACGGAAAAGAAACCGTACCATCTCGGTGGCTATATTGAAGCCATGCCGATCCTCTTCGGGCTGGATAAGAACGCTTCCCTCTACAAACTTAATTTTTACAACCGGAGCATCGGCGGGACCACCCCGGAATATGATGGAACACTCCAGTTGGAAGGGAGCCTGGAAAAAGGCCTATCCCGTTTTTATCTAAAAACCAATACGGCCTATACCAAAAACTACCAGAAGGACACAACCAATACCACCGTCTTCGAAGGCAACGTCTCTATCAGGCCCTCCCCCACATTTATTACTGAGTTCGGCAAAAAAACGCTCAACTGGGGCAAAGGCTATGCCTGGAACCCGGCGGCCTTTATCGACCGGCAGAAGAACACCGATGATCCCGAGCTGACCCGGGAAGGGTTTATCGTGGCCTCCTTAGACTATACCAAAAGTTGGGAAAGACAGGCCCTTAAGACATTTTCTTTTACACCGGTCCTGATCCCGGTGTACAGCGGCATCAATGATGACTTCGGGGAAACCGGGAACCTGAACGGGGCCGTAAAATTCTATTTTCTCTATTATGATACGGACATCGATTTTATATTCCTGACCGGGGGGAGCAAAACGGCGCGCTACGGCCTGGACTTTTCCAGGAATGTCACCACCAACCTGGAAGTGCATGGAGAATTCTCCCTGATCACCAACAACCCTAAAACGACTATCGATCCGAATGGCAACCAAACCCAGACCACCTATAATGCCGCCAACGCCCTATTGGGGCTCAGGTATCTTACCGCCCGGGATACCACCTACATCCTCGAATATTACCGGAACGGCCAGGGATACAGCAGCCAGGAGATGCAGGACTTCTTTTCATTCATAGACAAGGGGTATAGCCTTTACACGAATACAGGCAATCCCTCTTTGTTGAACAGGGCCAGTACCCTGTTAAAGGGTAATTACGGGAAGCAGACCCCGGAAACGAATTATCTTTACCTGAGGATAAGCCAGAAGGAACCCTTTGATATCCTTTATTTCACACCGGCATTGGCTATGATCGCCAATGTGGACGATAAGAGTTTTTCCCTGACCCCGGAATTTCTCTACACCGGCATAACCAACCTGGAACTGCGCTTCAGGACTGGCTTTATCTCTGGTTCGGGAGGGACTGAATTCGGTGAAAAACAAAATGATTATCGGATGGATTTCAGAATCAGATATTACTTTTGAGGATTCCAGAATGTCCAATAGAAGAGCTCTGATGATTTGCATGGGAACGGTTTCCCTGTTCATGCTTTGTCTTTCCGGGTGCACTACCCCGATAGTCCAAGGGGAAAAGGAAGTCAGGGAAGCGGCGGCTAAGGACGAACCGCAAAAAGAAGGTGCCGTCTCGCCTGCTGAACAGCCTCCTGAATCCAGTCCCATTCCCGGAAAGGACCCCAAAGGGTCCGATAAAAAAGAGCGCCTGGGTAAGGAACTTGAGATGGCCGTTAAAGAGATGAGGACAAATGTCACCACCCTTAAAAGGGAGTTGGAAGAAGAAGTAATAAAAAATTACGCCTTGTTTAAGAAAGATCCCCCGGAATATAGAATTCGTTCCGGGGATGTGATTGAGATTATATACCATATGTTGTACGAAGAAAATCCATCGGAATATCTTTTGGAAGTTCAGGATTCCATTAAGGTGGAATTTTTCAACCAGCCTGATATGAATCGCACGGTCAGTATAAGATCGGATGGAAAGGTTACTCTTCCTTTAATAGGAGATATTCCGGCCTCGGGTTTGACAACCACTCAACTTAAAAAAGACCTGATCGTCAAATATAATAAATATCTCATCGATCCGATTATCAGCATTTATCTGGAACGGTTTAATGTTAAGATAGATGAACTCAAAACGGCCATCACTACATCTGACAGAGGGCAAAGCAAGATTTCTCCGGTCCGGCCTGATGGCCGGACTTCCTTTCCTTTTATCGGAGACATTGAAGTCGCGGGACTTACCGTTGAGGAGGTCCGCGGGATTATTAACGAAAGATATCGTTATTACGTACGAAACCTGGAAGTGACTGTGGTGCTTGAACGGGTGGTTAATCCCACCATCTTTGTCAGCGGCGAGGTGAACGGTCCCGGGAATTTAACCATCACCGGTCCGTTGTATCTATCCCAGGTCGTAACCCGGGCGAGAGGCTTAACCCCTACGGCCGATGGGAAACATGTAATGGTCATCAGACGGTTTGGGGTTAGTAAGCCCGTGCTCTTCAGGACCGATCTGGATGCGGTGTTGCTTAAGGGAGATATCAGCCAAGATGTTTTGTTGGTCGAAGATGATACGGTCTATGTGCCCAGGTCTGCCAGAAATCGGTTCTATATTTGTGGGGAGGTCAATGTCGCTGGGGTTTATCCTATATTTCCGGAGGAACCTTTGACTTTGGCGCAAGCCATCTCCATGGCTCAAGGGTTTAGAGTGACGGCCGCCCTGAATAGCGTAATGGTCTTGAGAAGGGTAGAGGGCCGGCCCCCTCAGGCTTTTCAGGTTGATTTTAAGAAAGCACTGGCTACAGGGGATATGAGTCAGGATATTCTCATTCAAAAGAACGATGTCATTTTTCTACCTAAAACAGTTATCTCCAAAGTGGATGATTTTATTGAACAGTGGTTTACCCGAGGGCTCTACTATTTATTTCCGGCTGATTCAACCCTTAATTTTATAATTGATCTGGATACGGTTAGAAATCTCAATAAACGTATCTACGGTTTTTAATAATATATTAAAGGAGTGACGGCCAGTGATCAAAACTGAGTTAAAAACCTCCTCATCCCGGGATTTTTTATCAATAATTTTTACTCAGAAATCAGTTATCTTAACCACCTTCCGGGGTTAGACCGTCGGCTGTTTGTTTTTCCCAGAAACAGGATCTACCTGGAGTGCCAGCCAAAGCCAAACGATTACAGGGTGGATTTCAGGTAAGATATTATTTTAAAAAAGTTTTTTTAAGAGAATAAAAAACAATTTTTTTTCTTGACAAAAGGTGGGATGGTCTGACATGTTAGTGCCAAGAAATGGAAGGAAAGGCTTTTGATGCGGAGACACAAGGCGGTAATCATGCTCACCGTGTTCGCGGTCATCTTCATGATGACGGGGATGATATCGCTCAACATCATTGTTAAGTTTTCACAGGGATGCCCCTTTTCACACACCGTAAATCCGCATGTTAAACTCCGTGACTTGGTCACTTCCTCCCCTGCCGCCACCGGTTTAGTGGCCCTCCCCGCCTCTGGACCGCTCGTGCCCGAACCGACATCTGTGGGCTATACAGATGGCATCGGTTCTTTTCACGCCCCAATCCACCTTTCCATAGAAGCACCTCCCCTTCGCTGTTAACCCGCAATACTCGCTGTCCACTCACGTAGTCCATTAGTCTCAACGCGCGAAGCGCACGAGACAGCCGCAACCGACAGAAAGTAACTGAATACACATGAAGAAAGGATCTGCTCAGGGCGCACCAAACCAGAGGGACGGCGCCACGCTCCGCCCTAAGGGAGGACACAAAATGTTCCAACGTTCGTTAGTTTCTACCGTCGCGAAAGAGAGCCTGCTAATCCTGCTGGCCGGGGCGATTCTGGGAGGCGTTCTCAACCAGGGCCTTATCAGGGCCTCTTTCAACGGGGAACTGCTGACAAAAATAGGACAGAAGCAGGCGGCCGAGCTCAAGACGAAAGCCGGTCAGATTCCTTTTATCAAACTGCAGGAAGCCAGGGCGCTCTTTGACGGAAAAGCGGCTGTTTTCGTCGATTCAAGGAGTTCGACCGATTATCGCGAATCGCACGTACAGGGCGCGCGGGGGCTTCCGCTCGTTTCATTAGTCCAGAACCGGCGTCTGGCCGAGGAGATCCTCCCGGACCAGAGTGCGCTCTACATAGTTTATTGCAGTGGCGAAGGATGCGACCTGAGCGTAGAGTTGGCCAAGGAACTAATATCCATGGGCTATCCCAACGTCAAGGTCCTGGGAGAGGGATACCCGGGCTGGTTTGAAGCCGGATATCCCGTTGAATCGTCCCAGTAGGAGAAAGGCTATGCAGGACAGGAGTAAACAATACGTTTTCCTGGTGTTCCGGCTCTTAGTCGGCGCCATTTTTCTCTGGGCAGGCGCGGAGAAAATTCTTTCCCCCTTCGATTTTTCGGTCGCCATCTACAATTACCGGCTTTTCCCCGGACCGTTGATCGGGATTGCGGCATCCGTCCTTCCATGGTTTGAAGCGATAGCAGGCCTTTGTCTCCTGACCGGTCTTAAGACGAAGGGCGCGGCTGCCATCATGTCGCTTCTGCTCCTGGTCTTTGTGGGCCTCATTATCATCAGCGCGGCCCGGGGCCTTGACATCCATTGCGGTTGTTTTGGAGGTGTTGAGAGAAGGATTGGACTGCAGGCCATTCTGGAAGACGTAGCCCTGCTCATCGTTTCCATAACGGTGCTGCTGTTCGAAAGGAATCCGCTCAACCTGGGCGTCCTGTTCAGAAGTATACTTCCAAGGGGGATAGAGAAATGAGAGAAAGATTGCGCATTGCGCTGATCGTCGTCCTCAGCCTTTCGGTCTGGCTGCCGGCTATCGCCAAGGATCAAGTTACGGAGGTCGATGCCGCTATCTTGAACAAATGGCTTTCCGAGGGCAAAGACTTGGTGCTCATCGATGTCGGCACTCAGGGAGACTTTGCCGAGGCCCATGTCCCGGGGTCCATCTCCCTGCCCCTCAACACGAACTTTCCGGTAGAAATCAAGAAAATCCCCAAGGGCAAAACGTACGTTCTCATATGCCCCACCGGCCGCCGATCCCTAACGGCCGGTAAGCTAATGGTGGGAAATGGTTTCGAGGAGGTCTACAGCCTCAAAGGGGGTGTCACGGACTGGATCCGTCATCGATTCAAGATCGCGAAAGGGATGTAGAATGAAGCGAGAACCTCTGTGTCGGTCGGAAATAGCACATGACATATCTGATTAAGCCTGCTGCAATACCGTTAAGTTATCTCTGAAACGATGAGGAGGAAGCAGCGTGTATAAAGACAAGATAGTGATGTTGGGAGCCACCGCCTTCGGCGGTCCGGCTATGGTGGCTTATATCCGGAAAATGGCAGTCGAAAAGAAACACTGGATCGATGAGCATTCCGCTCGTGACGGGGTCGCCCTTTGCCAGACCATTCCCGGGGCCACAGCGATGCAGATGACCGCTTACGTGGGGTTCAGGGCCGGGGGAGTGGCAGGCGCTGCGGCAAGTTTTATAGGGTTCGGTCTTCCCGCCTTTCTTTTGATGATGATCTTATCCGCCCTCTATGCCAGGACCCTTACCTGGTCCGGAAGCTCTTCGATCTTGCCGCGCTTATGTTCAGGATAGATCTGTTTGCCTTCGAAGGCGGGTTCGCCTCTGTCCCTCTCATATTTCATGAAGTTGTCGAGGTTCGGCATTGGCTTGGCGGACCGACACTTTTGAGCGGTATTGCCCTCGGACAGGTAATCCCATGGCCTATGGTTATTACCGCGACCTTCATCGGGTATCTGTTAAAAGGCCTTCTCGGCGGGACTATGGCCACGGTCTCGATATTCCTGCCTTCTTTCATGATTGTTGTTGGAATTACCCTTGTTCTTTTAGTCGTATCTTCAGAAGGGAGTAAACCATGTGGATTATTCGATTAGCCTTACGCCGGCCCTATACCTTCGTGGTGGCGGCCCTGGTGCTTTTGTTGCTGACGCCGCTCATGCTGTTACGCACCCCGACGGACATCTTCCCGGAGATCAACATCCCGGTCGTGAGCGTGGTCTGGGTGTATAGCGGTTTGAGCGCCCAGGAGGTGGAGCAACGTATCGTTTACGGCCATGAGCGGATGATCAGCACCGCGGTCAGCGATATCGAGCATATGGAGTCCACCTCTTACGACGGCGCAGGCGTTATCAAGGTCTTCTTCCAGCCGGGCGCCTCGGTCTCCGACGGGATAGCCCAGATCACCTCCAGCGCACAGGCGGTACTTCGTTCCCTACCGCCCGGCATAACCCCGCCGTACATCATCCGTTATAATGCCTCTACGGTCCCTATCCTGCAGTACAGCCTGGCAAGTAAGAAGCTCTCTGAACAGGAACTGCAGGACCTGGCCATCAACCGCATCAGGATCGGGCTGGCAACAGTGCGGGGCGCCTCGTTGCCGCGTCCGTACGGTGGGAAGGACCGGGTCGTGGCCGTGGACATCGACCTGTCGGCCCTGCAAGCGAAAAACCTGACCCCGCAGGATGTGGTGAACGCCTTCAATGCCCAGAACTTCATCCTCCCCGGCGGGAACGTTAAGATTGGCCCCACGAAATACAATGTGTCTCTGAACAACAGTCCGGAGGTGCTGGCGACGTTGAATGATCTTCCCGTCAAAACGGTAAACGGGGTCGTGATCCGCGTCCGAGACGTGGCCCAGGTGCATGACGGCTATGAACCACAGCAAAACGTGGTTCGCCTGGGCGGTGTGCGCGGCGTGCTGGTCACCATCCTCAAGAGCGGTGCGGCTTCGACCCTCCGCGTAGTGGATGGAGTGAAAAAGGCCATGCCGCTGATCCTGAGCGGCCTTCCGCCGGAACTTGACGTAAAGGAATTCGCCGACCAGTCGCTCTTCGTCCGGGCGGCCGTGAACGGAGTGGTAAAGGAAGGGGTGATCGCGGCGGCGATGACCGCGATGATGATTCTGCTCTTTCTGGGCTCCTGGCGCAGCACCTTCATCATCGCCCTTTCGATTCCCCTTTCGGTGCTCAGTTCCCTTGCCCTGCTCAGCGCGCTCGGTGAGACCATCAACCTCATGACCCTTGGAGGTCTGGCTTTAGCCGTAGGGATTCTGGTGGACGATGCCACGGTGACCATCGAGAGCATTCATCGCCAGATGGCACTGGGCAAGCCGACCGTGCCGGCCATCCTCGACGGAGCCCAGGAAATTGCCCTGCCGGCCCTGGTTTCAACACTGTGCATCTGCATTGTGTTCGTACCCATGTTCTTCCTCACCGGCGTGTCGCATTATCTCTTCGTGCCCTTAGCCAAGGCGGTCGTCTTCGCTATGCTGGCCAGTTATGTGCTCTCGCGAACGCTCGTCCCGACCCTGGTCCAGTGGTTCTACCGAAACATCGAGTATGGCGGCCAGGCGGCAGCTCCGGACATGGTCACGCCTTGGCTCCGTCCCTTGGTGGCCCTGCAAGGCGGCTTTGAGCGAGGCTTCGCCCGTTTTCGGGAAGGCTACCGCCGGATGCTGGGCACCGTCTTGGCCCATCGTGCCCTCTTCGTAATCCTTTTCCTGGCCTTTTGCGTCGGAACCTGGCTGCTTATCCCGCATCTCGGTCAGGACTTCTTTCCGTCGGTCGATGCGGGGCAGTTCCGGCTGCACTTGCGAGCGCCGGGCGGGACGCGCATCGAAGAGACTATCCGGCTGGTGGACCGAGTCGAGGCCGTGATCCGGCAAGAGGTTCCGGCCCGGGAGATCGGCGGCATACTTGACAATATCGGCCTCCCGGGTGGGGGTCTCCCACTCACTTACGTAGACAACGGTCTCACGGGAACAGGCGATGCGGACATCCTCGTCTCCCTCAAGGCCGATCACCGGCCCACCGACGGTTACGTACGGGCCTTGCGGACACGGCTCAACCGTGATTTTCCGGGAACGACCTTCTATTTCCTGCCGGCGGATATCATCAACCAGACGATCAATTTCGGGCTTCCGGCCCCCTTCGACATCCAGGTCGTCGGCCGGGACCGCCACAAAAACCGGGCCATCGCGGCCGGCCTCGTTGAAAAAATCCGGCAGGTTCCCGGAGCGGTCGATGTGCGAGTTCAACAGCCGGCAGATCAGCCCGAGATCCGCTTCGCCGTCGACCGCACCAAAGCGTCGCAGATCGGCCTTTCCGAGCGTGATGTGGCCAACTCGCTGCTTTTGACCCTCTCCGGCAACAGCCAAGTGCAGCCCAACTTCTGGCTCAATCCGAAAGAGGGTATTCAGTACCGCGTGAACGTCAGAGTGCCCGAGTATTCCATGGATTCACTGGCCGCCCTCAATGCTATCCCGATTAGCGCCAACCAACCCGGTAAGAACAACGCCCAGATCCTTGCCAACCTTGCCTCCTTCGAGCGCGCCAGCGGATCGCCTATTTTTTCCCATTACAACGTGATGCCGGTCATCGATGTCTTTGGCGGCCTGAGCGGCCGCGACCTGGGCGGGGTGCTAAGCAATATCAAGCCCATCATCGAGCAGGCGAAAAAACAATTGCCGAAAGGGAGCTCCATCGCTCTGCGCGGACAGGCGGACACCATGAACACCAGCTTCATCAGACTGGCCGTCGGAATGGGTCTGGCCATCGTTTTCATCTACCTGCTGCTGGTCGTTTTCTTTCAAAGCTGGCTCGACCCTTTTATCATCATTACGGCCCTTCCCGGTGCCCTGGCAGGCGTGGTCTGGGGGCTTTATCTCTCGGTCACTACGGTCAGTGTTCCCGCCTTAATGGGGACGATAATGAGCCTGGGAGTAGCCACAGCCAACTCAATCCTGGTGGTAAGCTTTGCCCGCAGCCAGCTCCAGCAGGGCGGTGACCCGCTGTCCTCGGCCTGGGAAGCCGGTATCGTCCGCCTGCGCCCGGTGCTGATGACGGCTTTGGCCATGATCATCGGCATGTTTCCTATGGCGCTGGCTCTGGGCGAAGGCGGTGAGCAGAACGCCCCCCTCGGCCGAGCGGTGATTGGAGGCCTGGTGGTCGCCACTGTGGCGACGTTGTTCTTCGTGCCCGTGGTGTTCAGTCTGCTTCACCGGCATCTTCCAAAGGACCCTAAGCCCGAAGCACTTGATATAAATGAAATCAATAACTAAAGAGGTGCACCCATGAATTTAGGCAAAGATAATCCAATAAAATTTCCGAAAAACCAGAACCCTGAAGAAAAACCTGGACGCGCACCGGCCAAGTTTTCACTTGCAGCGGTCGTTATAGCGGTGTTGATCGTGACCGGCGTGGTCGCCGGTCTCATCCCGCGGTTTCTTCAGCACACCGAGTTGGGCGCTGAGACGCGGAAGCCCTCCGTTCCCACCGTTACCGTCGTTTCGCCGAAGCCGGGCCAATCCGCATCCAACCTGCCTTTGTCTGCCGAAGTCAAGCCGTGGGTCGAAGCGCCGATCTATGCGCGCGCTAACGGGTATCTCAAGCGCCGACTGGTAGACATTGGCGCCCATATCCAGGCCGGGCAGCTTCTGGCCGAGATCGATGTGCCGGAACTCAACCAGGAGCTTGATCGCGTCCGGGCTCAGCTCGACCAGGCCGAAGCCGCCCTCGGGCTTTCTAAGCTCACTGCCGAGCGCTGGGCCGGTCTCCTGAAGACCGCCAGCGTCAGCGAACAGGAAAACGCCGAAAAACAGGCTGACTTCAAGCTCAAGACCGCCAGTGTCGCTGCAGCCCTAGCCGAGGTGCGCCGACTGGAAAGACTTGAGTCATATACCCGGATAACAGCGCCCTTTGCCGGTACCATCACGGCCCGTAATATCGATTCGGGAGATCTTATTGTCGCCGGCAGCGGAAAGGAACTCTTCCACCTGGCGCAGACAGGGAAACTTCGGGTATTCGTGCAGGTCCCTCAGGCCATGGCCCGAAGCATCCGAACCGGCCAGACCGTCGAAATGACCGTTCCGGAACTAGCCGGTCGGGCGTTTAGACCCAAGGTGATCCGCACGGCGGGTGTGATAGCCACGGATTCCAGGACCCTCCTGGTGGAAATGGCGCTGGACAACCCGAAGGGGGAGGTCCTAGCGGGTGGCTATGCCCAGGTACGCTTCACCGAGACGAAAATGGAGGCAGCCCTGACACTCCCGTCCAATACGTTCTTATTTCGCCCCGAAGGGCCGCAGGTGGGCGTCGTGCGGCCCGACGGCAAGGTCGAGCTGCGCACCGTGAAGCTCGGGCGTGATTTCGGGCCGACGATTGAGATACTCGCCGGTGTGGGTCTCAAGGACAGAGTCATTGTGAACCCCGGAGACTCACTTATGACCGGAGCCACGGTGTCCGTTGGCCCGTCTGCCAAAAAGGAGAAGGTCCAATGAAGATGACACTACCATCTGTTCACCTTTTAACGAGGAGAGGCCGTATCTTCCTTCTCCTGGTGATAGGGGTGATATCCATAATGATGAACGGTTGCCTGGTCGGCCCGAACTACCAACGTCCCGAAGCCACTACGATCCCCGCAGCATATACCGGTGTCTCCGAAGAATGGAAAGTTGCCGTGCCCCAGGCCCATCTGCCCAAGGGCAACTGGTGGGAAATCTTCGGCGACCCTGAGCTGAATCGCCTGGAAGCCGACGCCGCAGAAGCCAATCAGGACCTCAAAGCAGCATACGCCCGCTTCAACCAGGCCCGCGCCTTCGCCGATGTTTCACGGTCAGGCCTTTTCCCTAGACTTGGGGTCTCCTTTCAGCCGGTAGAGCAGCACGACTCAGAAAACCGGCCCGTCGGAGGCAAGCCAGGCAAGACCTACGACACTTACACCGTACCCTTTGATTTGAGTTATGAGTTCGACCTCTGGGGCCGGGTACGGCGCGCCGTCGAGTCGGCGAAGGCGCAAGTGCAGGCCGTAGCGGACGACGTCGAGTCGGCGAGACTGGCCATCCAGGCCGAAGTGGCCGCCGACTATTTCACAATTCGCTCGCTCGATGCAGAAAAAATCTTGCTCCTTTCGAGCATCGCAGTTTACCGCAAGTCCCTCGAACTGTTCCGCAACCGCAGGGCTGGCGGCATGGTCTCTGACCTCGACGTGGCGCAAGCCGAGACCGTCCTTAAGACGACGGAGGCCCAATTGCCCGACAACGCCCTGCAGCGAGCAAAGTTCGAGCACGCGCTCGCGGTGCTGACCGGAAAAAACGCCTCCCTTTTCCGCGTGGCTAAGCAACCGCTCGACCTGAGGCCGCTCGTTATTCCACCCGGCCTGCCGTCGGAACTACTCGAACGCAGGCCGGACATCGCCGCGACCGAACGTCGCATGGCCGCTGCCAACGCCAACATCGGGGTAGCCACGGCAGCTTTTTTCCCGACAGTTAAGTTAAGCGGCCAGGCCGGTTTTCAAAGCGGGAACACGAACACACTCTTCAATTGGCCAAGCCGGCTCTGGGCCATCGGCCCGTCCCTGACGCTGCCGCTGTTCCAGGGAGGGCAGCTCACCGCCAACCTTCGCCAGGCGAAAGCGGGGTACGAGGAAACGGTCGCCCGATACCGCCAAACCGTGCTGACCGCTTTCGCGGACGTGGAAAACAACCTTGCGGCCGAGCACTTGCTCGCCAACCAATATGAACAGGTAATGGACGCGTTGAAATCAGCCCGCAAGCAACTGGAAGTCGCAAACAACCGTTATAACGCGGGCCTCGTGACGTACCTCGAAGTGGCTACAGCCCAGAATGCCACGCTCGGGATCGAACGAGCCGGCGCACGGTTGCGCGGCCAACAGCTGGTGGCGGTTGTAGCGCTCATCAAGTCGCTTGGAGGCGGCTGGCAGGTGACGGACTACAGCAGCAGAGAATTTTAGCCTCAAGCTGCCGGGATAGATCCCGACAGGACTGCCGCGACTCCATCACCGCAAGGAGGTGACGGATAACGCCAGGCCATTTGAAAAATTCAGGTTTGTATTTTCCCCTGCATTTTTTCCTTGACAACCCGCCGAAAACTGATTAAGCTATTACTTAATTGGAAATTGTTTTATGAAAGAATTTCTTCAAATCGTAAAGTCTTTGTCGGATGAGACTCGTTTAGAGCTTTTTCATTTACTGCTGACCCACGATCTCTGCGGTAAGGCCCTGGCAAATCGTCTCGGTATTTCAGAGGCGGCGGTGTCCCAACATCTCAAGATACTGCAGAAGGCCGGCCTGGTTCATGGGGAAAAACGCGGCTACTGGATCCATTACGGTACCGACAGGCAGGGATTACAAGGGCTTATCGCCGAATTAAAACGGATGACCCAAAAAATTCCTATCACAGGCGGTCCTTGCCGCACCATTCAGGTCTCAATGAAAGGCGAATATGGGAAGGAGGTGAAAAAGATGTGTGAGTCATGTTGTCAGTTCCCGGAAAAATTAAAAGAAAAACCTCAGGAATGCACCCCTGAACAGATCAAGGCATGCCATGGTGAGACGGAAAGGCATCCTTGTGAAGAGGAAAAAAAATAAAGAAATTATTTTGGCACGGATTTCACGGATTACACAGTTCAAACAATTGGGTATCCCTCGATCCCGTTAAGTCTGGATTGAGGGATGGAATGGTTAACCCGTGTAATCCCTGTGTCAGGCTTTGTGCCTGACCCGCGCCTAAATAAGCCTTTGACTGTTCCATTTTCATGCTTCGGTGTGACCCAGTCGATCATCAGGATTTTTAAGAACATGAACT
>CAZVHO010000136.1:0-13595 GCA_964627515.1 uncultured Thermodesulfobacteriota bacterium | reverse complement strand
GGTGGGTGGAACGAAGTGCAACCCACCGATGAAGGCGGTCCTCTTGGCTCGGTTCTTTATCCGGGAATTGGTAGGGCTTTCTGATTTTTCCAGTAATTTTCGTCTGAAGATTCGCTTAGATCGGCATCTATTTCTACCTGATGATCAAAATAAAAGGCCAGTGCGCTATGGATCTGGGAAGATGTTAAATGAGGAATTGTGTTTAAAATTTCGTCAACCGTCATTCCCATTTGATAATATCCAGCAATAGATCGGACAGTAATTCGCGTTCCCTCAATAATGGGTTTTCCTCCGGCTATTTCCGGATTAAATTCTATATAAGGGTAAGTTTGTTTTTTTAATGGAACTCCCATATTACCTTCCTTTATATCGACGAATTATCATATTTTACTAAATCTGATCAGCAAATAAAAGGGAAAAAAGCCGTAAAGCCTGTTTACGATACTCTGGGGACTTCGATTGCCTCCCAGGAGGAATCGGGCATCATCCAGAGCTGTCTTTGCTTGTTCCAAACGGTAATCGATTAAGGTTTGGATCTCATCTTCTTTCATAATGGGACCCCTTCCAGTTGGACGGCTTGGACCAGAAGGGAGAGCCTTTCCGGCCCGGATTCCCATTCCTCCAGGCTGAAGACCACCGGGACGATAACCAGTCCATAGGGATATCCGGCCTCCCAGGCGGAATCACTGATAAATTCAAGATCTTCTTCGGAAGGTGATTTCTTTAAAATAACCACCACGTCGGCATCTGATTGGGGACCGGCATCGCCCCGGCCAGACTGCGTGTCCGATTCGTCCGTGGGTTGGCTGGCAGCAGGACCGTGGGAGCCTGTTTAGTCTCGATCCAAGGGTCACTTCTGGCCCTGTTTTCAATTCTTGATCAATTAAATTGGGACTTGCTCCTGTCCTCTTATTATTCTATAATATTTTCATCTACAAACAAAAACCTTAATTGTATGGATGTACTCTAAACACAAAAGGAATGGTAATGGAAGAACTTACGCTCGTTTCTTCTTACCGGCGACCTTTGCGTCCGCTGGTTGAGGCGGCTCTTCAAAACGAATTGCGCTTGCTCCAAGTCAATATCAAACGCACCGAACAGAATTTGAGCAACTTTGAGACTCGATTCGGCCTTTCGACCACCGAATTCATTCAACGTTTTGAAAACGACGAATTACCGGAAACTCTGGACTATGTTGAATGGATTGGGGAATACCGCTTATTAATGCGACTGCATGAAAAAGCGAAGGCCCTCCGGGAGATTCGCTTTGCGAATTGAAAACTCAGTACCTATCCTCATCACAAACACGCGGGCAGTGCAGATAATGTCATCGAATCACCTGCTCCTGATCTTGCTGCTGTTCTCAAAGAAATCGAGCCAATCATAACGTTATCTTAAATCGATCCCCAACGAAGCCATTAGGACGCAGATTTTCACCGACACCCGCAGATACAACCCTGCGCCTCGGCCGGTGGTCCGGCACGGGGCCGGATATCCGGATAAATCTTCAAAAAAATTATGAGCTACGGTTAGTAGCCCTTGAGATAGGCGATGCGCTAAATAAAATTCCTCAGCATCACAGGAAGGTGAAGACGAACGACGAGATCCACACTTAATCTGGCCGTCCGGCAAGGCCTCTCTTTGACTTCACCTACAAATCTTTTAAAAACATAGTCAAACAAAACAACTGTGTACCGTTTGAAATGTGCGATAACAACTCCCCGAATTTTACTACCCTCTTTTGTTGACAGGATAGGTAAAAATGCCGGCGTTTACTGGATAAACTTGTTGGCGTGCAGGGCTAATAGGTTCCTTCGTTCTTCCAGAAAATCTTTATATCGGTCAACCGTCAAAAGGTTCTGGTCCAGCGGAATGCACTGAGCCTTGAGATGCTTTTGGTCAATCTTCAACCTCTTGATGTATTCCGCCGGTTCTTCTGCTCGGCACTCCAGGTTGGTGCTCTTCGAGATGATGGTGTAGTTGGCGAACGTGTTGATGTCATCGGAACTAAATCGATTTTTTCGTAACAGCGCCTGTGGGAAAAAATGGTGGACCTGAAGTTCGGCGTTGTCACCGACGACACGGCCATTTAAAGGTGTTCCACGTTTCCAGTCTTCCGCATGTTGGCCGCGCAGCATGGCGATATACAAGGACATCACGGCACCGGACCTCCTTTTCGTGTTGAAGTCTTCCGACTTGATCTTTATTGGGCGGAAATCCCTGTGGGTGTATCGCCAGAGCGTCTCAATCGAAGGTTCGTTCTTTAAGTAGCGGAATAAAGCCTCAAACTTGTGGTACCCTTTGCCGGTGAAAATCGACCGGAGATTCGCCAACATAAGCCACTTTTTAACAAGTCGGCGTTCCTCAGGATTGGGCTTGCCCCCAATGCCGAAAATATAGATCAGAGGAACCAGAGTCACCATTGATGGGACCCATGAAGTAGCGTCCCACTGAATAGTGCCTGTTAGGAATTCGACAATCCTATCAACCCCTTTCTCTGTGTTCTTCCAAGACGAGCGTATCGAGCGTTCATCAGACTTTTCCCATAAGCGTTCGGGTTGGTCGATCTTCATCCTCGTAGCATGGATGGAGACCAGACATTGAAGAAGAAAAGGCTTCGTAAACAAGAAACCTGGATGATGTTCCTCAAGATCGCCAATCCCTTTCGACACAAGGGTTGGTGCGGCCAGTGCAAGCTGGGCTAGGGCGAGTTCCGGTTTGCGCAGCTTCTTGCCCGTGGAGTTGAACCGAATAAAGAGTTCCGTGGCCTTCTTGTAATCATCCTCATCGTATTCTATGATACCTATTTCGTAGCGCAGGATGTCCTGCAAGCGCCGTAATCCCCGGTCTATCTCCGACCGATGAACTTCTTGGTCGTACTCTTCAACCTTTCTTAGCTCGTCGATAACATCCATTGGATGGAACCCAGAATTGAGAACCCGAGAAACGGGAATGTACCAGGGGGAGTTTTCGTTCCGGCCTGCCTTCCAAATAAAGGGTTCCTCGTTATTTATATTCGAGAGCATGTTGAACATCAAAGGATAATTGTCTGGGTCGTCCCGGACCAGTTTCACTGCCGTTAAACGTTGCTGACCGTCCAAGAGGTATCCAAAAAAATCGTCGAGGGGTTTTCCGATTTGGTGTATAGGGGCACTCAGTCTTTTTGCCCCGACGCTGTGCTTCGCCTTCCACACTAAGACGTAACCGATAGGAAGCTCGTGGTACAAGGAATCAAAAAGCTTCAGGATATTCTTCTTGTCCCATACAAAGTCACGCTGTATTTCCGGTAGCAGCAGATTCTCACTGTCGAGGTAGGTAAGAAGGACTCCGAGCTTTTTTGATGTATTTCCCATTGTCGATTACTCCCTTACTACAAAATGGTTAAGGATTCATCAAGATATCATTAATTTGAGATAAACTATCATCAAAAGTCGCCGCGATATACCTGAACCTGCTCTCGATGCCTCTGCCAATTAGCTGTTTAAATCTGGCTTCGACAGTACCAGAATTATCCTTATTGATGACGACGAGGTTTCTGAGTCTTGCCCGGCTTTCGCTACCCAACGCATAGAGGTACCTAAAAAAGGAATCTGTTTCTGGCAAAGAATAGCCTATGATGAAGATGTTTTCCGCTACTGCAAATTCATTGGCCGCCCGTGACCAGACGTTTGACAGCTGACCATGATAGCTATTCTTGTTCCAGGAAGGGGGAACAATGACGGGAGGACCACTTAATGGCTTATCTTCAAAGGTTCTTTTGCCGAGTTCTGAGCCGAGATTGTAGAAGACATATTTCTCGTCCCTAAAGAGGTTAAATCTTGCGTCCCGGACTTCAAAGGGGACTATTTTGTCGTTTTCTGAAAGGCCCCAATTAATGCTTCCATGCAGCTTTAATAGTGGACAGGTATCGGGGTGGTCCTTAGCGTCCAGAAAGTAGTCAAAGGCTCTACCGGAGTAATGCAGGGCATAATCCATGCACAAATCGTAATTAAAAGTGACAAAGGAAAATTTGTGGGGGTCCTGATGGGGTTGGGTTTTCTCGACCTCCTCTAAGGTCCACATGAATCCGTCATAGGGCTTGGGCGGTCGGATATGCCTGTCCTGTACCGGAAACTGTATTCCAAATTCAAGGGTCTTATATATGAGGGTGATGAGCGAATCGCGTAGTTTGGTTATGGACGCCTCATCTCTGGTGCCAAGCCTTTTTAGCAAGAGACCCATTTCGATTGCACCGAAGACTATTTCAATGTTGTTTAGGTCCAGGAATGCCTTCGAATGAACGCCCTGAAGTTCGGAAATAGCATTAAAAACGTCCTCGAACTGGTCTTTTGCTTCAATTACGCCGCTGGTCTTTGTCCTAAGCAGGTCATATGCACGGTCCAAGAAATCTGCCATCAATGGAGCCCCTGCCTTTTGAGACGCGCCAGCACCAAGCACAAACAATGTTTTCATATTTTATCCTTAACGTAAAAATCAGCCGGAGCGTAGCAATCGGTTGGATTGATTTGTTGTGCTTTTATTGGGCTGCCTTGCCAAACCCCAGGGCAAAAAGGAGTGCTAAAAGAGCAATGGCCGCCGAGATTGTAGCTGCTATAGCAGACCATCTGGCGGATGCTGCCGATCGCAAGACAGATTGAGTCCGCCGCTCTTCCTCCGTGAGGAAGTCGAGAATTTGACAAAGTCGTGGCTCCCACTCTGGGTGATCAATGTAATTGCGTATGATTGTGTCCGGTGTCTTAGCGTCACCACCGAACTCTTTCACGAAGGCGACGAAGTCTTCTGGCGACATTTTCCGTAAGGTATTCTCAAGTTCCTGTCGGTTCATAAAGTCAACTCCCAGATCAGTTGCTCTTTGGATTCCTATCGTCGTTCATTATCGAAATCTATAGAAGAGGCATTTAAAAAATCCCATCTCTTATCTGAGAAATGGGGTCTATTATCCTTTCATTGGAACTCATATGTCAATAAATTTAAAACGCCTTTTCGTTAATTATCATTTCAAATCTTGCATATTTTCAATAAAGAAAATTTTGAAGACTGCAGGAAGAAGCCTTCAAACTTCTTCGAAAATGGATGATAAAGGAATGATCCCGGCCGTCCCCTGGCTCAAGCGCCGTGCTTCGCTAAAAGGTGTGGAACACTTTCTTTAAAAAACAAACCGCCTGATTATATATTCCAGGTGATTCGCTTTCCCTGGGACCGGCCACATTAAGGATCTTGATGTGGTTGGCCCTTCCCCACTCCAGGACCGAATGGTATTCTTCCCCGGAAGACAGATCGATAAGCAGGTAGGGTTTTTTGTGGGTTCTGGCCAGTTTGACGGTCAGGGCCGTACCGCCTTTGGGTTTTCCCCGGGTCAGGATCAAGGTACCATCGGAGTCCAGAACATTTCTTTCGGTCCGGACAGGATAATAAAAGGACCCGGTCTCTCGTAAGGGATAGCGGCCGTCGATCGGTCCGTCTTCGGC
The DNA here is from genome assembly GCA_964627515.1 of uncultured Thermodesulfobacteriota bacterium. Taxonomy (GTDB): domain Bacteria; phylum Desulfobacterota; class RBG-13-43-22; order RBG-13-43-22; family RBG-13-43-22; genus RBG-13-43-22. The sequence continues at coordinate 8,127 of CAZVHO010000136.1, read as the reverse complement.
CTTCCGGCCTTTGGGGCACCACCCCCCGACCGGCAGCCCCATTTCCAGGGCCGCATCCAAAGCCGCCCGATCCACCCCGGTTTGTCCACCGGAGATGATCTTGGAAAATATTCTTTTCATCGATCGTTAAGAATTTGTAACACTTCCGGGTTTTGAAAAAGGCAAAGAAAAATTTTATTGGCACGGATTTCGTGGATAAACACGGATAATATTTTTTATTTCTCAAGGAAACGGGGATCCGTTTTCTTGAGACCGGCATCCGCCAAAGGCGGAGAGCAGGTATCCATCAATCCTTTCTGCACCGGGTTTGATAGATAATCCTTTTGCCTTGCCGTATTTATCCGTGAAATCCGTGCCAAAATATTTCAAAAAACTAACCTGTTTCCCTCCATCATCCCCACCAAGCCTCTGTCATTTCGGTTTGGAAAGATAGGCTTCAATAACAGGTCGATGCAGTTCAACATAACGACAGCTTGGTTCCGTCCCGCAGGCCCGGCAGGCACTATCATAGGCTGAATTGATGGTCCGGCAGTTGGGGCAGGAAAAATGCTCAACCATTTCGTCAAACCACTCCGAATAACCGACTTGGGCTATCCGTTCCTGGGATTGCCAAAGTTCGATTCTGTGAGGGCGTTCCGCTTGAAATTTTTTCAATTCTTCACAGGGATATTCCGTACATTCCCCGCAAAACTCAAGGCCTTTTTTTGTTGCGCAGGACACCATTTGACAAAGGTTTTCGCAGTAATAACTTCTTTTCCCCGAACGACACCCTTCGCATTTCCAATCTTCTGCCGGTTGTCCAAAACGTTCGGCAATGGCTTTAAGCCTTTGAGGCTCTTCGCTGGTACCGATAAATATCGTGCAAGCCGGGCAAAACAACCCGCATACGGCGCTCAGTTTCTTTTTGTCCTGGAAATCCTGTTTTTTCTTGGGGAGTCGCTCCTTCATCTTTTCACCTTTCCGAAAGGTTTTAGAATTTTTCAGGGAAAAGGGTAAATCCTTCCTTGTGGGCCGCGGCCCGCAAATTATGATCAAGGCAAACGATTCCCTGGTCCTTAGGGGATTCTTCCGCCCATATTAAGGCGGCGGATAGTTGAAAGGCATCTGCCGTTCTCAGGGGATGGACACTGATAAGTCTCTCCGCCCGTTGTCGAAGACGTTCAACGGGTTGTACCTCAGACCACTCGGCGGATAAGACGTTAAGAACAGACGTTGCTTTGATTGCCTCTTCCGGAGAAAGCAGGCCTTCCCGCCGTCTCCTGGCTAAAGCCGACTGGCATTCAACGCGTGTCGCCCACCAAACCACCATATCTTCATCGGCTTTAATCAGGCGGGTTATCGTTTCCGATAAAGGTTCTTTGAGGCAGAGAGGAATGACGGCTGAAGAATCCCAGAATTTCACCGGCCTTCCTCCCGCTCCTCCAGGAGTGCCGAACGGATAAGTCCTTTGGGATCTTCCGGCTTGGGCATGGTCCAAAAATCCTTGGGGAGTTTTCCCGAGCCCAGTTTAATTAAGCCTTGCTTTTCTATTTTGGTCAGTGATGCTCTTAGATTTTTTTGGCGGGAAAGGGGGACTATACGGGCCACCGGTTTTCCGTGGTCAGTGATCAAGATCTCGGAACCTGCCTTTACCTGGTTTAAATAGTCGCTTAAATGGGCCTTTAATTTGGAGACGGCAGCTATTTTCATCTTTCCCTCGCAAATCAAAATTTATAGACTATATTAGTCATAATAGGTTGACCTGTCAATCCTATTTTTTGGCCTATTTTTTGGCCCATAGCCTCCTTTTTCAACTGTAAAAATCTCTTTAACCGGGCAGTCCCCTCCAATTCTCCGAAACAAAGCAAGATTACCTTTTGCGGCCTTTTGTCTGCCTGGTCGGGACGGCGCTCCAGGGATCATCGGGCCAGGGGTGTTTGGGATAGCGGCCTTTCAACTCTTTCTTTACCAGGACATAGCCCTCATTCCAGAAACCCCTCAAATCCTGGGTGACCTGCACGGGCCGGCGGGCCGGAGATAGTAGATGGATGAGGACCTTCACCCGCCCCTCGGCCACCGTCGGCGTATCGGCCTGCCCGAACATCTCCTGTAATTTTACGGCCAGAATTGGAACTTCGCCCGAAGCATAGTTAAGGGGGACAGGATGGCCGCTCGGAACAACCAGGGCTGCCGGGGCACGCTTTTCAAGAAAATGTGTCTGTTGCCGGGATAGCCGGGAAAGCAAAGGAGGGAGAATATCCAGGCCGGCAAATTGTTCCCGGGTGCGGATGCCCGAAAGGAAGGGCGCTAACCACTCCTCCGGCTTGGAAAGGAGGTTCTCGTCAGACAGATCCGGCCAGTGTTCTTCGGAAAAGGTCCGGCGCATCAACTTGACCCGCCCTTGGAGTTGCCTGGCTTCCGGAGTGAAGGGGATTGAAAGGTCACCGGACCCTATGGCTTCACAGAGAATAGGGGCCGTTTCTTCATCGGAAGGACTCAAATTTTTAACGGAAAGAATAAGCGCGCCCAGCCGTTCCTCCAGGGCCGAGATGATCCGTCCCTCTTTTTTATCCCAGACCATCCGCCGCGACCATTCAATCCGATCCCCCATTTCCTGTCGAATAATGGCCTCGGTTATCGGTTCTGCCAGGTGCACCCGGCCCTCGGACCTTTGGCCGGCGTCCACCTGGGCGGCGATGATAAAAGGACTTCCGGCCAGGTGGCCTTTATCCGAGACCCGCACACCCGGCCCCCGGGTCAGGAGAAACCGCCCGGCGCCTTCTTCCCTTTTCTTGGCAATGCGATCGGGATAGGCGTTCATCAGCAACCGGGGGATCATGGTCGGCTCTTTTTCCGGGCCGGTTTTGGTGTTATGCTTTATGGTTTTCATCAGCTCTTGCGCGACCCGATCTACAGCCCGCAAGGCCCATGGATCAACGCCCGGGGGGACTTGTTTGGTTTTCCGCCATTCCCGAAGAATCGCGAGTCGCCCGCCGATGTCCGTCCCTTTTCTCGATTCTTTCCCGGCGGTGTCCCCCGGACGAAGGATATCCCGCTCCGAGAGGAGGGCTGCCAGATCGGCGCCCATCCGGGGGCAGCCGAGTTCGGAAGATTTTACCAGCAAGCGGCTGAGGCGGGGATGAAGGGGCAGATGGGCCATATCCCGGCCTATCTTGGTCAGGGTCCCCTCGGAGTCCAGGGCGCCCAGGTCCGTTAGGAGTTCTTTGGCCACCATCCGGGCCGCTACCGGCGGCGGATCGAGCCAGGACAGGGTCCCGGGGTTTTTGACCCCCCAGGCAGCGAGTTCAAGGACCAGGGAAGCCAGGTCCACAGAGAGCATCTCGGGTGGAGTATAGGGCACCATGGACTGAAGGACATGGCGACTGTAAAGGCGATAACAGACGCCGGGTCCCAGGCGTCCCGCCCGCCCTTTGCGCTGCTCTGCCGATGCCCGGGAGATCGTGACGGTGAGCAGGCGGTTCATTCCTGTCCTGGGGTCATACTGAAGCCTCCGGGCCAGTCCGCTATCGATGACCACCCCAACCCCTTCGATGGTCAGGCTTGTTTCTGCGATGTTCGTTGCCAGGACCACCTTACGTTTTTGGGAAGGCAGGATAGCCCTTTCCTGTTCCTCAAAAGGCAGGTCCCCGTAAAGGGGGTGAATAGCCAGTTCCCCCCTTCTTCCCCCGGACAGGTTGTTCAACGAATCGGCGGCCCTCAGTATCTCTCCGGCGCCGGGGAGAAAAACGAGTAGGTCTCCCTCCGTTTCCCGGACAGCCGCGGCCACGGCCTCGGCAACCCTTTCCTCCAGGGGCCTGTCGCCGTCTTGGACCTGATACCGTTCTTCGACAGGATAAGTCCGGCCCCCGGTGGAGATGATGGGCGCACTCCCCAGAAGATCGGCTATGGGGCCGCAGTCCATGGTGGCCGACATGACCAGAATTTTGAGATCTTCCCGAAGGCTTCTCCGGACATCGAGGCACATGGCCAGGGACAGGTCGGCCTGAAGGCTTCTTTCATGGAATTCATCGAAGATCACCATGGCCACGCCCTCGAGGCTGGGGTCTGAGGCTATACGCCTGGTGAGGATGCCTTCAGTGACCACTTCGATGCGGGTTTTGTCCGTTACCCGGCGGTCAAACCGGATCGAATAGCCCAGGGTCTGACCGATTTTTTCGCCGAGCCCCTGGGCCATCCAGCGCGCAGCCGAAACGGCGGCCAACCGGCGAGGTTCGAGCATGACGATCCGGCCTTTTTCGGAAGGAAAGATCTCAAGAAGGGCCGGGGGGACCCGGGTCGTCTTTCCGGATCCGGGCGGTGCCTGGAGAACCACCCCTGAATGGGAGCGGATGGCTTCCTTCAACTCAGGAAGAATTGGGTCTATGGGCAAGGATTTTTGATGGAGCATAACCTTTCCTTGGGCTAAGTGTCGCGGAAGCCGCGAAGGGCCTGGGCGTTAGGCGCCGGGCCGCTTGGTCTTTTCCGCCCCTGTTCCACTGTTGTACGGTCGACTTGCCAATGCCAAGGGTAGCCCCCAAAACAGCCTGGCTGACACGGCAGCGTTGCACCCCTCATCTGTTCGATGGCCTTACTCAGTTTTTTCTTTGGCTTGAGTCGAATCACCCTTTTTCTTGAAGAATTCGGTATAAAGGGCGTAATCCCACGCCAAATCACAGGCCATCCGCTTTGTGAACATGGGCAACTACTGCCTCGACGATCAGGGGCCGGGCGCTCCCATGGGGCATGTCGTGACCCATACCCTCAATGATCATCAGCTCGGCACCAGGTATCGCCTCCGCGCTATCTCTCCCCCCCGATACGGGCACCAGCGGATCATCCGCTCCGTGGATCACCAGTGTCGGTGCCGTTATGGAAGCGAGCAGGGGTTTCCGGTTTCCATGTGCGACAATCGCCATGAATTGACGAGCTTTTCCCGGACCATAAAATGCCCGATCATAGCTGCGACCGGCCAACTTCCTGTGCCAAACCTCATCGAAGGGGAAGCCGGGACCAGCGATCGTTTGATATAACTGTATCATATATTCGACATAAGCCTCGCGCTCTTCGGGCGGTGGGGTAAGCAGGAGTGCCATGATCTCGGGTTTCGGCATCGGAAGCTGAGGATTCCCTGTAGTAGCATAAACCTGGGTCATGCTCCGGACGCGGGAAGGATGTCTGAACGATATCGTTTGCGCGATGGCCCCGCCCATGGATATACCACAAATGTGGGCTTTATCTATTTTAAGCGCGTCCAGAAGCCCGACAGCGTCATCTGCCATGTGGTCGAGAGTATAAGGCGCGTCCACTTTTTCTCCCTTCATTCTGGCCGTCATTGCTGCCATTAGGTCGGGAACTCCTGCCTCTTCCATTTTCGTAGAAAGCCCCACATCGCGGTTGTCAAAACGGATTACATAAAGGCCTTTTCTCGCCCATTCTTTACAAAGTTCCTCATCCCACCCAATCATTTGTCCCCCAATTCCCGCGATCAGCATCAGCGGCGGAGATGAAGGCTCCCCAAAGGTCTCGTACTCGATCTGAATCCCGTTAGCAAATACATTGGGCATAAAAATACCTCCTTTACTTATTTTAATTCCAGTTGATATTACCCCAACGGAGCAAGGCAAAAGCATCTCTCGGACGACTTTCGAATCACAAGGGTTGGGATTTTACAGAACGACGGGAACCGCCTCCGATCAGCAGCCCGGCGGCTTCTTGAGAAAGGCGAAGTTTTTTACGAATCCGCCGAATCTCCTCCGGAACAGCAACCCTTCGCTGCGGGCTTTAAGCCGGTTCAACATCCGGTCCGATACCTTCATATCTTCACCGGTGTGAATACTTTCCTTTGATTGGTCACAATACCAGCCGGGCATATCAAAAGTAATGCTCTCGCCTTTATAGGTGACCGTCATGGGGCGCACATCGCGGAGTATCGGCGCCCCTGTCTTTGGACAGATAGGATTTGCCATAATGTATCTATCCTTCATAACACCATTAAGGAACCTGCCGCTTCTAAAATGGTGAGATATTTTCGGGCTTTACTCACTTGGCCTGTGGGCATCCACGTAAGCCTTGAGAACCGCCTGCATCCGGGAAATATGCCCTTTGCCGTGGGCTTTAAAATACTCAATAATGCCTTGTTCAAGTCGCAAGTGTACGGATTGCTTGGCTTTCGGTAAAACAAGTTTTGCCCGCGTCCAGTCGGGCCGAATGCCACGCTCGTCTTCATCCTTGGCAATCAGCCGTTCCAGTTTTTCATCCGTCATGGCGTCAACCTTGCGCAAATCGGTGCGGCTTTCCGCACGTTTGGCTTTAAGCTTTGCCGTCGTATAGCTTTTAATATTTTTGTCTTTCTTCATGTCGCGCCCTCCGAAAAGATATGCCCCTGATAGTCTCGCCCCGAATGGTGTAAATGACGGTCACGCAACGGCCTTCAAGTGTCCCTATGGCAAGGAACCTTTCTTCATCGCCGTTATAGGCCGAGGGGACCACAACATACGGAGCCTCGAAAACCACATTTACGTCGAAAAAATCAAGGCCATGCTTTTTCAAGATTCGTGTGCCGTTTTCGTTCATCCCATTCAAAGTTCATCATATATTATGATTGTGTACACACTTTATGTTCATTGTCAAGCCTTTTCCGCTCGCCGGCTGTTTCAACGTTTTCACCCGTTCATCATTTCGTCTAATAGCGGAAGATTAGGGATACCCGCCGTTCCTCGCCTTGATTTTGACTCGCTGGGGCTGCAGGCCCCTTTTAACAAAAAAACAAACTCCCAACGGGGAACCAAAAACAGCTAATTTTGGTAGTGGGTCAGGTTGAAGATGGTGATAACTTTATTAATAATTTGATTAAGATATAAATTTTTGATAAAATATAAACTATGTGGGCCTTTGTTTCAAATTGGATTACGATTACTGTGGTTGTGCCGGTTATCATTGGTATTGGATGGGGGGCCTTAAGCATGAACCCTCCAGAACACATAATCGCCCAGGTGTCTTTTTCGCTTGCGGCTATAATATTATTAATCCGTACTGGTTGGTGGATGGCTTTCGAGCAACATGGAAGCATTCCACAACTGACTCTTTTCTCTTTCATCATATTTGGGATTATTGGCTCTTTATGGCTCGTTTCAATCAGGTGGGTACGCGGACGAGAACATAAACCATTAACCACCACTTCCATAAATATCACGAAACAATTGCAGGGACCCAAAGATCTGACAACTGTGCGAATTCAGGACAAAAATGAGATCGAATATAATAGACGCATTGAGCTCTATAAAAATTTCATAAAAGAGAAAACTCGGCGAATTCATTTATATTCAGAAGGTCTTTTTTTATGTTTTGAAATTGGCTTTTTAATTGCGAATCAAAAAAAATTGAAACCAAAATCAATTATTGATTTAAATCAGAAATTAAATGATAGCATAAATAAATACGAACAATGGACAAAAGAGAAGAACGAAGAAGACGCTATATTTATAGGATTAATTGAAGATATAAAGATACATTTTAGAGAATCAGCACATTTAAGCGATTTATTGAAACTTGTTTCGGAGCAAATTTTAGTTAAGGCCGTCGAAGAACCAAGTCAGACTGATTTTCAGGACCAAGATCATATAAAAAAATTATCAGATCGGGCCGGTTCATCTATCAATAAATATGTTGATACTAAGATTCGTCATCCTCTTGACGACTTGGCAAATTACCTAAAGAAAAATTTAAAATAACTACCTTTTTCAGAATATATCCAAGATTAGTTTAGTAGATTTATAATATCCTCAATCTCCCAAAGCCTATCAGACACTTCCGCTTCCAGCCGCTCAATCCGGCGCGCCTTTCCCCTCATTCCGGCGAAAGCCGGAATGTCTAATGTCTAATAAGATGATACTGGTTCCCGACTTTTATCGGGACGATGTCTGGACCCTGGCTTTCGCCGGGGTGACGATCTCAGAGACTTTTTGCGAGACCGTCAGGATTCCCGCTTTGATTTCAATCTTTCCAGCGCCGCCTTCATGGTCTCCTGGTGATCCTTGGTGGAACGAATAACCCCCATGTGGGAGGAAACCAGGTCCAGAGCGGTCCTCAAGTCCGTACGGCTGCTCTGGTAAGTGGCCCGCTTGATGGTTTGAATGATTACGCTGGGGC
>CAZVHO010000135.1:6453-13747 GCA_964627515.1 uncultured Thermodesulfobacteriota bacterium | reverse complement strand
AAAAGGCCATAGACCGCGTATTATTGATAGAACCCCGTTCCCCAGCCGAACATGTCTTCAGCCGGGCCCGCATCCCCCGTTTAGGGACCATCCTCCTGGGCACCATGCTCCGGAGTCAGGGTTATGAGGCCAGAGTCCTGATCGAGGAAATCTCCGGTTCGACCACCGGAGAGGACTTGCGCTGGGCTGATGCGGTTTGTATTTCCTCCATAACCAGTACCATTCCCCGGGCCTTTTTGTTAGGGGATCAGGCCAAAGACCAAGGGAAAAGGGTTGTTTTTGGAGGCCCTCACGTTACTTTTTTACCGGAGGAAGCCCTGCATCATGGAGAGTTTGTGGTTCGAGGGGAAGGAGAAGAAACCCTGACTGAACTGCTGCCTGCTTTACAAGGGGGGAAGGGCCTGGATGACATTCCGGGATTATCTTTTTGGGAAGATGGCCGGCCAAAGCACAATACCGACCGTCCTTTGATTCAGGACCTGAATAACCTGCCGATCCCGGATTTTTCCTTGATCAAGGGCTGGAATCCCGCTCAGGCCGTGGTCCCGGTAGCTACTTCCCGGGGCTGTCCCTATGCCTGTAAATTCTGTTCCGTGGTTACCATGTTCGGCCGGGGATACCGGACCCGGTCTATCGATCTGATCATGGAAGAGATCCGTGCTAATGCCGCTCAAGCCAACCACCTTTTTTTCTGTGATGATAATTTTGCCGCCAACCCCAACAGGGCCAAAGAAGTCCTTCGCCGTATGAAGGAAGAAGGTAATCACCCCGAGTGGAGTACCCAGGTTCGCGCCGAATCGGCTTTGGATCCGGAATTTCTGGAACTGCTCAGGGAAACCAGATGCTGGGGTGTTTATATCGGGTTTGAAAGTGCCAGTGCCCAGGTTTTGAAGGCCTACCGAAAAAAACAGGACGAAGCTACTATGAGTAAGGCCATCAAGGCCTTTCATCGTCATGGGATTCATATCCATGGGATGTTCATCGTCGGAGCGGATGAGGATACCCCGGAAACCATCCGGGAGACGGTTCGTTTTTCCATTAAAAACCGGGTGGACTCGGCTCAATTCATGATGCTCACTCCCCTGCCGGGAACGGAAACCTTTCAGTCCCTGGAAAAGGAGAACCGTCTTCTGACCCGAAGCTGGGAACTCTATGACGGCACCCACGTGGTTTTCCAACCCCGGTCCATGACCGGAGAAGAATTACAAGAGGCGGCTTACCAGGCCCTGATCTCTTTTTATTCCTGGAAGGCCATTCTAAAACGGGTGATCAAGCTGGATCTTTATTACAGTTACCTGCGTTACTACGGAAGAAGGCTTCTTAAGAGGGCCAAGACGCGGATGGACAATCACCGTCAATGGTTGTCGGAAAATTTTCTGGAACAGGTCCAGAAACAATTCGGCCCGGCCTGGAAATTCCGGGGTGTGCGGAAAGTGGCCCTGATTCCAGGGAACGCCACCGAGGCCTATCAAAAGTTTATCGCCAGTTTTTTATCCCGCCTGGGGGTTGAGGTGATCCAGGGCAGCGACCGGCCGGAGTTTTTACAGCCTTTAAAAGAGAAGGTGGATCTGGTGGTGGTCCCTTTTTTGAATTATCTCCAGGAAGAGAAAAAGCGTCTTTCCCCTGCCTGGGAGCAGTTTCGGGACGGTATTAAAGAAAAACTCCCGGAAGGTCTTCTGCCCATTGAATTGGTCATCGATCTCAAAGGGGGCTCCCTTTACCGATCTTTTATGAGTTTCGGCCTTTTGTTTTCCACCAACATAAACAAAATCCGCCGGGCGTATCATCAGGCTTATCAACAACTGAGTCCCCAATTGGAGCGTGTCCCGATCCATCTTTAATGGTCTATAAATAATAGAACATCCGAAATGTTCCGCAACGTCGGTGGCCCGAGACCGTCAGGTTTTGGTCTCTGCTTTTGTGCTGCCATTCAGCACCGTAACCGCCCGTATGGCCTTCCATGGGAAATCTTTCAAGCATGATGAATCTGTAAAAAGTCTGGGAGACCCCAGATTTCGTCATTCCGGATCCCGTCCCGGAGGGGACTACATCCCGGAGGGTGGAAACGGGAATCCAGTGTTTATAATTGGTTACTCCTGGCCTGGATTCCCGCCTTCGCGGGAATGACGATTTTTTCGATTTCATCAATTATGATGGTCTCGAATCCTTCAACTATAATCGCCCAAACAGCCCCCTAATAATTATTTTGATTTTTTAAGCTGAGGGAAATATAACGAATCTATCGGAGTAAAAAAGAATCAGGAGAAAAATGTGATGCAGGATCTTCTTAAAAAGCCGATATTAATTTTAGGATGTGGCAATATCCTTTTTGGTGATGATGGATTCGGTCCGGAGGTCATAGGATACCTGGAAGCCCATTACCGGCTTCCTGAGACTGTTTTGGCCCAGGATATGGGGACAAGCCTCCAGGAGTTTCTTTTTGACCTGCTGATTGCTCCGGTCAAACCGAAACGTGTTTTCATAATCGATGCCATTTCCCGTGTTGGTCAAAAATCCGGTGAGCTCTTCGAAATAGATCTGGCCCAATTCTCCGAAAGGGAAAAAAGCGGTCGGCCTTTTCATCAGTTTCCTTCTCTCGCTCAGCTTCAAGAGCTTCAGGGCTTAACGGGTGTGGATATTCGGATCCTTGTCGTGCAGACCAGGGAACTTCCGGAAACGGTGCGCCCTGGCCTTTCCCCGGAAATCAAAGAGGCCATTCCGCGAGCCTGTGATTGGCTGGTAAAAGAGATCGGGTCAGGAAAGGATTGATCATAATTCTAAGCTGGTATGATTTTTGCTTTTAGTGGAGACCATAGGAGGCGTGAGACCAGTGAAGCTAAGAGAGGTCGTTAGAATAGTAGAAGGGACCGTACTGACGCGACAGACCGATCTCGACCTGGAGATTATATATGGCGGAGCAATGGATTTAATGAGTGACGCTTTGGCCTATATGCCTCCAGGTTCAATGCTCCTTACCGGATTAAAAAATCTTCAAACCATCAGAACCGCTGAAATGGCTGATGTCACGGCGATTACCTTTGTCCGGGGCAAAGTCCCCGAATCGGAGGCGATACTATTGGCCGAAGAATTGGGCATCCCTCTGATCAAAACCAATTTCGGCATGTTTGAATCTTGTGGACGTCTTTATCAATCGGGTTTACCCCCTGTTCCATTAGCACGACGGTGAGGGGACTTGGTACAGGGATCGGGGGCCGGGGATCAGGGATTGGCGGAAGATATTTCCATAATTCGTGGTGACCCAATGGGTCATGAGGGTTTAGTTCAAAATAAAATACAGGCACGAGGCACGAGGCTACAGAAAAGAACGATCAGGAAAACCTGTCAACCTATTGCCTATCGCCCATTGCCCATAGCCACCAGAAGTTATTAAACGGAGCGCTCCCGGTGGAATTTACCAAACTACAGGAACTCATTTATAATTTGCCCATCAAACAGGTCATGAAGAGGAGGGTCATCACCGTTAAACCGGAGACGACCTTCAAAGATTTGAAGGGCATTTTAAGGTTTAATCGGATATCCGGTGTGCCGGTCATGGACCAAGGTCATTTGGTCGGGGTCATTTCTATCGCGGATCTGCTTCAAGCCGTAGAAGCCGGTGAGCTAAACAGTCCGGTCAGTCAGAGAATGACCACCCGGTTGATTACGGTTAAGGAAAATGCCCCTTTGGCCGAGGCGGTAAAAAAATTTTCTGAATGTGATGTCGGTCGGCTTCTGGTGGTTAATGAGCAAGGAGAATTGACCGGAATTTTGACCGGGAGTAATATCACCCGGGGGTTACTAAAAGAGATCAGCCTTAATTATCACCGTAACGAGGTCAAAGGTAACCCCCGCATTATTTTTAGAGAAGATTTTGTCTCCGATCAAACCAGTCTGATTCTGAGATATCGTATCAAAGAGAAAGATTTTAAAAGCGGCGGAATGGCCTCCAGCAAGATTAAACACGCCCTGGAGCAATTGGGGATCTCCCCCCCGGTAGTGCGAAGGGTGGCTATTTGCGCCTATGAGGCCGAGATGAACCTCATCATTCATACCGATGCCGGTGGCGAATTGATGGCTGAAATCCTACCCGAAATGATTCATATGACTGCCGTAGATCAAGGGCCTGGAATTCCAGATGTTGAACAGGCTTTACGCCCGGGATTTTCAACCGCCCCGATCTGGATTCAGGAATTGGGTTTCGGGGCCGGAATGGGTTTGGCGAATATAAAAAAGTGCGCCGATTCCTTTAGTATTGAATCCACTCCGGACCAGGGAACCAAATTGGATATCAGAATTCAGTTTAATCAAAAAATGAAACGATTGGAGGACCGTTAGGCAGGCCCTAAAAGCCCCTAACGCGGAGGTTCCGTCTTTCCCCTTTCAAAAAGACCTGCCAGTTTTTTTTACACTCTGTAAATAATTATCGACTTCAAATTTCCTGAATAGTGCCCATTTGGAAACGGTAACTTTCCGGATGGAGCCATCAGCCATCAGCCACCAGCTTTTTGTTTTCAGCAAAACCTATGGAAAATACCGATTTGGCTAAAGGCTATTGGCTGAACACGGGAGGCTGTATCCGGAAATCTTAGCCCGGAACTGTTTCGAGAACGATCCTTTTCCCCTGGCATAGACCTTGCTTATTTAAGCCTTAGAAAAGACAGATAAAGAGGGTTTTCTCCGACATGGCTGTAATCAGCGTAAAAACCGTCATCGAAAAAATAAATTTGGAGCCGATTTCGGCGATCGCGGAGGTGAGACGACCGGTGTTGGGCGGCTATGCCTCGGACCTTCTCAGTTGTGCCATGCGGGGAGCCAAAAAGGATTTCCTTTGGGTTACCCTTCAGTCGCACATCAATGTAGTCGCTATCGCCAGTCTGTTAAATTTGGCAGGAGTCATTATCACTGAAGGGAACCGGCCGGCTCCGGAAGTCGTCACCCAGGCGGAAAAAGAGAAGGTCATTTTACTCCTTTCTCCCGGGAATACCTTTTCCATTGTGGGGCAACTGACTGCTCTGGGGATTCCCGGTGAATGAGGACAACCCTTTTGATCACGACCGGTTAAGACTTTTTAAAGCTGATTTGCATATTCATACCGTGTTGTCCGGGTGTGCGGAAATAGAAATGATACCTTCCTTGATTTTGTGGCAGGCCGAAAAGAAGGGTTTGAATCTTATTGCAGTTACCGATCATAACGCCTGTCACAATGCGGAAGCGGTCATGGAGGCGGCAATGGGAACCAATATCCATGTTTTACCGGGGATGGAACTCCAATCCAGGGAAGAGGTCCACCTTCTTTGCCTGTTTGATGAGGTTGAAACCTGTAAGGAATGGCAAGAAAAGGTTTTTCAAAAACTTCCCCCCATGGTCAATAGAGAGAAATTATTCGGTCCCCAGTATGTGGTCAACGCCGCCGGGGAATGGCTTTGGACCGAAGAACGTCTTCTGGCCACCTCGGCGGATATGACCTTAGAAGAGATCGTGGACCAGGTGGCCTCGCTGGGGGGAGTCACCATCCCGGCCCATGTGGACCGTCCCTCCTTCAGCTTGTTGTCCAATCTTGGCCTGGTCCCCGAGGCCTTTTCTCATGGCCCATTGGAAGTTACTTCTTTTTTTGACCCGCAAACGGGCTGTCAACAATGGCCTCAATTGCGCAATCGGTGTCTTATCATCAATGGGGATGCCCATCGGCTTCAAGAGATCCAAAATCGAACAACGTTTAAGATGACCCATCCCTTAATCCGTGAGATGGATATGGCCTTTCATGGGCAGCAGGGCCGGCAGGTCATGGTGGAGTGGTCTAAGAATTAATAGGGATTATCAGAACAGGAGGGAAAAATGACCCATTCGGAGACTATCGAATTAGAACCTCTCGATAAAATCATCGACGAATTCAACGGGAGGCAGGGGACCTTGATCCCGATTTTACAGAAAACCCAGGATCTTTATGGTTATCTTCCGTCTGAAGCCCTGGGCCGGATAGCGGAAAAGACGGGCACCCCCTTGAGTCAGATTTACGGAGTAGCCACCTTTTATTCTCAATTTTATCTGACCCGCCGGGGAAAAACGATTATCCGGCAATGTGACGGAACGGCCTGCCACGTCCGGGGGGCCGGGAGGATTGTGGATACGATTCAGAATGAATTGGGTATTCAGGCCGGGGAAACCACCCCGGATTATCAATATACCTTTGAGGTCGTTTACTGCCTGGGGGCCTGCGGGCTGGCCCCGGTGGCCGTAGTCGACAACAGGGTCGTGGGCCGTTTGGTCCCTGAAAAAATGGTCCAGATTTTAAGGGAGACTTAAGGACCTTGGTCGAATTATCTCTCCATCTATTGGACATGATCCAAAACTCGATTGAGGCCAGTGCCTCTAAAATTGAGATAAGAATCGATGAGGATTTGCAGGCCGACCTTTTGCTGATTGAAATCAAGGATAATGGGAGAGGGCTTTCCGAAGAACAGACGGCCAGGGTCCTGGATCCTTTTTATACCACCAGGAAAACGCGACACGTAGGCTTGGGGCTTCCCTTATTGTCCGAGGCCTGTCGCAGGTGCGATGGGGCTCTGGAAATCCGCTCCCTCCCGAGGGTCGGAACTACGATCAGGGGCACCTTTCGTCACAGCCATGTCGATCGGGCCCCTTTAGGAGATATGACTTCGGTCCTGCTGGTCCTGCTTTTGTCCGAACCCCCGCTGGATTGGCTGTATATCCACCGGGTCGATGAAGAGGAATTCCGGCTGGACTCTTCTGAAATTCAAAAGGAACTGATGGATATCCCCTTGACTCACCCCAAGGTCCGGAAATGGCTGATGGGTTTTTGGGCCGAGGCGGAAAACGGCCTTTCCATAAGGGCCTTGCCGGCCAGGGTTGGGGCTTAAAGGGGAAAAAAGCATTCGGCGGATGAACCAGGAGGAAAATAGATGACAAAACTCAAGAGTGTTGAAGAGCTGAAAAAGATCCGTGATGAGGCCCGGAAAGATTTGATGTCTAGGGTTCAGACCGGGACCCGGATCATTATTGGTATGGGAACCTGCGGCATCGCCGCCGGGGCCAGGGAGGTTATGCAGGCCGTATTAAAGGAATTGGACGACCGAAAGATCGAGGCCCATGTGGAAACGGTCGGATGTGTCGGGATGTGCGCCAAAGAACCCCTGGTCGATGTGGAACAGGCGGGCAAATCCAGGGTTCGCTACGGTAATATCACCCAGGAAAAGGTGCCTCGCTTAATCGAGGAGCATCTGATCCGAGGCCAGGTGATTCAGGAATGGGCCGTCAGTCGCATGGAAGCGCAAAA
>CAZVHO010000135.1:0-6353 GCA_964627515.1 uncultured Thermodesulfobacteriota bacterium | reverse complement strand
TAGGAAGCAGGAGGCAGATATGGCTGAGCCTTTTTATCGGGCCAATGTTCTGGTCTGCGGCGGAACGGGGTGCACGGCCTCGGAGTCCCCGGAGGTCATTACCGGATTAAACAAGGAGATTTCCCGCCGGGGTTTGGATAAGGAGGTCCGGGTCGTACCAACCGGGTGCCGCGGCTTTTGTGCCATGGGACCGATCATGGTCATCTACCCTGAAGGGATTTTCTATTGTCAGGTGCAGCCCAGGGATGTTCAGACCATTGTCGAGGAGACCCTGGTCAAAGGCAGGGTGGTCGGTCGTTTAACCTATAAGGCCCCCGAGACCTATAAGGAACTTCCCCGGTATCAGGATATACCTTTTTACAGCAAACAGGTTCGAATCACCCTGCGCAACTGCGGGATGATCGACCCCGAGAAGATAGAGGAATATATTGTCCGGGGCGGGTATGAAGGGCTGTCAAAGGCCTTATTCGATATGACCCGGGAGGAAGTCATCCAGGAGGTCAAACGCTCCGGCTTAAGGGGACGCGGAGGGGCCGGGTTTTCCACCGGTACCAAATGGGAGTTTACCTTTAAGGCCCCGGGGGATGTCAAATACGTGGTCTGCAATGCCGATGAAGGGGACCCCGGGGCCTTTATGGACCGCTCTCTTTTGGAGGGCGATCCCCATAGTCTGATCGAAGGCATGACCATTTGCGGCTATGCGGTGGGGGCCAGGGAAGGGACCATCTATTGCCGAGCCGAATACCCCTTGGCCATTAAGCGTCTCAATGTGGCCATCGCCCAGGCCGAAGAGTACGGTCTGCTGGGCGATAATATCCTTAACACCGACTTTTCCTTCCATCTGCATATCAAGGAAGGGGCCGGGGCTTTCGTCTGTGGGGAAGAAACCGCCCTATTGGCCTCTATCGAAGGCCGTCGCGGTGAACCGCGGCCCCGGCCTCCCTTTCCGGCCGCCTCCGGTCTCTGGGGAAAACCGACCAACTTAAACAATGTTAAAAGTTATGCCAATGTCCCCCAAATTATTGTCAACGGATCGAATTGGTTTAATAATATCGGCACTAAACGAAGCCCGGGAACGGCCATTTTTGCCTTGACCGGAAAGGTTAATAATACCGGTCTGGTTGAAGTGCCTATGGGAATTACTCTGGGTGAAATTATTTTCGATATTGGTGGAGGGATTCTCAAAGACAAGCAATTTAAGGCCGTTCAGACCGGAGGCCCCCTGGGGGGGTGTATCCCGCCGCAGCACCTCAATGTGGAGGTGGATTTTGATTCCCTCCAGGAAGTGGGTGCGGTCATGGGCTCGGGCGGCATGATCGTGGTTGACGAAGATACCTGCATGGTGGAGTTTTCCAAATTTTTTCTGAAATTCGCTCAGGCCGAATCCTGCGGGAAATGTATCCCCTGCCGGGTGGGTGGAAAGCGGATGCTGGAAATACTGACCCGGATTACCGAAGGCCAGGGCAGACTGGAAGATATCGAAACCATAAAGCAGATCGCCAAGGGTATGGAAACCGGATCCCTGTGCGCCTTAGGGCAATTGACTCCCGGGCCGGTCATGTCGGCCTTGAAATATTTTGAAGCGGAATTTTTGACCCATATCCTCGACGGCGAGTGTCCGGCCGGCTCCTGCAAGACTCTGGTCCGGGCCCGTTGTACCAATGCCTGTCCGGCCCAGGTGGACGTCCCTTCGTTTATCGCCCTGATCGCCCAGGGTAATTATGCCGAGGGCCTGGAGATCCATCGGGAAAGAAACCCCTTTGCCCTGATCTGCGGCCGGGTTTGTCCGGCCTTTTGCGAGCAAAAATGCCGGCGTGGCGATATCGATGATCCGGTTGCCATCCGTTTGGCCAAACGGCTCATGGCCGATCATGAAATGGAAAAACCCTGGACCCCCCCGAAGCTGGAAGGTCCCAAAAAGGAAAAGGTGGCGGTCATCGGGGCCGGCCCGGCCGGTTTGACCGCGGCCCTGCGGCTGGCCCAACGGGGCTATCCGGTGACGGTTTTTGATAAACTGCCGGTGGCCGGGGGCATGATGGCCGTGGGTATTCCGGAATACCGTTTGCCGCGAAATATCTTAAATCTGGAAATCGAGGCCATTAAACGGGCCGGAGTGGAAATCAGACTGGGCCAGGAGATGGGGAAGGATTTCACGGTTGACGGCCTGCTGGACCAAAGCGGCTATAGTGCCGTGGTCCTGGCCCTTGGGGCCCATAAGGGCCGTCGTCTGGGCATACCCGGGGAAGACCTGCCCGGGGTCTATCAGGGGATCGAATTCCTGAAAAACGTGGCCCTGGGGAAACCGCCGGAGATCAAGGGAAAGAGGGTGGCCGTGGTCGGGGGCGGGGCCGTGGCCATTGACGCTGCCCGGACCGCTCTGCGCCTGGGGGCCAAAAGGGTGCATATCCTCTATCGCCGCACCCGTCAAGACATGCCGGCCTGGAAAGAGGAGATCGTGGAGGCCTTCCGGGAAGGGATTCAATTTCATTTCCTGACCAACCCGGTGGGTATCCTCGGTCCCGAACAGGTGACCGGCGTGGAATGCCATTTACAGCGACTCGGCGAGTTTGATGCCGGCGGTCGCCGGCGCCCCATACCGATCGAGGCCACCGAGTTTGAGGTGCCCGAATTCATCCTGGATGCCGATATCTTTGTCGCCGCCATCGGGCAGGCCTCGGATTTGGGAGGCCTCGGGGGAGAGGGAAAGATTGAGGTGAAGGCCGACAGCACCATTCAGGTGGGGGCGAATCTGATGACCAGCCGCCCGGGGGTATTTGCCGCCGGCGATGTCACCCTGGGACCGGCCACGGTCATCGAGGCCGTTGATCAGGGGAATAAGGTGGCCGTAACCGTGGATGCCTATCTGAAAGGACAACCGGTGGAGCGGATCAAGTTCGCCTCCCTCTGCCGGGAAATCCCGCAACTTTATTCACCGGAGGATTATGCCGAGGCCAACCGCCCGGTGGTCAGACGTCTGTCCGAGGAGAAAAGCGTTCAATGCTTTGAAGAGGTGGAGGCCGGTTTCGATGAACAAATCGCTCGAGAAGAGTGTAAACGCTGTCTGCGATGCGATCTGGAATGGTTAAAATCGATGGGACTTTTGACCCCGATTGAGCAAAGGGCCGTGGCCTCGGCCTGAGTAAAAGGGATTCTCCGATTTCCGGATCGCTATAAAGGAGGTTTTTCTAATGGATAAGGTTGTGAATATAAAAATCAATGGACGTCACATCCGGGCCAGGGCCGGACAGACCGTTATGGAGGCGGCCAAGGGGGCCGGTATCGATATCCCCAGTCTGTGCCATCATCCTTCGGTCACCCCTCTGGGGGCCTGCCGGATCTGTCTGGTTGAAATCGAGAGACAACGGGGTCTTCAACCGGCCTGCACCTTTCCCGTATCCGAAGGAATGCGGGTGGAGACCGAATCACCCAAGGTCGTTGAAGAGAGAAAGTTCCTTCTGGGAATGCTCTTCTCCGAAGGAAACCACTACTGCCCATTTTGCGAATCCAGCGGAGATTGCGAATTACAGGCCCTGGCCTACCGCTACGGACTGGATCACTGGATTTATCCGAATCCCGGTGAGGCCAAGCCGGTTGACGGCACACGGGAACATTTCATCATGGATCATAACCGTTGTATCCTCTGTCGGCGGTGCATCCGGGCTTGCAACGAACTGGCGGCCAACAATACCCTGGGGGTCATCTACCGCGGGGCCAAGACCCGGATTTGCGCCGACGGCGACGTTCCCTTCGGGGAATCCTCCTGTGTTACCTGCGGCACTTGCCTGCAGATCTGTCCCACCGGGGCCTTGATCGACCGTCAGAGCGCCTATGCCGGACGGGAATCCCAGGTGGAGAGGACCAAAAGCGTTTGTCTGTTCTGTAGCGTGGGTTGTGGTACGGAGATCATTACCAGGGCCGGACGGGTCTTAAGGGTGGAAGGGGAATGGGAGGAACACAATAACGGCGTGCTCTGCGTCAAGGGCCGCTTTCAGCCCTTCAAGGAAAAGCGCCTGCGCATTGAAACCCCCTTGATCCGCAAAGATGGTCGGATGGAGCCGGCCACCTGGGGGGAGGCCCTGGATACCGTTGCCCGGGCGATCAAGGCCGGTCCGCATAACAAGGTCGGGGCCTGGACCACCTGCCGGACCCTCAACCTGACCTTGAGTGAATTTGTGGCCGTATTCCTGGGAAAGATCCGGGCCAACGTGGGTGTTTTGGAGCCGACCCTGGCCAGGTTTAATCTGCCATTGGGGGGGTCCCTCAATGATTTGCTTTCTGCGGATACGATCCTGGTCACCGGTGCCGATCCCCTGTCCGATCATCCGGTCATCGGCTATCACATTAAACGGGCCTGCATGAAAGGGGCCCGATTGGTCATTGTTTCCGACAACAACCATGCGATGAGGCGGTTTGCCCATAAGACCTTTCCCCTGAATGAAATGGGCCGGGCCATTAAATTTTGTCAGGACAGTGCCGCGCCGGTTGTGCTTTATGGTGAGGAAACCCCTCCCCAGCAGGCGGAAAGGCTGGCCACATTGCAAAAAAAGGCCCATTTCATCCCCTTGTTCCCGGAAAGCAATGGCTTCCATGCCAAAGCCTTGGGGCTTCGAGCGACTTTTGCTCCAGCTCAAATGGAGGCGGTCTATCTTCTCCTGGAAGAAACCACCCTTTCTGAAGAGAAGGTCAAACAGGCCCGGGAAGCCAAGTTTTTGACCGTCCAGGCCAGCTTTCACAGTCCGATTACCGAGGTGGCCGACGTCGTTTTACCGGCCCTGCTCTGGTATGAGCACGAAGGGTCGCTCTATAACCTGGAAGGCAAAAAGGTGGCGGTCCGAAAGGCCGTACCCCTGCCGGAGGGCTTGATTCCTGAAAATGAAGTATTAACACAATTGGCCGCCCGAATGTAGAAGGGGGAGGAGAAAGACTTATGGCGAAGATAAAGATTGCAACCGATTGGCTGGCCGCTTGTGCCGGATGCCATATGTCCATATTGGATATGGACGAGAGGCTGATCCAATTACTGGATAAGATAGAAATAACATCATGCCCGATAACCGACTTAAAACATCCGCCGAGAGACGGCGTCACCGTCGGGATTCTAACCGGCACGGTCAACAACACTGCCCATCTGGAAGTCGCCAGGGAAATGCGGGAGCGCTGTCAGATTCTGGTGTCGCTGGGGGATTGCTCGGTTCTCGGGGGCATCCCTTTAATGCGGAACCAGGTTAATCTGGAGGATGCCCTGCAGCGGGCTTATGTGGAGACGGAAAGTACCGTGGACGGTTTAATCCCCCGATCGGAGGAATTGGCCAAACCGATTTTTGCCCGCCCCTTGGATCAGGTGGTCAAAGTCGATGTTTATTTGCCCGGCTGTCCTCCTTCGGCCGAGACCATCCACATTGTGCTCAGTGAGCTGCTGGAAGGTCGAATCCCGGTCTTGAAGGATCAGACCTTGAAGTACGATTAGAGGAGAACATACAATGCAAAAAATTACCATAGAACCGGTAACCCGGATAGAGGGTCATGCCAAAGTCACCATCAATATGGGCGCCAAGGGGAAAGTTGAAAACGCCTTTATGCATGTCAATGAATTTCGAGGGTTTGAAAAGTTTACCGAAGGCCGGCCCTTTTTCGAGATGCTCCAAATCACTCCCCGGATATGCGGCATTTGTCCAGTCAGCCATCATCTGGCCTCGGCCAAGGCCTGTGACCGGGTGATCGGGGCGACTCCTCCCCGAACCGCCGGGCTTCTTCGAGAGCTGATGCATATGGGACAGTTTATTCAATCCCACTCCATGCATTTCTTTGAATTGGCCGGACCGGATATGCTTTTGGGGTTCGATGCCGACCCGGCCATAAGAAACGTCGTCGGGGTCATCCAGGCCAATCCGGAGCTGGCTTTGAAGGCCGTGCAGTCCAGGGCCTTCGGTCAGGAAATCATCCGCAAGCTGGGGGGTAAAAGGGTCCACCCCATCCATTCCATCCCCGGCGGGGTCAATGGGCCTCTTTCGGCCGAAGATTGTGACGATTTCTTGAGCCGGATCGACGAGGTGATGGAGACCATCAAACTGGCCATCACCGTAGCCAAGGGCTGGTTCGAGGCCAACCGCGAACTGGTGGATAAATATGCGGTTTTCCACTCGGGCTATCTGGGCATGGTCGACGAGCAGGGTGGTTTGCAGTTGTACGACGGCCGGCTTAGGTTAATTGATAAAAACGGGAAGACCCTGGAGGAATTCGATCCCAAAAATTATCTGGAGAATATTGCCGAGCATGTTGAAAATTGGTCTTATCTGAAATTTCCCTATTATCGCAAGCTGGGCTATCCCGCCGGCACCTATCGGGTCGGACCC
>CAZVHO010000134.1:10812-13904 GCA_964627515.1 uncultured Thermodesulfobacteriota bacterium | reverse complement strand
AGGATATTATTGATATTTTCTTTCATGATTCAATTCTACTCCTTTCTAAAATTGAATAGTTTCCTTATTAATATCAGGAAGTTCCAAAAATGTCAATGTCAAATTGAAATTTTGTTACCCAATCTATTTGATATTATTATTTTTCTGTTCAATGCAAATGCCCGGGGCCTAATCCCGCCGCGACGGGGTCTTTTGATGGACTTTTTACACGTCTATAAACAGCGCAAGGGGCAAGTTTCCAATTGCCGTTGACACCCCCTGTCAAACAATGTTACCTAAAACACCATGCCCAAAACCAACCCGATCGAGATCAATGAGCGATTTCAGCAGGCCCTGGACCTGATGGAGAATACAGGCCAACATCTTTTTATCACCGGGAAGGCCGGGACGGGAAAATCGACTTTGCTGGATCATTTTCGAAAAATGACCCGCAAAAAGATCGCCGTCCTGGCCCCTACCGGGGTGGCGGCCCTCAATGTCCGGGGGCAGACCATCCATTCCTTTTGCGGCTTTAAACCCGATATCTCCCTGGATAAGGTCAAAAAAAAGAGCCCAAAGGACAGCAAGCGGCCGACCCTCTATAAACAACTGGAAACCATCGTTATCGACGAAGTCTCCATGGTCCGGGCCGACCTCCTGGACTGTGTGGAGAAATTCCTCCGCCTCAACGGCCGGCAGCCTAAAAAATCCTTCGGCGGGATCCAAATGATTTTTATCGGCGACCTTTATCAACTCCCTCCCGTGGTCACCTCGGCTGAAAAAGCCGTCTTTCACCTTCAGTATGAAACTCCTTATTTCTTTTCCTCCCGAATTTTTGCGACCCCCCGTTTTGAAATGGAATTCGTGGAACTGGAAAAGATCTACCGTCAGACCGATGAAGATTTCATCGGTCTTCTCAACGCCATCCGGAACCGTTCCGTCACCGATGCCGATATGGTCCGGCTCAATCAAAATTGCGCCCCGGATTTTCTTCCGGGGGAAGAGGATTTTTATATTTATCTGACCAGTACCAATGACCAGGCCTTTAAGAGAAACCAGGAAAAATTGGATCGTCTTCCAGTCCAGGCGGTTACCTTTCAAGGCCTTATCGAAGGCGACTTCGAACCCTCAGCCCTTCCTACTGAAACGGTTCTGGAGGTGAAAACCGGGGCCCAGGTGATGCTCCTCAATAATGATCCCCTTGGCCGCTGGGTCAACGGTTCGATCGGCAAGATCACCAGGATCATTTCCCGCCGTGGGGAAGAAGACAGCATCCAGGTGGAGTTGGAGGACAATACGGTTGCCCGGGTTACGCCCGTTACCTGGGAGATCTTAAAATATACCTACGATGCCTATGCCCGGAAAATTTTTTCCCAACCGGTAGGCTCCTTCACCCAATACCCTCTGAAACTGGCCTGGGCCATTACCATCCACAAGAGTCAGGGCAAGACCTTTGACAAGGTGGTCATCGACATCGGCCGGGGCACCTTCGCCCACGGGCAGGTTTATGTGGCCCTGAGCCGCTGCACCAGCCTTAAAGGCCTGGTCCTTTCCAAGCCCATTCAACGGCATCACATTCTGATGGATTTCAGGGTGGTTAAATTTCTGACCCGGTTTCAATATGAAAAGGCCGAAGAAAAACTTTCTTATGCCGACAAGGTCGAGATCATCAAAGCAGTGATGAAGGAAAAACAAGACATGGAGATCGTCTATCTCAAACCGGATGACACCAAATCCCGCCGCCGCATCCGCCCCGAGTCTATTGAGATGATGGAATATGGAGGAAAACGATTCGAAGGCCTGCGCGCCTACTGCCATGAAAGGCAGGACCTGCGTCATTTTCGTCTCGACCGGATATTGGAGATAAAAACTGAAACCAATAATATTTAAACTTGACCCTTTGACTAAAAAATACTATAACCAGCAACAATCAGTTTATCTTATCTGTTTGAAAATAATAATTTTTTTATGCCATTAGGTCTTATCTGCTATAATATCCTGGCCGGAATTCTTTTTTTTGTTGGGTTTCCTTTCCTAATCTTGTATAATCTATCCCAAGGAAAGTATAGTAACCATCTGGTCGAACGATTAGGTCGTTACCCGCAATCCCTTCGGCCGGAGGCAACCTTGCCCAATGGGAGACCCATCTGGATTCAAGCCGTCTCAGTGGGCGAAGTCAAGGCGGCGGTGGCCCTGACACAGAGGATCAAAGAGCAGCTCCCCGATGTTCCTCTCCTTCTTTCAACAACAACCCCGGCAGGAAGGGAAACAGCCGAAAAGCTCCTGGGGAATGATATACCCCTTATCTATTATCCCCTGGATTTTTGGCTATGCGTCAAAAGGGCCTTAAAATTTTTCCGCCCCAGGGCCTTTATAGCCCTGGAAACGGAACTTTGGCCAAACTTTCTTTTTCAGGCGAGTCAATCGGGTTGTAAACTGATCCTGGTCAATGGCCGGATTTCACAGCGTTCTTTTAGACGGTATTCCAAAATCCGCTGGTTCATAGGGCCCCTGCTCAGGAATTTCAAGGTCTTGATGGTCCGGCATGAGGATGACGCCAAAAATCTGATCGCCCTGGGTGCCAGGCCGGAGCAGGTCCATACCCTGGGAAATATCAAATATGACAGTCTGTTGGATCAGGGCCGGGAAACTGTAAAGATCAAGATCCGGCAAAGGCTTCTTCTTTCCGAAGAAGGGCCTGTCATAGTGGCCGGAAGTACCCGGGGAGGGGAAGAAGCGATTCTCCTTTCCGTGTATAACCGTTTAAAGACCCATTTCCCGGACTTGGCCCTCATCCTGGCCCCTCGCCATATCAATCGATGTGCTGAGATAGAGGACTTATTAAAAAAACAAAGGATTTCTTACCAGCTTTACAGCCGGATTCTTCAATCCCGGGGGCTCCAAAAAGAAGCAGTCATCCTTGTCGACCGAATCGGAGACCTCTTTGCCCTCTACAGCCTGGCTACCCTGGTTTTTTGCGGGGCCAGTCTGGTCCCCAAGGGAGGACAAAACATTTTGGAGCCGGCTGCCTGGGGAAAGTTGGTTTTCTACGGACCCTATATGGATGATTTTAAGGATGCCCGGGATTTTTTAGAAAAGGTCGGGGCCGGGAT
>CAZVHO010000134.1:2138-10712 GCA_964627515.1 uncultured Thermodesulfobacteriota bacterium | reverse complement strand
ATATGGATGATTTTAAGGATGCCCGGGATTTTTTAGAAAAGGTCGGGGCCGGGATTATGGTGGCCGGCGAGGTTGAATTGGCGGAACGGATGCATTATTTTTTAAGACATCCGGAGGAAGCTGCCGAAAGAGGGGAAGCCGGCCTCCAGGCCTTGAAATCCAAAAGAGGACTCACCCAAAAGGCAGCTGAGATGATTGCCGAGATTATCAGGAATTGAAATGAAAGCCTTGTTAGCTTTAGAAGATGGCACCGTGTTTCCAGCCAGGTCCTTTACCGGCCCTGGCGAGGCCGGTGGGGAATGCGTTTTCAATACAGCCATGACCGGATATCAGGAGGTTATAACCGACCCTTCTTATAAGGGCCAAATGGTTACCATGACCTATCCTTTGATCGGAAATTATGGGATCAACGACCAGGATGTGGAATCAGACCGGATCCAGGTTGAGGCCTTTCTGGTCAAGGAATATCTGCCTTTCCCAAGCAATTTTCGCTCCCAGGCCCCTTTGGCCGATTATCTTATGAAAAGTAGTGTCCTGGGCCTGGAAGGGATTGACACCCGGGCCTTGACCAGACATTTGAGAAACCATGGGGCCATGAGGGCCTGGGCCTCGACCGATTGTCTGAACCCCGAGGTTTTGATCGAAAAGAGCAAGGCCATTCCTCCCATGCTCGGGCAGGGATTGGTGGGTCAGGTTACAACTTCTCAGCCCTATTCCTGGACTCAGGGAAAGGTCCAGGCCCTATCTCCCGGGCAAATGAAGAATCCCTGGAAAGCCTCCGGCTCGGGCTTTAAGGTCGTGGTCCTGGACTGCGGCGTGAAATACAACATCCTGCGCTCCCTGGAGCGAAGAGGCTGTCAAGTTCTGGTCGTACCGGCCTTGACCCCGGCCAGGGATATCCTGGCCGTCAAACCCGATGGATTTTTACTGACCAACGGACCCGGTGATCCGGCCGTCAATCCGGAGATCATCCAAACGGTTCGGAATATTTTGGATATGCTGCCCATCTTCGGCATCTGTCTGGGTCACCAGATTCTGGGCCTGGCACTGGGCGGTATAACTTCCAAACTCAAGTTCGGCCACCGCGGGGCCAACCAGCCGGTTAAATATCTCAGGACCGGCCGGGTGGAGATCACCTCTCAAAATCATGGTTTTTCGGTGGACCTGGATTCGATGAAGGACCCTGATGTGGAATTAACCCATATTAATTTAAATGATCAAACTCTGGAAGGTATGGAGCATAAACGATTGCCTGTTTTTTCAGTACAATATCATCCCGAGGCCTCGCCCGGTCCCCATGACGCCTCTTATCTCTTTGACCATTTCCTTTCCCTGATGGAAAGCAACCGGAAAGGATAACCCATGCCCAGGCGAACCGATCTCAATAAAATTCTGATTATCGGCTCCGGTCCGATCATCATCAGCCAGGCTTGCGAATTCGATTATTCCGGCACCCAGGCCTGCAAGGCCTTGCGGGAAGAAGGCTTTGAAATCGTCCTGGTCAACAGTAACCCGGCCACCATCATGACCGACCCGGAGATGGCCCATCGAACCTATATCGAACCGGTCACCCCGGAGGTCGTGGCCAAGATTATCGAGCGGGAACGGCCCCAGGCCCTGCTCCCGACTCTGGGCGGACAGACCGGCCTCAATACCGCCGTGGCCGTGGCCGAGATGGGGGTCCTCACGGCTTACGGCGTGGAAATGATCGGGGCTTCTTTACCGGTGATTAAAAAAGCAGAGGACCGGGATGAGTTTCGTCGGGCCATGTGGAAGATCGGACTTAGAGTCCCGGAGAGCGTCATCGCCACTGATCTTTCGCAAGCCAGGGAATTGGTGGAAAAGATCGGTTATCCGGTTATCATCCGTCCGAGTTTCACCCTGGGGGGCACCGGCGGCGGGGTGGCTTATAATCGGGAAGAATTTGAGATCATGGTGGCGGCCGGTCTGGAAGCCAGCATGATCCACCAGGTCATGCTGGAAGAATCGGTTCTGGGCTGGAAAGAATATGAACTGGAAGTCATGAGGGATTTCAAGGATAATGTGGTGATCATCTGTTCTATCGAGAACTTCGATCCCATGGGGGTCCACACCGGAGATTCCATAACCGTGGCCCCGGCCCAGACCTTGACCGACAAAGAATATCAGGTAATGCGGGATGCCTCCCTGGCCATTATCCGTGAGATCGGGGTGGAGACCGGCGGATCGAATATCCAGTTTGCTGTCCATCCCGGCAGCGGGGAAATGGTGGTCATTGAAATGAATCCCCGGGTTTCCCGTTCCTCGGCCCTGGCCTCCAAGGCCACGGGGTTCCCGATTGCCAAGATTGCCGCCAAATTGGCAGTGGGTTATACTCTCGATGAAATCCCCAATGATATTACCAAGGAAACCATGGCCTCCTTTGAGCCGACCATCGACTATTGTGTGGTCAAGATCCCCCGCTGGACCTTTGAAAAATTTCCCGGGACGGAAGATTATCTGACCACTTCGATGAAGTCCGTGGGTGAGGCCATGGCCATCGGCCGGACCTTTAAAGAAGCCCTGCAAAAAGGGATCCGTTCTTTGGAGATCGGTCGCTTCGGCTTTGGGGCTGATGGAAAAGATTTGTACAATGTCCCGTTGGATGAAATCCATAAAAAACTCCGTCAGACCAATTCCGAAAGGATTTTTTATCTTAAAGCCGCCCTGGAAGCCGGCCTCAGCATTGAAGAAATTTATGACCTGACCCGGATTGATCCCTGGTTTCTCCACAACCTGGCCCAGATCATGGAAATGGAAAAAACCCTGGCCGGCTGTACCCTGGAAACCCTCTCTCCGGATCTGCTGCAACAAGCCAAAGGATTCGGCTTTTCCGATGTGCAATTGGGTCATCTGCTTAAGGTCCCCCCTTCGGAAATATTCCGGCGCCGACAGGACCTCCATATCCTTCCGGTCTATAAGCTGGTCGATACCTGTGCCGCTGAATTCGAGGCCTTTACGCCCTATTATTATTCAACCTATGAGATGGAAGATGAATTCCGTCCTTCCGATAAAGAGCGCATCATGATCTTAGGGGGCGGACCGAATCGTATCGGTCAGGGGATAGAATTCGACTATTGCTGTGTCCACGCCTCGATGACGGCCAAAGAAGAGGGCTATACCAGTATCATGGTCAACAGCAATCCGGAGACGGTCAGTACGGATTATGATATCTCCGATAAACTTTACTTCGAACCCCTGACCCATGAAGATGTCTACCATATTATCGATCGGGAAAAACCTAAAGGAGTCATCGTTCAGTTCGGCGGCCAAACCCCTTTGAATCTGGCCGTAGGTCTTCAGGCGGCCCAGGCCCCGATTATCGGAACTTCTCCGGACAGCATCGACCGGGCCGAGGACCGGGAACGGTTTCAAGAACTTTTAAAAAAATTAGGGCTTATCCAACCGAAAAACGGGACCGCCTTTACAGTAGAAGAGGCCCTCAAGGTGGCCGAATCCATCGGATACCCGGTGGTCGTCCGTCCTTCCTATGTCCTGGGGGGCCGGGCTATGGAGATCGTCTATGAGCCGGCCGCCCTGGAAATTTTCATGGCCAAAGCGGTTCTGGTTTCACCGGGGCATCCCATCCTGATTGATAAATTTCTGGAGGAGGCCATAGAGATCGATGTGGATGCCGTTTCCGACGGAGAGAAGACCCTGATCTGCGGGATCATGGAGCACATTGAAGAGGCCGGAATCCACTCCGGTGACAGCGCTTGTGTTTTGCCTCCTTATACCCTTAAATCGGATCAGATCGAACGGATCAAAGCCAACACCTACGCCCTGGCCGGAGAGTTGGAGGTTCGGGGTCTGATGAATATCCAATATGCCATCAAAGACAATATACTCTATGTCCTGGAAGTCAATCCCCGGGCCTCCCGGACCATCCCTTTTGTCAGTAAGGCCACCGGGGTTCCCTGGGCCAAAGTGGCC
Source organism: uncultured Thermodesulfobacteriota bacterium (assembly GCA_964627515.1). Taxonomy (GTDB): domain Bacteria; phylum Desulfobacterota; class RBG-13-43-22; order RBG-13-43-22; family RBG-13-43-22; genus RBG-13-43-22. The sequence goes on along the minus strand of CAZVHO010000134.1, from coordinate 6,761 downwards.
ACCCGGGTCATGCTTGGCGTAAGTCTCGAGTCTCAGGGATTGACCCGTGAAATCAATCCCTCCCATATTTCGGTCAAAGAATCGGTTTTCCCCTTCTTACGTTTTCCCGGAGTCGATACCCTCCTCGGCCCGGAGATGAAGTCCACCGGCGAGGTCATGGGTATCGATCGCAGCTTTGGTTTGGCCTTCGCCAAATCGCAACTGGCGGCCGGAAGTAACCTGCCTCTTTCCGGCACGGTTTTTATCAGTGTCAAGGACCAGGATAAAAAAATGATTTTATCCACGGCCCGAAAATTATATAATTTGGGTTTTAAAATCATGGCCACCTCGGGGACTTCGCGGTTTTTTGATCAGGCCGGGCTTTCCAATCAAATGGTCAACAAAGTCCGGGAAGGCCGGCCCCATGTAGTAGATCTCATGAAAAACGGGGAGATCCAACTGGTCCTCAACACCACCATTGGTTCAAAAAGCGTCTCTGAATCCTATTCCATCCGGCAAACCGCTTTGGTGCATAGTATCCCCTATACCACCACGGTAGCCGGGGCCAGGGCCACGGCAGAGGCCATCGAGGCTCTGCAGCAGAAAAAGCTTTCGGTGCGGACTATTCAGGAGTATCATGAGGATTTGAGAAGATAGCTCAACATTCATGGCTCCAATGGGAAAGTTTTTCGTCTTTGACAACCTCGGAAGAAGCCGTCACCCCGGTGAAAGCCGGGGTCCAGGAGATTATAACCTGATAAAAACACTGGATTCCGGCTTTCGCCGGAATGACGCAATACGGGTTTCGGCGACTTTTTACGATTCTGTCATTTTTAAGTTCTCAGCTATTTTTACCGATATTTAGGAAAAATCATCATGTACAATTTTTATGAGGATCAGGAATTAAAAGAAGAGTGTGGCATTTTTGGAATTTACGGGCATCCGGAAGCCGCTAAGCTGACCTATTTTGGCCTCTACGCCCTCCAACACCGCGGGGAGGAGAGCGCCGGAATCGTCATCTCCGATGGCTCCCAGGTTCGGGAACAAAAGGGCATGGGCCTGGTAGCGGATGTTTTTAATGAACAGAGCCTGTCCGCTCTTCATGGAAACCTGGCCGTCGGGCATGTCCGTTATTCCACTACAGGTTCCTCGATGTTAAAAAATGCCCAGCCCTTTCTGGTCTCTCATGCCGGAATGGCCTTGGCCATTGCTCATAACGGGAATCTGACCAATGCCCATGAGTTACGGCAGAGTCTGGAAAAGAAAGGCTCCATCTTCCAGTCCACCATGGACAGTGAGATCTTTATCCATCTTATCGCCCATGGTTTGGAACAAGGATTTGAGCCGGCCCTGATCCATGCTTTATCGCAAGTTCAGGGGGCCTATTCCATGCTCCTTTTAACCCAGGACCAATTGATCGGGGCCCGTGATCCTCATGGGTTCCGGCCTCTGTGCTTAGGGAAGTTAAATGGGGCTTATGTACTGGCTTCCGAAACCTGCGCTCTGGATTTGATCGAAGCCCAATATGTCAGGGATATTGAACCCGGAGAAATTATTTTTATAAACCAGAACGGCCTTCGGTCGGTTAAGCCTTCTGTTAAAACCCAAAGTGCCTTTTGCATCTTTGAGTTTATTTATTTCGCCCGGCCGGATAGCTATATCTTCGGACAAAATGTCTATCAGGTGCGTAAACGATTAGGGCAGATGCTGGCCAAGGAATTTCAACCACAGGGGGACCTGGCCATGCCCTTTCCGGACTCCGGAAATTACGCCGCCCTCGGGTTTGCCGAGGCCTCCAAGATTCCTTTTGAAATGGGGGTCATCCGCAATCATTATGTCGGGCGGACCTTTATCCAGCCTTCCCAGAGTATGCGGGATTTTGGCGTTCGGGTAAAGCTGAATCCGGTCCGCTCGGTCCTTAAAGGGAAACGGGTGGTCATCATCGAAGATTCCATTATTCGAGGGACCACCAGTCGAACCCGGGTCCAGGCCGTCCGATCGGCCGGGGCTAGTGAAGTCCATATGCTGGTCAGTTGTCCTCCCCACCAGTTTCCCTGTTATTACGGGATTGATTTTTCGACCAAAGGGGAGTTGATCGCCTGTCACCATTCGGTCGAGGAAATCAGGAAGTTTTTAGAGCTGGACAGTCTGGGATATTTGAGCATGGAAGGCCTGGTGGAGGCTACCGGTTTGCCGGAGTCCAGTTTTTGCCTGGCTTGTTTTAATGGCCGCTACTCGGTAGAACCCGATACCGCTTTTACCAAGCTTTGTCTGGAAAGATAGTCGGCGGATCATGCTTCTGGATGAAGCCAGGGAAGTCTTGGAGATTGAAGCCCAGGGGATCTTAGATCTGATCCCCAAATTGGGACCGGCCTTTGAAAAGGCGGTTGAGGCCATATATCAGCTCAAAGGCCGGGTCATCCTGACCGGTATCGGAAAGTCCGGGATCGTCGCCCGGAAGATCGTGGCCACTTTAAACAGTACCGGTACCCCTGCCTTGTTTTTGCATCCGGTAGAGGCCATGCATGGGGATCTGGGTATGGTCACTGCTAAAGATATCGTTCTGGCTATTTCCAACAGCGGCGAGACCGGGGAACTGACTATTATTCTACCCAGTCTGACGCGCATCGGGGCCAGGCTGATTACCTTTACCGGAAATTGTGCATCGACCCTGGCCAAACAAAGTGACCTGGTGATCGATGTCGGAGTGGAGAAAGAGGCCTGTCCCTTGGGATTAGTACCGACAACCAGTACCACTGCGGCCCTGGCTATGGGGGATGCTTTGGCCGTAGCCTTGATAAAACGGCGCCAGTTCAACCATCAGGATTTTAAACGCTTCCATCCCGGAGGGACGTTGGGCGAAAGGTTGTCCGTCAAGGTCTCCGAAGTCATGCTGACCGGCGATCAGATACCCCTGGTATCTCCGGCACAGACCTTGATTGAAGCCATCCAGGAGATGGATGACAAGGACCTGGGTGCCACTCTGGTTGTGGAAGGAGGAGAACATTTTTTGTCAGGGATCATAACCGACGGGGACTTGAGACGAATTATAAAACGAAAGGCTCCCCTGGAAGTGACTCTGGCCGGCGAGGTCATGACCCTCAACCCCAAATCCATATCCCCCGAGATCCAGGCTTCGGAGGCCTTAGAGATGATGGAGCAGTACCTGATTACTATTCTGCCGATCATCGATCCTGATCGGCGGGTAGTCGGTATTCTGCACCTTCACGATTTATTGGGCAAGGGGGATTTTAAATTCAGATAACACAAGGAGGGAAAGACCTTTGAGTTATTTACACCAATTGACCAAGGAAAACACCATTATTGAGCAAATAGGGATTCCCAAGATCGATTCTCCTGTCCACTGTCTCCCTTTTGAAGATCCCCTGACTTCCCTTCGCCCTTCCGAGAATTTTGTCGATGACCAGGAACGGATCCTTATCGATATTTCTAAACAACATTTTCTCGAATGCCTACGGAAGGGGGAGCCCCCTTTGACTTTTGAGAAGGCCGGGCCCCGGCAGAAAATTTTTTTTTCACCCAAGAAGACCAAATGTGCAATCGTTACCGCCGGCGGGTTATGCCCGGGGGAGAATGATGTTATCCGGGCGATTGTTTTAGAGCTTTATTTTATTTACGGGGTCCGGAATATTATTGGTATTCCTTACGGATATCAAGGTTTTATCCCAGAATACGGCCACCCGGTCATTGATTTGACTCCCGAACGGGTCTCTTATATCCATGAATTGGGGGGAACGATCCTCTCCTCGTCGAGGGGTCAATATAAGGTCGAAGAAATCGTGGATACCCTCCAACAACTCAATATCAATATCCTCTTTACTATCGGAGGGGACGGCACATTAAGAGGGGCGGATCTCATCGTCGAAGAAATAAAAAAACGGGGGCTGATTACTTCGGTTATCGGTATCCCCAAGACCATTGACAATGACATCTCGTTAGTGGAAAAATCTTTCGGCTTTGAAACAGCCGTAGAGGATGCCGCCAAGGTAATCCGAAGCGCCCATGTCGAATCCGTAGGGGCCCCCAATGGTATCGGCATGGTCAAGCTCATGGGACGCTATTCCGGATTTATTGCGGCTCATGCCGCGCTGGCTTCCCGGGAGGTCAATTTTGTGTTGATTCCGGAATCCGACTTTGATCTGGAAGGCCCTCAGGGGTTATTTGCTGCCGTGCAGAAAAGGCTGAAGGAGAGAGGGCACGGGGTTATCGTGGTGGCCGAAGGGGCCGGACAAAAATATCTGGACGGTCTCCCTGAAGAAAAAGATCCATCCGGCAATATCAAATTAAAAGACATCGGGATTTTTTTGGCCGAACGCATCCGCCGGCATTTTATTAGCCATAATATGGAGATCAATCTCAAATACATCGATCCCAGTTATATTATCCGCAGCCAGCCGGCCAATTCCAGCGATCGTATCTTTTGCGGATTTTTGGGCCAGCATGCCGTCCATGCCGGTATGGCCGGGAAAACCAATATGCTGGTCAGCCTTTGGAACAATGAGTATGTCCATATCCCCATCCGGGCCGCCGGAGCCCGGAGGAAGCAAGTGGATGTGGGAGGCAATATGTGGATGAGTGTCCTGGAGTCAACCGGTCAACCGCCGCTGAAAAACAAACTTTAAA
>CAZVHO010000134.1:0-2038 GCA_964627515.1 uncultured Thermodesulfobacteriota bacterium | reverse complement strand
TTAAACCTTGGACCTTCTTTTGGAGTTTTTTCATGTCCGACCGCGATGAAGAAGACCGGGAACGGGAACGTCCGTCCTGGCGTGAAATCGATCAACGCAAGGATCGAAGCAGCCATGTGTCCAAAGGACCTCGGCCGACCCGGGAGAAAAAAGGCAAGGATGAATGGCTTCGAAAGTTGGCCTTAAAAGAGGCCAATAAACATTTCCGGGGCAAGCAGGGGACCGCGGCCCATGAAGAGGCGGCCGGTACCTTGCTTGAGAATTTCGGGTCCCGTAAATTTCATGCTCTGGCCAAACAATATCTCGAGGAATACGGCCTTCCCACCCATTGGGGGACCCAGTTCCTGTTTCTGGATTATGAAGATCCCGAGGTCGTTATCGAATTGCTGAAAAAAATGGCGGCGGTTTATCCCGTGCGATCCCTGAGAGACCAGCAGGCCTTTTTAAGCAAACTCCGCACCTTGAAGGCCATTGCCGAGGATGGAGAAGTGCAGGACGAAGCGGCCGAGGTTTTATCTTCCCTGTCCTGAGATTCAAGAAGAAAGAAATTGTCCGCATTTTCTGCTTCTTTCCTTTTAGGATACCTAACTACCAAACTATTTAAAAGAACATGGTGATCAAATGATTAAATCTGTTTTTCCTTTATTAACTTTGAAAGGACGAAAATTGTTGCCGATTATCCAGGGCGGGATGGGCATAGGGATTTCGGCCCATCGGCTGGCCGGCACAGTGGCCAGAGAAGGTGCCATAGGGACCATTGCCAGCGTGGAGTTGCGCCGTTTGCATCCGGACATCATGGAGCGTACGCGCAACTGCCGGGACCATGCCACTTTGGCCGAAAGCAATCTGGAGGCCTTGGACCGGGAAATTACAAGCGCCCGGGACATCTGCAAGGCTGCCGGATTTTTGGCCGTCAATGTTATGAAGGCCTTGCCGCATTACGCGGATCTGGTGCGTCAGGCCTGTATCAGTGGGGCTAATGCGATCATTATGGGAGCGGGATTGCCTATGGATCTGCCTGATCTGGTACGTGGTTTTGATGAAGTAGCCTTGATTCCCATATTATCCGAAGAGCGTGGCGTGCGTGCGGTTTTGAAAAAATGGATGCGAAAAGATCGTCTGCCTGATGCCATTGTGATCGAGCATCCCCGATATGCCGGAGGACATCTGGGATCACCACGGATAGAAGAAGTCAGTGATCCCAAATTTGACTTTACCCATGTATTGGAAGCGGTTCGGGGGGTTTTTAAGGAATTAGGGATTAAGGTAAACAGCATCCCTTTGATTCCTGCCGGGGGAATCAATTCTTTATTAACTTTGAAGAACCTTTTTAACCTGGGCGCCAGTGGCGCACAAATCGGAACCCCTTTTGCCGTAACCGAAGAAGGCGATGCCCATCCCAACTTCAAACGGGTACTGGCTGAAGCCACTTCTAAGGATATCGTTACCTTTATGAGCGCGGCCGGTCTTCCGGCACGGGCGGTGAGGACGCCTTGGCTGAAGCGTTATCTGGCTCAGGAAGTTGAGATGAGGGCCAACGCTGATCCGGAGAAGGCAAAATGTATCCGCAATTTAAATTGCCTCAGCCATTGCGGCTTCAAATCCGGCAATCCGGCTGCCGGACAATTTTGTATTGAGACCCGTCTGGCAGCCGCTCAGCGGGGAGATATTGAAAAGGGATTGTTTTTCAGAGGGTCGGAACCTTTACCTTTCGGCAACCAGATTCGGGCGGTCAGAGAAGTGTTGGAGTTTTTTTTAGTGGAAAGGTTCGAGATGGCGGTTTCAGAAGCCTGAAAATCATCTTCCCACTTCCAGCTTCCTTCCCTTCGGTTTAGGCCCTCTTCCATTTGATCTGGAATTCCACCTCTTCCCAATTGCCTTCCCTCTCATGCTCGATATTGACCACGGCCGACGACGGGACGTAAAGACGTTCGCCGGAAATCTGGATGGAAAAATTCTTTCCGGCTTCCAGGGTATCGGCCAGACGTCGTAATTTAGCAATGAATTGCCCTTTGGGGTATGTTTTTTCCAGATCGCG
>CAZVHO010000133.1:0-13906 GCA_964627515.1 uncultured Thermodesulfobacteriota bacterium | reverse complement strand
AGCTGGTCTCAAGAAAAGGGAAACCCCTTTTCTTGAGAAATTAAATGGTTAATCCGTGTAATCCGTGTGGCAGGTTTTGTGCTGACCCGCGCCTAAATAAACCTTTGACTGGTCTATTTCCATATTCAACGTTCATTGCTCGGCGTTTTTCCTTTGAGCTTTGAGCTTTCAGCATTTATCTCCGCATCAACCGGGCTTGAGGATTTGGCTACGGACCGCAGATAGGAGATAACGGCCCAGCGGTCATCCACCCCTACGGTGGCATATAAAGGCGGTTGCCTTTTATAGCCCAGGCTGATCTTTGAAAAAAGCTCCCCATCCTTCTGGTCCTGCACCTTGGGGTCCAATAGATGGGTAGGCAAAGGATAAAAGCTTTGCCCTACCGTGGCCCTCCCGTCAAGCCCTGGCCCGTGACAGGGCAGACAATAGTACAGATAGCTTCTCCTTCCCCGATCAATAACCGCCTGGGTCAAGGGCAAGGGATTGATTAAGCTTTTCGGGTCCGTTGTTCTTAAAGATTCGATCCCCCCGCCGAGAGGAATGGTTCCCCTGGGCATGAGTGGCAGGGAAAGTTGAAAGGTATTCAGGGCTTCATCGTCCCTCATCCGGCCGTAATAATTGCTGATCAGGATGGAAACAAAAAACAGGAGGGTCACTGAAAGGCCCAGGGCCAGCCCCATTAACCAGAGCATTTTTCTCCACATGGTCCTTATAATCCTTCCTTGCCCTGAGTCGGGATAGATCCCTTTTTCTTACCCATGACGTGTTGTTCCCGCGTTCTTTGTCCTTCCAAAGGGGCCGTGGCGGCCCGGCCTTCTGACTTACTCACCGAATAGACCGACTGCCCCGGCACGTCCTCCACAATGCCGTAGCTCCAGGGGGGCGGCCAGTTGTCCCCCACGGCAAAATAAATAAAAAGCCCCCAGAGAAAAAAGAAAAAGGAAATGGCCAGCACAATGATCCAGCTTTTGGCAGTCGAATGGTCCTTTTCCTCTACCATTACCATATCTAATATCCCTTACCCGGAAGCCCGATAAAAATCAGATAAGCCAGTGCCCAGCCCGCAACCCCGATATAAACAAAAACAAGAAAGGGCGGTATGGGATTCTCCCCGGCCTTAAGCCAATCCGCAGGGCCTTGGCCCTCCGCCTTTTCCAATGGCTGCCCGGTTTCATAGGGATCTCTCCTTTGATAGCTCCCCCAGGCCACATAAAGAAGGATAAAGACCCCCAGCCCCAGAAAAAAGGCCAGGGCCATTTCCTGAAAAGTCATCAAGGGGAAAAAGGGCATAGCCGCACCTAAAAAACTGACCGGGAAAAACTTAAAATAATCGACCCGGCCAACCCCGCAATCACCAGGAGGCCGATGAACAGCAGGCAATAAACCTCCATGGGCCGCCGGGCCGGATCCTGGGCCGACGTCTGAGGGAGCAGGTCGCGCAAAGGCAAATAGCGCGCCCTGTCCTGATCGGAGAACTGTCCACTCTGGAGGCCCCAGAGGAAAGCCGTCAGACTGATCCAGAGGCTCAGGGCAACCAGAATAATCCAACCTGAAAAATACATCTTCTATTTCTCCTTTTCTCCGGTCAAGGACTTGGGTCGGGGCCTCACCGCCGGGTTTTCATAGGCGGCATCGATCCCTTTGGGTTCCCGGTCGGCATCGCTTCGGCCGATAAAATAGACAGCCACATAATCCCCCACTTCCCAAATCTTGGCGGATTCCAGCTCTTTTTTAAAATAAGGCATGGCCGTGCCGGTGATGCCGTTCATAATCTGATAATACAGAATGCCCCCCGAAATCTCTCTCTGGTTTAACAGGGTGAAATTAAGCGGTGGGGGATAGAGATACGGCTCGGCCGGTCCCATGCCGTCGCCGATCGGGCCGTGGCAACCAATGCAGTAGCTCTGATAGATCTTATGCCCCCGTTTCAGCCCGGCCGCGGTGGTCGGATAGGGGTTGGGCAGCTTTCTCCAGGGCTCGGGAATCATCTGGTGGAGCCAGCCGATATTTTCATCAGGACCGGCCTCATAGGCCTTGAGGGCCTGTTCTTTCCAATGGTTCTGCCGCTTAACCCGGAAGTCGGCCATCTGGTATCCCAGACTCTGTTTATAGGCGATGAGGGCCTTGATATTTTCCCGGCCCAAAAATTGCCAGGAGGGCATGATCGATTCCGGTCGGACAAACCGGGGATTGGTAAAATGGGCCAGGTGCCAGTCATCCGGGTGCTCGCCGCCCTCCTGGGAGAGATCGGGACCGGTCCTTTCCGTGCCGATCAGGTGAGGCCGGTCCTGCACATAATCACCGGAAAGGGCGATCCTCTCCGCCCCCATATCCCAGTCCATATCCCGGATAAACTGGGTGTGGCAATAGGTGCATCCGTTCCGGACATAAAGGTCCCGGCCCAGGGACTCGAGAGCGGACCTGCTTCGGAAGATATCGGAAGGCTGTTCGCTGATGGTGGTCCAGGGCAGGATGACCGCGACAAACAAGACGGAAGCAAAGATGATCAACCCTCCGAAGATAATGATGGCCGGGCTCATCTTCATAGCCCATCCCCCATTCCGACAGAGGATGGGCCTTCCGAACCATCCCTTCCGAAAATACTTTTGTAGATATTCATCAGGCCCAGGACGGCCCCGCTGACGATAAGAAGGCCCACTGCAGCCCGAAGGACCATATAAACATGAATTTCAGGCAGGATTTTATAGACCGCCTGCCCGTTCAGCCAGCCGTTTCCCTGGATCAGACCGGCTGCGGTCAGGACCGTGAAAAACCCGGCCATACCGATAAGCACCAGCCAGTACTGGATGTCGGCCCAGCGTCGGTTGAAGATCGGCCTGCCGGTTATCCTGGGCAGGATAAAATAAATCCCCCCCAGGGCAATGGTTCCTGAAAAGCCGAGGACCCCCATGTGGGCATGGGCAATCACCCAGTTATTCAAATGGGTAACCCGCTGGACCATCGGCAAGGACTGCAAAGGCCCCTGCAGGCAGGCCAGGCAGTACCAGACCAGACCGGCCATGATAAATTTTCCGCCCATATCGGCATGGATCAATCCCATTCGGCCCCGCATGGTCAGCCAGAGATTGACCAGGACGGTCATCACCGGGACGATCATCCCCAGACTGCCGGTGACGGCCACCACCTTCAACCAGGTGGGCACCGGGGTCTGCAGGAGGTGATGGGCGCCGATATGGGTGTAAATGACCAGGATGGTCCAGAACCCGACCAGAGACAGAGAGTGGCTGTACAGGGGAGAACGGCAGACGATGGGGATGATATAATAAGAAAGGGCCACGGCCAAAGGCGTTAAAAACAAGCCCACCACGCCGTGGCCGTAAAACCAGGCCAGAACGGCATCAGGCATGCCGGTAATGGCCCCGGTGGAAGGGTTCCAGACGGCATTACCGAAAAAATAGATCAGAAAAAAATAGATCAGGCCGGCAAAGATATACCAGATGGAAACATAGAGGGTCTTTTCCCGGCCTGTGCCGGCCGTCCGGAAAAGGCAATAGAAGATCAAGGCGAAGGTGATCAGGACCCCCATATCCACCGGCCAGATCCATTCGGCGTATTCCCGCCCTTGCGAAAAACCCAGGGCCAGCGTGACGGTTCCGGAGGCTATGGTCAGATTCAGGATCCAGAGGGAAAGCTTTCCCAATCGCTCGCTGTACAAAGGGGCCTGTAACAGGGTGGGCACCAGATAAAAGGCCGACCCTAACAGGGCCGTTCCGATAAACCCGAAGATGACCAGATTGGTGTGCATGGCCCTGGTCCGGCCGAAGACCAGCCAGGAGATGTTTCCCAAAAGGTCCGGCGCCACCAGATGGAGGGCATCAATGAACCCGACCGAGGTCCCGATGACCATCCAGACGGCGGCGCTCAAAAAATAGGCCTTGACCGTCCCGTAAGATTCCTCAGTGAACCAATGCACTTGCCTGACTCCTGATCTTAACGTGTATTAATCCGGTTCGTTGGGTTGATGATCTCTTATTGTCAGGCAAGATGCCTGACCTATGATGATTAAATTTTGGATGCTTCATTTTAATCTCAGTTTCTCAGTCCCTCAACTCATTTTTTCTCTATGCCCTAAACCCTTCGCATCTGCTCTATGCTCCATGCCCTCTGCTATTTAATGGTGGCAGGCCAGCCAGCAATCCAGTTGGGCCTTTTTTTCTTTGTGACAGTCGATACAGAATTTCATCTTGAATTCCTTTTTCTGCAGCCGGTCCATCTGTTCCACCGCCCCATGGCAATGGGTGCAGTCCAATTTTCCCCAACGCAGGTGCGGCTCATGCCTGAATTTAACAAAATCGGGAACATAAAAGATCCGCACCCAGGGGACCGGTTTCTGGCTGTCCAGATAGGCCTTCTCTTTCAGGATCTCCGGATGGGTGGGGATGATATAGCGATGGCAGAAAAAACACTTTTCCATTTCCGGCAGACCGGCATGCCCGGACCTCTCCACATAGGGATGACAGAACCGACAATTGATGGCCTTGACCCCGGCGTGAACCCGGTGGCTGAAAGAAATAGGTTGTTTGGGTCCCAGCCCCTGGCCTGGATAAGCGTAATAAAAATAGAGCATCCCCCCCATCAGCAATAGACCTGCTGAAAACCATTTGAGCCATCCTCTCCCCTGGGAGGCCGGGTTTTTGTCCTCGGCCATGGTGCCTTTCATCGGCCTTCCCTCCGGTCCGGCTTCAGGGGTTCCAAGAACAAGGGATCTGAAACAGGCAGCAGGGGAAACCGGCCCAGAAACCAGAGGATACTAAAGCCCATGAGCCCTAAAAACCCCAGACTGATCAACAATTCCGAAAGGCCCAGGGGAAGTTCTTTCCCTTTCCAGAGCGAGGGGGCCACCAGGAGAAAACGTTCCAGCCACATCCCGATCAGGATGATCCCGCTCAGGATCAACATCAAGTCTTGTTTCATCTTGGCCTTTCTGCTCAAAAGGACACCGAAGGGCAAGGCAAAACAGAGGACCAGCACGGTCCAGGCCAGGGGTTTCCAGGGAAGGCTGTTGACCCTGGTAATGACAAAGCGGGTCTCTTCGGGCAGATTACCATACCAGATGACCAGAAACTGGGAAAAGAAAAAATCCCCGGTGACCAGGCAGAAACCGAGGAGCAGCTTTCCAAGATCGTGAAACTGTTTTTCCCCGATAAAATTTTCCAGATCAAAGGCCTTGACCGAAAGGACTGAAAAAAAATCAAGGCCGCCAAGGCGCTGTAGAAGGCACCGGTAAAAAAATACATACCGAAAAGGGTGCTGTACCAGTGAGGCGATAAGGACATGACCAGGTCAAACCCCAAAAGGCTCAGGACCAGGGCATAAGCAATAGCCACCAGCGGGGCCAGGACGGTTTGCTTAGATAGATTTTTTCCTCCAGGATCACTATTCTCCTTCCCGGTCCCGGGCTTCCGGGAATAGATCTCATTTTCCCCTCGAACAGAAAAATAAACCAGGGCCAGGGACAGGATGGTAAGCAGAAAAATAGAAAGGCCGTCACGGGCAAAGAGAAATCCCGTATTCAACCAGGCGGCTTTCTGGGGCAGCGGCTCATGGATCCAGGGAAAGATCTTTTCCCGGCCCGGTAAAAGGACCCAGAAGAGCAGGAAACTCAGGGGCAGAAAAGCCGCCGGGGCCTCGGCCAGACGCTTGACCGGCCGCCCCCAGCGGGCCTTGGTGATGACCAGGATGGCCGAAAAAAGAACCGATCCGAAGGCCAGACCGGACCAGAAGAGATAATTCACTAAAAAGGCCTGCCAGGTCCTTTCCGCCCGGGTCCCGGAAATCCCTATGACAAAGGTGGTCCCGCCGATCAGGATCAATAGGACAAATAAAAATGTCCACCGGCCACAACCGGTGACCGGTTCGGCAGCCTTGATTTCCCTCAAGATCTCATCCCTCGACGTCATGGATCTCCTCGGCACGGGCCTCTTTCAGGAGGGCGGTGATTCTTTCCCGATCTATTCCGCTGTAATAGACCAAAAGGCCGAAACGGTCGTTGGAAAAGCGGGGATCATAATAAGACGGTAACCGGAGTCTGGGCAGACGTCCGTGAATGAGCATTCCGGCAAAGGAGATCAGGACCCCGAACAGAATGAGAAATTCAAAGCCGACGACCACAAAAGGGATCCAGGGGATAACCGGTTTGCCGCTGACGATAAACCGCCACTGGATGACCGTATAAACCGCCAGGGCCAGACCGGAGGAAAGTCCCAGGAGGCCTCCGAAAAGGGTGTAAAAGCGGACCGGGCTGGGCCTCGACCCCAAGGCCTCCTTGATCTCAGGTTGGGCCGACGGGGAAAAGACGGTAACAGGCAAGCCGGTCCCTTTTAAGGTTTTTAAAGCCTCCAGGAGATCATCGAGATAGATAAAAATTCCCATCATGGCCTTTTGGGTCGTTGATTTTTTCTTCCGCAGCCGGGTCAGAGAATGGAGTCCTGTCATTTTCTGATTCCCCCTCCCTGCCCTTCCCGTTTAAGAGGTTTGACTGCTTCCTTAACCTCGGCTATGGAAACCGCCGGCAGGTATTTGGCAAACAAGAAGAAAAAGAAAAAAAAGATGCTGAAGGCCCCGAAGAGGATCCCGTATTCCACCCAGGTGGGTCCCTGGTAGAGCCTCCAGATATAGGGATCGTAGGCATGGGCCGGGGCGGTGATGATAATGACATACCGCTCGTACCACATGCCGATGACGACCAAAACGGCAATCAGGTACAGGGTGATGGTGTTGGTTCGAATCCTTTTAAAAAAATAGAAAAGAGGGGCGATGGAATTGCAGAAGATCATCAGCCAGAACCATTCCTTGTAATAGCCGACCATACGCCAGTAAAAGGTGTCCCCTTCGGTCTTGTTCCCGCTGTACCAGGCCATAAAGTGCTCGGTCAGATAAGAGTAGCTCATAATCAGGCCGGTCAGGATGATGGTCTTGGCGATATTTTCCAGGGTCTCCGAAGTGATGATGTTTTCGAATTTATAAAGACGCCGCAAAGGGATCAGAAGGATAAGCACCATGGACAAACCGGAATGGATGGCCCCGGCCACGAAGTAGGGGGCGAATATGGTGCTGTGCCAACCCGGTAAGATGGACAGGGCGAAATCCCAGGAGACCACACTGTGGACGGAAATGACCAGGGGAGTGGCCAGGGCGGCCAGGAGAAGGACCGCCCCGCTGTGATGACGCCATTGATGGTGGCTTCCGGTCCAGTTCAAGGAAAAAAACCCGTATAGCTTGCGTCGCAGACCCTGGGCCTGGTCCCGTATGGCCGCCAGGTCGGGAATCAGGCCGGTATAGCAGAAAAGGATGCTGACCATGAGATAAGTAGAAATGGCAATGACATCAAAGACCAGGGGGGATTGGAAATCGGGCCAGAGATTGCGCTGATTGGGATAAGGGAGGATCCAGTAAACCACCCAGATCCGGCCCAGGTGAATAAAAGGGAAAAGGCCGGCCACCATGACGGCAAAGACGGTCATGGCCTCGGCACTGCGGGATATGGCTGTCCGCCAGCCGGCCCTAAATAAAAAGAGGATGGCCGAGATCAGAGTGCCCGAATGGGCCAGACCCACGAAAAAAACAAAATTGACCAGATAGGTACCCCAGGCGATGGGATGGTTGGGTCCTTCCACCCCCAGGCCCATAAAAATCTGATAGGTCCAGCAACCCACCCCCACCAGAATGCCCAGGAACCAGAAGGCCACCAGGGCCAGGTAAAGCCTTCCCGGCGGGGACATGGCCCGCATCACTTCCTGGTTGACCGTGCTGTAATCAAGATTTTTCATGACAAATAGGGTATAGCGTTCAGCGTTCAGCGTTCGGCGAAATCAATGATGATTATATAACAATGGGATCTTTCGGACTTCATACGGTTCATCACTTTAATATCAGGCTTCAAAAATCTGATCCACCCTCTTTAAATAGATAACAGCCGGCTTGGTATTCAGATGGCCCAACACCTGGTAGCGTCGTGTATCCTGAATTAATCGGGAGACCCGGCTGGCCGGATCGAGGAGGTTTCCAAAGACCAGGGTATCGGTCGGGCAGGTCTGGGCGCAGGCCGTGGTAAATTCCCCGTCCTGCACTTTCCGGCCTTCCTCCCTGGCCCGGTTCTTGGCCTCCAGGATTCGCTGAACACAAAAAGAGCACTTTTCCATGACCCCCTTCTGGCGGACCGTCACATCGGGATTGAGCTGCCAGTTCAATGGACTGGGGCGCTTATATTGGAACCAGTTGAAGCGGCGTACCTTATAGGGATCGTTTTGGAGGCAGAAGCGTGTGCCGATACAGCGGTTGTAGACCTGGGTATTGAGCCCCTCCGGATTATGAAAAGGGGCATAAACCGGGCAGACCGATTCGCAGGGGGCATAGTCGCAATGCTGGCAGAGCATGGGCAGCCAGCGGGCCTTCCCCTCCTGCTCTTCAAAGTAACGCTGGATCCGGATCCAGGACATCTCCCGTCCTTTGAGGACCTGTTCTTTCCCCACCACGGCCACATTGTTTTCGGCATAACAGGCCACCACGCAGGCCGAACAGCCGATGCAGCGATCCAGATCGATTACCATACCCCAGCGGTAATCCTTGTGGGCATGGGGGGGATAAAAATCTTTCCCGGGATCAAACCCCTGGGCCAAGGGCAGGTCGATGGGAGGGGCCTGTCCAAGATCAAGGGATCTTTGATAATCCTTCAAGGTCATGACCTGCATGATGTCACGGCCATGCTGGAAAAAACTCCCGTCCACATGGGCCAGAGGCATTTGCCTGTTCAGCTTTTGTATGCTGACCTTAAAACCGGGCCGTAACGATCCACCGGACAGGGGATCTATATCCGCTGGAAACAGGGACAAAGGATTGGCCGGCTGCCCCTGGACAAAGCGGCCATAGTCCCAGTGCCCCTGGCCGATAGGCAGGGCCAGGGTCCCCGGGGGGACCGTGTAAACCGGGTAGGCCGGAATTTCCAGTTTTCCGAAAGGAGAGCAGACCAGAAGCCAATCCCCTTTTTGGATAGTTAAGGCCTTGGCCGTTTCCGGGTGGATCTCCAGCCAGCCATCCCAGGTAATCTGGGTCAAAGGGTCGGGGAGTTCCTGGATCCAGGGCCGGTTGGCCTCCCGGCCGTCAAAAAACTGGATCGTCGGGTAAAGGGTCACCTCCAGATCCCTTGAGGATGGGGAGAGGGGCTCAATAAGGGGAAAGGAAAAGGCCTTTAAAGAAGAATGGTTCTCAGCCGGGAGCGGCTGAGCTACAAAAGCGGAAAGGCCCCCTGCCGGTTTCCCCCAGGCCCCTCCTTTTTCCATGGCCTTTTGCCAGAAGGCATCCGATGGAAGACCTGGTTCGATTTCCTTTCCTTTTTGGACCCAGAAATAGCGAAGGAACTGATAAAAATCCTTCCAGGGAAATTTATCCGCACCCCGGATCTTTTTCCCGGTAGAAATGAGCCAATCCCCTGAAGGCCTGGTCTGAAAGACCGGCCCCATAACCGGCTGCATCAATCCGAAGACCCCTTCCCTGGGGGAGTAATCCCCCCAGGATTCCAGAAAGGTATGGTCGGGCAGGACCAGGTGGGCCAGATTGCTGGTCTCGTCGGAAAAACTGGAGAAGCTGACCACCAGGGGGACAGCTTCCAGGCCCTTTTTGAATGCATTGGAGAAAGGCAGGGAAAAAACGGGGTTGACCTGTCCCAGGAGCAGGAGATCGACCTCTTTCCTTTTCATCTTCTCAGTGAGTTCTTTCATCCCGGCCAGCGGGGTTGCCTGACCTAAGGCCGATGGACTGGCAAAATCGATAGCCAGCCGGCTGCCGGGTTTGATCAGGCACAGGAGATTGGCCACCAGGGCGGCCTCCAGGGCCCGGGGTCCGGAGAGACCTTGCCCTTCAGCCAGGGCCAGGGGCCTTTCGGCCCGGACAAACCTTTGGGCCAGATCCCGTATCGTTTGAGTCTCAACCCCGGTCTTCCGGCTGATCCGGTCCAGGGGGAAATCGGAAAGGATTCTGTTAAGCCAGGGCTTCAAATCAGAAGGAAAGGAATCCGGTAATCCCTTATCGAACAGGGCACTGAACATACCCAGACCGATCAGGTATTCATCGCCAGGAGGAACGCAAATCCATTGATCGGCGTTGTTGGCGGTCAGGGAAAGCCTCGGTCCACAGTAAACAAATGGATTTTTCCCGTTTTTTTGCAGGGAATGGAAGGCGGCGAATTGCCGGGCAAACTCCAGGTTGGAGATCCAGGTCTCTAAAAACCCGGCCCCAAAGGAGATAAGGAAATCGGAGCGGTCGATCCGGTAATGGGGCAGACCGTTAAACTGAAAACCAAGCCGGTTGGCCCGGCGCAAGGGCTCATAGGACAAGGGCTCATAAAGCAAATGGTCTTTCGCACCCATCTCAGAAAGCCAGAGGTCGGTTAAGGCCTTCTGGCTGCCGTTCACCAAAGGACTGATAAAGACAATCCTCTCCCCCCGGCCTTGGCGGACCAGTCTGGTCAGGGTGCGACTCAAGATTTCTTCTCCTTGATTCCAGGTGACCGGGACCGGTTTTCCCTTCCTTTGGCGCATTAAAGGACCGGAGAAACGGTCGGGATTATAAAGCCCCTGGAGGGCGGCCTGCCCCCGGACGCAGAGTTTACCCCGGCTGACCGGATGGAGGGGATTTCCTTCCACTTTGATGACCCGGCCATCCCGGTTCTTGGCCAGCAGGCCGCAGCCGGCCGGACATTCCCGGCAGGTGCCGGCATACCAAACCGCCTGGCCGGGGATGATATCTTCCGGGGGAAAGAGATAAGGAATCAGTTCATTGGGGGTGGTGGAGGAACAGCTAAGGACAGTGCTGGTTCCGGTCAGACCTATGATTTTCAGAAAATCCCGGCGTTTGAGTTTTATCATGGATAATTTTTCTGAGAATTATTTCCGACAGACTTGTAAAAAGTCAAAAAGTACCCTTCTAAAACTCGATATCAATCGTCTCCACCTTCCTGACCAAAACAGCATAGGGAGAACCTTCACCGGTGAGCCGACTGAGGACCTGCATCAATGGATAGGCCGGTTCCACATCCTGGGCGCCAACACCGACCGGGGTAAATTCGGAACCCTGAGCCCGCCAGAAGCGGGCATTGATTTTATCGATCCGGGTGCGGACTTCCTTATAGCTCGGTCCGGCAAAAACATCCTGCATCCCGGCGATACCCTGGGCCTTCAAGGTGAGCAGCAACCCCACGTAGAGCCCGCGGCTCCGTACCGTAGCCACCGCCTCTTCCAGGGGTTTGGGAACCAGCATCATATAATGGGAGCCCCGTTCATCGCCCTGGGTCATACAAAACCGCCTCTGCAAAAATGCAAAGGCCGGGTTGACCAATTCTTCGATGCCTAATAAAACCGGGTCATCTTTTCCAACATATTGCCCCCCACTGATGAGGGCCAATTTCTCCGTGGAAGCAGCCAGCAGAAGGTCTTCCAGTTCCGCCTCGACCGCTTTCCTTTGAGATACGGCATTACGCAAGGACCAAAGGCGTTTCACATTGAAGGCATTGGTGGCTCCCAATAAGGTCCGGATATCCTCCCGGTGGGACCGGGCATCCAGAAAAATGCGTTTATGACGATGGATGTCCCATATCTCGAAAGCGATGCTTTCTCCATAGCGGGCACGGAAACCATCGTCCTGCAAGGCCTGTTCGGCGGCCTGGAACAGGGGAACATTGAAAGCCGCCGGACCGGCCTTGTCGGCAGCCAGAATGGCCACCTTCCAGAACCCCCGGACGGAAACTTCGGCAAAGCCAGGCCCCTGGCCGGTGACATTTCCGGCAAAGGGCCTTTTAACCTCCACCGAGGACCGGCCCTGGGTCCAGGCCTCCCGGGCGGCCCGGATCTGTTCCAGGAAGGAACGCTCCGGTTCGGGCAGGGTCTGGCCCAGCAGTTCAACAAAGGGGCCGCTCGGCTCAGCTAAATCATCCACCTTCTTTCCCTTTGTGGCCGGTCCTATCTGAAGGTCCTGGGCCAGGGCATAGGGCTTGTAGCCGATCAATTCCGTAACCCACACCTCCCGCCAGAAGGTTCGAAAGGCCAGCAAATGGATCTCGTTGGCATCGATCCCCTGGTTATGCAGCATGACCAGATGTAAATCATCACCCACACCGAAGACCTGAAAATCCTGAATAAGGCCTGTCTCCTTGGCTTCCTGCAGGCTGGCCCGGGCAATGGCCGCAAAAAGGGTCGGCGTTGTGGTATGGCCGACTTTTCCGCCGGCATCGGCCTTGATATCGGAAAGGGTCTGACCATGGGAACGCTCGTTGACCCTGGCGATCAGGGGGTCCGGGTTTCCCGATTCCCCATTGGGCACGGTCCGAAAAAGGGTTTTTAAAACTTCAGCCCTGGCCTCGGCCCTGGCTTCAGCCTCTTCAGCGGTTACATAGGGCTGAAATTCCCCGTGGTCCGACATGAGCCGGATAAAGGACCGGGCTTCCCTCTGGAGCCATTCAGTCTGGACACGATCCTGGGCGAATACATCGACCACATCGTGATCCGGAGGGATCCTGCCGTTGCCAAAAGATTGATAGGTATAGGCGGTTATTCTGGCCGTGCCCGGTTCATTCAGGTGCAGGCGGGCTTCTTCCATGGTAACGGGCATGATCCCCAGATGGTAGCCGCCACCCGTCCCTCCGACCACAAAGTGAAAATCAGCCCCCAGGTTGAAGTGGGCCTCTCCCACGGCGGGAAGCCCGCTTTGCAGGCGGAGAATGGCCACTGGATTTTCAACCGCACTCCCCGGCGACATGGATTCAATCGATACCAAGGCCCCCGGTTCATGGCGGGTGGCCAAAAGATTCCCCCCATGGGAGACAAAACGGCCCTTTAAGGCATAGACAGCGCTTATGACCCATTTCACGGGATTGGCGATCAGGGAAAGGAGTTCGGCCCAATCCCCTACCTGGGCGCGGTCGATCTGCAGGGGACCTTCTATAAAAGGATAAATGAAGAACAGGGTCTCCTCTTCCGGCCGGTCACCGAAGGCGTAGAGACGCCGCTCTTTTTTCCCGGCCTTAAGGTCCATGCAATTTTCAACTATGGCTACAAAGCGGGTGTTATCCAGTCTCTGATGGGAGCCTTTGTCCGGGTGGAAAAAAAGGTTAAAGAGCATCCGGTTGAAGGCCCCCACCCCCCCCTGGATAATCTTGGCTATAAAAATCGGTTCCGACTGCCGTTCGGTAAAGGGAAAATCCATGTAACGGAGGTGTAAGGCAGCGATTTTTTGTTGGGGATTCATCTTAAAGAAATCCTTGCCCTGAACCGGTTGGTAAAGGCCCGATTCGGCGGCCTTTGAAAAGGCGGCCTGCAAGGCTTCGTAAATAAGTCTGTGTACGGCCGGGTTACTCAAGGGCTGTCCGAAAGTGTTCACCTGGATGAGAAGGTCCGGTCCCAGGGCCTTAACCCGGAAATCCCGGATGCCTTTGTCCTGTCTGGCCCGATCAAGGACGTCCCGGGCCCCTTCGGTGATCTCATCCGGAATGTCCGACAACCCCCTAAGCCAGCGAAGCAGGTCGGCGCTGACCAATGTGATAGTCGCCCGCTGCCTGGCCCGTTCCCCTTCCTGGGCCAGAAACTCCTCTCGTGTCATAACCTTATCCCCTCTCCACCTGCCCCGGTCGGCCTATTGATCATATATTCCTCTCCCTTTCACCTTGTCCAAAGATCAGTCTGTGTCCTTGGCCTGCTGACCCATCTTTTTCAGCTTCCTATAGATTGAGGTTAAAGGTAAATAAGGTCGATAACTTATTTTTAGGGTTGGGAATATGTATTTTTTGATAAAACAAGGCCCTGACTATCAGGTTTCGTGGTTTTCATGTACTTAGCGCCCTTCGGGCTGACTCTAAAAACATCTCACGCGAAGACGCAAAGACGCAAAAATTATTAAA
>CAZVHO010000132.1:0-14197 GCA_964627515.1 uncultured Thermodesulfobacteriota bacterium | reverse complement strand
GGTTCAAGGTTCAGGGTTCAAGGTCCGGAAAAACCCATTTTCATGCTTCGTCGGTGCCCGCTTCAGGCGGGCATGAGGGTTTAATACGAAAAAAAGTTGCAGGTTGCAAGTTTCAAGTATGAAAAACTTTGGACCTTGAATCTATTTTCATGCTTCGTGGTGCCCAAATGGACATGATAATTATTTTAATTATAGTCATATTTCTTGATCTGTCAATCGATTCCGTTCGCCTTGTTTGTACCGTCCAGCCCGGACTTGACATTTTTTAAGGCCATTATATAATCTTTTTTGATTGAAACCAGATTCATCAGGTGGTAACCTCATCCTCTTTCCTATTTTCATTTTTCAGCAAGAAGACTGTGGAATCGTTCCTTAGACAACTTAAAAAAACACCTTTGGGGGAGATGATCTGTTATCATCAAAGGATACCGGCCCAACCTTCCCGCTGGGGGCGGCCGGCGGCCCCCTTTCCGGAATTGATCCGGAATGCCCTATCCGAAAAAGGGATCCCCCGGTTGTATTCGCACCAGGTCGAGGCTCTGGAGAGGATCCGGAATGGGGAGCAGGTCATTATCTCCACACCCACAGCCAGCGGTAAGTCCTTAATCTATGTTTTGTCCAGTTTGTTCAACCTGATCCAAGATCCTGCCGCCAAGGCCCTGCTCCTGTTTCCGATCAAAGCCCTGGAACAGGATCAACGGAAGATTCTGGAAGAATGGGCGCCAGGGCTTCCTTTTCCCGGGAAGACCCTTTCGGCAATTTATGATGGGGACACCCCGGTTTCTCAAAGAAAAAAGATTCGACAGGCCCCTCCCCCTATTTTGATCTCTAATCCTGACATGCTTCATATGGGGATCCTCTCTTATCACGAGCAATGGAAGGAATTTTTTCAAAATCTGAAATTAGTGGTCCTGGACGAAGCCCATGTCTACAAAGGGATATTGGGAAGTCACCTGGTGCAGGTTATCCGGAGGTTGCGGCGAATTTGTCATCTCTACCAAAGTGCTCCCCAGTTTATCCTTTGCTCGGCGACCATTGCCGATCCCGAACTTTTTTCAGAGTCTCTCACCGGCCTTTCTTTTCAAGTGGTCCAGGAGTCCGGCTTCCCCTCCCCGGCCAAACATTTTCTTTTCCTGAACCCGGATATCAGCCCGGCGGTTGTGGGCGCCCGGCTCTTTACCTATTGTCTTTCCAAAGGGAAAAAGACCATCCTTTTTACGCAGGGCCGAAGGGTAACCGAATTGATCCATATGTGGGTGGAACAAATGGCCCCGGGGTATAAAGGAAAGATCAGCTCTTACCGGGCCGGATTTTTGCCTGGGGAACGGCGGATAATCGAGCAAAGACTGGCCTCAGGGGAATTACTGGGGGTCATTTCCACCAGTGCCCTGGAAATGGGCATCGATATCGGCAGTCTGGATGTCTGTTTACTGGTCGGTTATCCCGGCAGTGTAATCAATACCTGGCAGCGGGGGGGAAGGGTCGGGCGGAGTCAGCGGGAATCAGCCATCGTTTTGATCGCCCAGCCGGATGCCCTGGATCAATATTTCATCCGCCATCCGGAGGATTTTTTTGATCGTAGTTTTGAAACCGCAGTGGTCGATCCTAATAACAGCCCCATCCTCAAGGCCCATCTGACCTGTGCCGCAGCGGAAATCCCCCTTTCTCAAGAAGACCTTTTTTATAAGCCGTCTCTTTACCCGCAGGAGGTCCGGGATCTGGAAAAAGAAGGCCGTTTATTATTGACCGCCGCCGGTGAGGAATGGGTATCGGCCAAGAAGCACCCCCACCGGGAGGTCAATATCCGGTCGGTCGGTGAAGCCTTTACGATATTAACCGGGGAAAAGGGTGAGGTCGTCGGGACCCTGGACGGTCTGAGGGCCTTTCGGGAGTGCCACCCCGGGGCCGTCTACCTCCATAGGGCCGAATCGTATCAGGTAGAACAATTAGATATTGCTGACAGGAACGTTTATGTCACCCGGAAGGAGGTTAATTATTACACCCGTATCGTGGCCCAGAAGGAAACCGAAATTATCCAAAAGGAACGGGTCCGGCCGGTAGGAAACTTCCTGGTCAATTTTGGAAAGGTTCTGGTTACAGAGACCTTCACCGGTTATGAGAAACGGGCCATTCATGGGCAGGAACTCCTGGGGGTCTATCCCTTGGATCTCCCCCCACAGACCTTTGAGACCGAGGGGTTGTGGATCGAGATCGAAGAAGTCGTTCAGAATCAGTTGAAGGATCAGGGCTTTCATGTTATGGGAGGCCTTCACGCCCTGGAACATGGGGCCATCAGTATCTTCCCTTTGTATGCCCTTTGTGACCGGGGGGATATTGGAGGCATCTGTTACCCCCATCATCCCCAAGTGGGGAAAGGGGCCATTTTTATCTATGACGGATATCCCGGGGGCGTGGGGTTGGCCAAAAGGGGTTTTGAAATTATTGAAGGTCTTCTGGAAAAGACCCTCCATTTGATTTCCGAGTGTCTTTGTGAACAAGGCTGTCCTTCCTGTATCCACTCGCCTCAATGCGGCTCAGGGAATAAACCGTTAGATAAACAGGGGGCTTTATATCTCAGTCAATTGCTCCTGGGAGAGATCCCTCTGAAGATTTCCCAGGGACACCCCATTCCAATTGAGGAAAGTGCCAAAGACCCGGCATCCCCAAAAACCGTTATCAGGAAAACACGGATCGGCTTTTTTGATCTGGAAACCCAGCGTCTGGCCGAGGAAGTCGGGGGGTGGGGAAATAAGCACCTGATGCGGGTGTCGGTGGGAGTCGTTTACGATAGTCAGGACGATAGTTTTCATCCATACCGGGAAAAAGATATGGTTCCTTTGTTGGCCCACTTGAAACAGTTCGATCTCCTGGTGGGCTTTAATATTAAAAGTTTTGACTATGGTGTCTTAAGAGGGTATTCTTCCTTTAATTTCGATTCCCTGCCGACCCTTGATCTGTTAGAGGATGTATTTTCCTGTTTGGGGTTTCGATTGAGTTTGGACCACCTGGCCCACAAGACGCTGGGAGTTCAAAAAAGCGGGAATGGTCTCCTGGCGGTTCAATGGTTCAGGGAAGGCCGCTGGGAACTGTTAACCCATTACTGTCAGAAGGATGTGGAAATTACCAAATCCCTTTTTGAATTCGGACAAAAAAAAGGACACGTCCTTTTTGAAAACAAGGCCGGCCAGAAGCTCCGTTGTCCGGTCGATTGGAGTGTGGATCGGATCAAGAAGCTGTTAAAGGAGATAGAGAGAATTTAAAAATGTTGACAGGAGGTTATCCCTATGCCGATTTATGAATATGAATGTCAGGATTGTCATAAAAAGTCCTCATTCCTAATCATGAATTTGGAAAAAGAGGTTCCTGCGCTCCGCTGTAAAAAATGCGGCGGCCCGCGGCTGAACCGGATCGTTTCCCGGGTGAATGTCGTCAAATCCGAAGAAGCCCGGCTGGAAAGCCTGGCCGATCCTTCCAAACTTGGGGGTCTGGATGAGAATGATCCCAAAAGTGTGGCCCGATGGATGAAAAAGATGGGTAAGGAAATGGGTGAAGAGATGGGAGGCGAGGATTTTGATCAAATGGTGGATGAGGCCATGGCCGAAACAGACCAAGGAATGGGAGGAGGCCCTTCTGATCTGGGGGATGATTTGTGAAATTTGAATTTTGAATCTATTAGAGATGTTGTCGTTCATCATATTGGAATTCTATGGCTTTTCAACATAAAGTCGGCTTCAAACTGATTCTTATTTACTTGTTTTCCTTATGCCTGGCCCTGTCAGCCGTTTTGGTGGTGACTCAATCCATTATCACCCAACAGGTCCATAGGCGGCATCAAAAGAAGTTAGACACCCTGACCCAGAAGGTCTTCTTCAGCCTGGAAAAACAAAAGGACCAGATTCGGTTATTGGCCCTGGCCATCGCCAATTTCGGCCGGATGGGGACCTTGGTCGTCAAAGAAGATCAACGAAACATCCGGGCCCTGGTCCTTTCCGTTTTTAGAGAATCCGACCTGGATGTTTTATTTGTTCTCGGACAAAAAGGGAAGGAATTGATCCGGCTCCAATCAAACCGGTTTCGTCGCTTGGGATTGGGAGGAAGCGGGCTCATTAAAAAGGCGATTCTCGGAAATTATCGGGTACGACTCAGTAAATGGGAACATGGGATTTTTATCAGCGGCAGTGCCCCCATTTTTAATGAAGAATCCGTATCCGGTCAGGTTTTTACCGGGGTTTTGATCGACAATATCTTCCTGGAAGAATTGGCTAAGGACGTGGATTCGTTTATGGCCATCGTAAGAGAAGGGAAGGTCCTGGCCAGTACCTTTACCCAAAAAGCGGGAGAAGGGGAAGAGTTGGAATTTTCGGAGGATGTGCTTCAAGACATCAGAGCGTTAATGGGCCAACCCCTGCCGGTTGTAGTTGAAGAAAAATCCTATACCATGAAATCCTTGCCTTTAAGAGATCGGGAAGGGAATATCCTTGGGTTTTTGGTTATTGGTCTTTCCCGGGCAGAACTGAATCAGACGGTTAATTCCCTGCGCCGGATTATCCTGGGCGTTGGGGGGGGAGGGGGTCTGTTAGGAATCCTTTTGATGATTTTGTTGACTTCCAAAATGAGACGGCAAATCGCCCTTCTTTCAGCCGGGACCGAAAAGGTCACCTCCGGTGATCTGACGGAAGCGATTCCGGAAATCAGCAAAGACGAACTGGGTGTTTTGGCCCGTTCTTTTAACCAAATGGCCCAGAGTTTGAATGAAAGGGATCGAATTCTTAAGGAGGAAAAGGAAAAAATACTGGCCAATGTGGATTTCCTTTCCATGATGGTCCATGATGTCAAGGCGCCCATAGCCGGGGTTAGTCTGATGATTGAGACCTTGTTGGAAGATAATCTCCAGCCGGAGGTAAAACAACGGCTTTCCGGGATGGGGGAAAGTATAGAAACCTTATTAGGGCACCTGTACAATGTCCTGACCATCTCCAAGATTGAAAAAGGCCCTTTTACTCTGAAACTTGAACCGGTGGATCTGAACGCCTCGGTAGTCTATGTTGCTTCCCAATGTGAGGTGCCGGCTGAACGGAAGGGTGTCCGGGTATTGAAGGATCTTGATCAAAATTTATCGACCTTAGAGGCCGATGAGTTTTATCTGGAACGGTTGATCTATAATCTTTTGATTAACGCCATCCATTGGACCCCCCCGGGCGGATGGGTTAAAATAAAGACCGGCCTCCGGGAAAAGGATGGGAAGAGAGGAATCTTCCTGGAGGTGGCTGACAGCGGTCCGGGGATTGCTTCGGAACAAAAGCCCAATCTCTTCGCAAAATTTATTTCTAAACCGGAAAAGGGGGATTTAACCGGAACCCATTCCGGATTGGGCTTGTATATCTGCAAGACTATTGTCCGGGCCCATGGGGGGGACCTGCAAGAAGAGGGAAGGGCCGGGGAGGGGGCACGGTTTGTTTGTACTTTTCCGCTTCGGTAAATTATGGCTCGAATACTAATCGTCGACGACGACCTGAATACCTGCCAATCTCTGACTGCTGCTTTAAGTAAAGACGGTCACCAGGTTTTTGAAGCCCATTCCGGGAAAGAGGCCCTGGAAAAAATCCGCGGGCAGGAAGTGGAATTAACGGTGATCGATTTAATGATGCCGGGGATGAACGGATTGGATTTTTTCCAAACCTTAAAGGCCCTGCGTCCGGAAGTAGTCTCTATTATGATTTCCGCCCAGGCCACCATAGAAGTGGCCGTGAGCGCCATTAAAAGCGGCATTTATGATTTTATCACCAAGCCTTTTCGTTTGAACGATATTAAGAAAGCCATTGCCAAGGCATTGGAGGCCCAAACCCTTCTGACGGAGAACAGACGCCTGCGCCAGGCCTTACGGGAAAAGGCCTCTTTTTCAAAAATTATTGGGACCAGTCCGGCCTTTGCCCAGATGATGGACCTGGTTTCCAAGGTGGCCCCAACCCGCAGCACCATCCTCTTGTCCGGTGAAAGCGGGACCGGGAAGGAAATCATCGCCGAAGCCATTCATTTCGCCAGTTCCAGAGGGGAAGGCCCCATCGTTAAAATCAACTGCGGGGCCTTGACCGAGACCCTTTTGGAATCCGAATTGTTCGGTCATGAGAAAGGGTCTTTTACCGGTGCCCATCAGCAACGGATCGGCCGTTTTGAAATGGCCAACGGCGGGACTCTCTTCCTGGATGAGATCGGAGAGATGAGTCTGGGCATGCAAGTTAAACTCCTCCGCGTTCTCCAGGACGGATGCTTTGAACGGGTAGGAAGCAGTCGGACCATCCAGGTGGATGTGCGCATCATTGCTGCTACCAATCGGGATCTGGAAAGAGAGGTCAAAGAGGGACGTTTCAGGCAGGATCTTTTTTATCGTTTAAATGTGATTACTATTGAGATTCCTCCACTCCGGGAAAGGGTGGAGGATATCCCCTTGCTGGCCGGCTATTTTTTAAACAAGTATTCGGAGTTGAATACTAAAAACATTTTGGGTTTTTCCCCGGAAGTCAGTCAGGTCTTAAGTAATTATCCCTGGCCGGGAAATGTCCGGGAACTGGAAAATATTATTGAAAGGGCTGTTTCTCTTTGCCAGACCTCGACCGTTGAACTTTCCGATCTCCCGGCCCGGCTGACCGGTTCTCCTACTGCCGGAAGTTATTTGGTGGTTCCCATAGGCATTTCTCTGGATGAGATCGAACAATCGGTTCTGCAGAAGACCCTGATAAAGACCAAGGGCGACAAAAAAGCAGCCGCCCGTCTGTTGGGTATCAGTCTTTCCAGCCTTTATAATAAGCTAAACCGCAAGGATATATGAAAATAACCCCACTCTCGTATAAGATATCGGCGGCCTGGCTCGTTTGGAGCCTGTTGGTCTGGGTAGGACCCGAAGATTCATGGGGTGCCTTCGAAAACAAAAAAAAGACCAAAGAAATGCCGGCCATAGAGACCAAGATCAAACAAGTCCCCGGTGAGGGGGCTTACACTATTCCTCTTTGGAAGATCCATTGGGAAAAGGCCCGGGAATCGGTCCTCCTGAAAAGATACCCGGAAGCCGTGCAGGATTTTCGCCAGGCCCTGTCCTTGAAACCGAATTTGGATGAGGCCCGGCAGGAACTGTCTCAGGTCCTGGTTACCCTTGAGAGATGGGGAGAGGCCATTTCCGAGTTGGAAATACTGGCGGAACATCAACCATTGAACCAAAAAGTCCAGAGGGAACTGGCCGATCTTCTTTCTCAGAAAAAGGAATATCGCCGGGCCATTGAGCGGTATCAACGGCTTTTGCAGAAAGAACCGGATAACCTGGCGATCCGTCTATCCTTAGCCGCCAACTATTACCAGATAAACGAATCGGAAAAGGCCCTGATTGAATGGCGTCAGGTGCTTATTCGGGACCCGCAAAACGTTGAGGCCCGGACCCATCTGGCCGAGGTTTTGGGGGCTACTCGACGGCTGGATGAATCCATTCTCATTCTGGAAGGCCTGGTCAAACAGTTTCCGAAGCAACTGGGCCTGAAAAAGAAGCTGACCCAGGCCTTGGTTTCGGCCCATAGGAACAAGGAGGCCCTTCCCTACCTTCAGGAACTTAACCGGCAGGACCCGGCTGACCTGGAGACCCAATTGTCATTGGCTCAGGTATTATCGGCTGGGAAGCATTATGATCAGTCCCTGACTTATTTAAATACCTACTTAAAGAAAAAGCCGGATCAAAGCAGTGCCCTCCTGGAAAAAGCCCGGGCCTTATTTAATACCGGAAATCATTCCGCGGCCATGGCAATTTATGAAAGACTTAAAAAGATCGAACCCACGAATCTTGATCTTCAACGGGAGGTGGCGGAAGCCTATTATTCTTCCGGAAAGAATAAAGAGGCCCTGGCGGAATTTGAAAATCTGGTAAAACATTTCCCGGATGAATATCAACTCTATGAAAAAATAGGGGAGTTGTACCTTCAGAACAGGAATTACAGCCATGCCGTGCTTCCTTTTCAAAAGGCCCTGTCCCTGGAACCGGAAAATTTGTTTGCCCAATTAAGCCTGGCCCGGGCCTATAACTTTTCGGGAGAAAAAGAAAAGGCCTTGCCTTTTTATCGTTCTATCCTGTTGAAAAGAATGGATCCGAATCTTCAAGTTGAATTGGCCGATCTCCTGTTTGAAATCCAACGTTTTTCAGAGGCCTTTGAAATTTACCAACAGATGCTGGAAAAGCAGCCCGACCTTTGGGAGGTCCGTTTTAAGTTGGCCACCGGTCTTTATCGTCAAAAAGAATTCGGTCTGGCGGCCCGGCAATTGGAGGCCCTGGTCTTGATCCAACCGAATAACGCGGCTATCCGGATTTTAGCCGGTTACAATGCCCTGGATCAGGGCGACTATGTCCAGGCCCAAAAGGCCTTTCAAAAAGTGCTGACCTTAGGGGAAGATCCCGGAAACGTTTTGCTCAGGCTGGGAGAGGTTTCACGTCTTTTGGGACGTCCCTGGAAGGGGATCAGTTATCTGGATTGGGCCTTGACCATTAAACCCGGCGATCAGGATATCCTTTTAGAAAAATCCATGGCCCTGATCGATGGAGGGGGGTGGGTCCAGGCCCGGAAGATCCTGGAGCCTTTGGTAAAGAGCTATCCCGGGAGTTATAAGATCCAACGTTCCTGGGCCCGTTTATTGGCTGCCCTGGATCGAAGAGATGAATCTGAGGCCGGTTGGGAGGCATTGGAAAAAAGATTTCCCCTGGGACAGGACCTGATTTTTCAAGATCGGGCCGATTTCTATGTTCAAAAGAAAAAGCCGGGCTGGGCTATGACCGCTCTTCAGGCCGCCCACATAAAAAATCCAAAAAATCTGGAGATCCGGAGAAGAATCGGGCGCATCTTGCTTCAAACGGGTCATTGGAAAGAAGCTGAAAACTATTATCAGGAATTGGAGGAGCGGAAAATTCTTTTAGATGAAGTTTTTCCGGGCCAGGCCATTATTTTAATCCGTCAGAAAAATTATGCCGGGGCCAAAGAGAAGCTCTGGAAGGGCTTGATGCAGGCCCCTGATTCGGTGATGATCCGTTTTTGGTTGTGGTGGCTTTATAACCGGGAAAAAGAAGAGGCTGAGCCGGCCCAAAAAATAGAAGAAAACTTGAGGGAATTCAGCCGGGGCCAGGAAGGGGGGCTCCTGGAACTGGCGGATCATTATCGGGAGACAGGGGATTGGAAGAAAGCCTACCTGATCTATCAGGAGTTGATCGAAAAAGGGGAGGATGATGATGTCCTCCAGGCCATTTCCAGAATTTCTGATTTCTTTCAGTCCCAAGGAAAGGCCGATGAACTCCGGGGCATCCTGGAAGATTTACAAAAAAGGTTTCCCAGGAACCAAAAAATAACCCGCCTGTTAATTGAGAACTACACCCAGGAAAAAGAATACGCCCTGGCGGTGAAAGCCATTGACGGCCTTCTGAAGGTCGAAGATCCTCTTGATCCGGTGTTACTGATTCAGAAGGCCCGTCTCCTGGAACAATGGAAAAAGCATCCCGATTCACAGGCCTCTTATCAAAAATTGCTCGATCCACCGGTGGATCGGTCGTTCAAAGAAAAGATTAAGACCATCATTCCGGCACGGGAGAAGACCATCGAATCCCTCATTAATAGGATTTCGGCAGATCAAAGGGATAGCTCCGTCAATCCTTTTTTTGAAACCATGAAAGAAAAGATAGAAATTTTTCCTTTGGAAAAGGATCAGAAAGATAAGATCAAAACCCTCATCGAAGGGTTTAAGGCCAGGGCCTTGATCCAAAAGAAGGTTTATCTGGAAAAAGAAGGGAAAGATCGTTTATGGAGAACCCAACTCACTCAGGCCAGGCCTTTTCTGGAAGAGTTGAAAACGATCGACCCTGATAATGCAGAGGTCAAAGAGGATCTGGATCGAAGCTACCGGCTTCAGAATTGACAGCTTGATTTTTTGTAAGACGTAACGGAGTTCGATCCGGGGAAATCGCAGAATTATAAAGGCGGATCAATGGCGCTGAAAAAATCTCAACTCTACCGGAATGGCAGGCGAAGCTGGACCGTCCGGTCTTCTTAGACGATAATATCGCCAGGGCCATCGAGACGAGCCGGAAACTATTCGGTTGAATAGGAACAAATTATATGCCTGAAAATCAGCACATCGAATGGAAGGAGTCCTGGCGTGACGAATACCTTAAGTGGGTCTGCGCGTTCGCCAATTCTCAGGGCGGTATGCTGGATATCGGCCGAGACGCCAAGGGAAGAGTCGTCGGGTTAACTGATGCCGCGAAACTGATGGAGGATCTGCCCAACAAAATGCGCGACATGCTGGGCATCGTCGCTGATGTGGACTTTCTGGAGGAGGACGGGAAGCCCTACGTCCGCATCACGGTCGAGCCGTACCCGTATCCGGTGAGCTACAAGGGGGAGTACCACGTCCGTAGCGGCAGCACGAAGCAGATGCTCAAGGGTGCGGCGTTGGATCGGTTTCTGTTGAGTCGGACAGGTAAGCGTTGGGACGCGGTGCCGGTGCCAGGCGTCTCGGTGGGTGATCTGGATGCCGGGGCATTGAAGCGATTTCGCGTGCGAGCGACCAGGAGCAAACGGCTGGGGGCCGACGCGCTGGAAGAGGATGACGCCGGATTGATCGAGAAGCTCCGCCTGACGGAAGGGCGATACCTGAAACGGGCGGCCGTGCTGCTCTTTCACCCCGATCCGGAGCGGTTCGTCACCGGCGCGTCGATCAAGATCGGCTTCTTCGAGAGCGACGCAAACCTGCGGTATCACGATGAGGTCCACGGCGACCTCTTCACGCAGGTCGACAAGACGATGGACCTGCTGCTGGCCAAATATCTCAAGGCATCGATCAGTTATGAGGGCGTGCAGCGGGTTGAAACATATCCGGTGCCGGAGGGAGCGCTTCGGGAGGTGCTGATCAACGCCGTCATCCACCGTGACTACGCTGTCGGCGCTCCCATACAAATCCGGGTTCACGGCAATCGCCTGCAGATATGGAACCCGGGAGAGTTGCCGGACAACTGGTCGCTGAAGAAGCTGTTGGGCCGGCATCCCTCGCGGCCATTCAATCCAACGGTGGCCAACACTTTCTTCAGGGCGGGTGAGATCGAAGCGTGGGGCCGGGGAATCCAGCGTGTTTTCGATGCGTGCCGCGAGGCGGGGACACCGGAGCCGCGCATTCAGGTTGAGCCCGGCGAATTGTGGTTCGAGTTTCTATTTTCTCCGGCCTACCTCGACAGCATTCTTTCGGGGAAAACTACCCAAGAAACTACCCAAGAAACTACCCAAGAACAAATCGTGACCTTGCTTCGCCAGGAGCCGACCATCACCCGCAGGGCCTTAGCAGACCGCATCGGTATCACTCCCGACGGCATAGAGTACCACCTTGCAAAGTTGAGGAAAGCCGAGCGGATTCGACACGTGGGCCCGACGAAGAAAGGCCGCTGGCAAATCCTGGGGGATGAAGATGGGTAATGTCGGAGAAATAGAAGCCAGAACACAGAAGCGGGTTGTTGAGTTCTTTCTCAACGCGCTGGGGTACGACTACCTGGGCTTTTGGAAAAATCGCGACGGCAACAGCAACGTAGAGGAAGATCAGCTAACCAAGTGGCTCAAACGGCAGGACCACAGCGACAAGATCATCGCCAAGGCGCTCTACGAGGTGGGCAAGGCCCGGGCCCTGGGCGGCAGCAAACCGGTCTCCGCTGGCACATGAGGATTGGCGCTACTGAATGGGGCTAAATTTGCTTAACAATCCAACATGAAAGCCCCGGGTTTGCAGGTGGACTCCAAAAGGTTTGAAGCTTAATTTCAAAATTTAGTTAGATTCTTACAAAGTACATCTAAGGATTTATCCA
This sequence comes from uncultured Thermodesulfobacteriota bacterium, assembly GCA_964627515.1. Taxonomy (GTDB): domain Bacteria; phylum Desulfobacterota; class RBG-13-43-22; order RBG-13-43-22; family RBG-13-43-22; genus RBG-13-43-22. The sequence continues at coordinate 2,331 of CAZVHO010000132.1, read as the reverse complement.
TAACAAATTATGCAGCGTTAAGGATATGAATGATTTCATGCACATAATTATCTGCTTTTTGAAAAGATTTTAAGAGTTTGCTATTTTTCTGGTTTAAGGGAATAGTTCGGTTGTTAAAAATAGAATGTGCTAAAGGACTGCATACGTGTTTATGAAAAAGGACGAACATAAGGGATGTTCGAATTCCCTTTTTAGAAAGGCGATAGCAATACCGGTTTGTTTCTCGCTCCAATAAGCCGTGGTCTTTCATTTTATGCAGATTGTAGCTACCGGCTCAGAATTAGCAGACCTTTCCCTAAAAATAAAAAATCCGCCTTAAGCGGATTACATTATTCCAGATAATCTGATAACTGACTTGATCAGGTCAAGCTATTTTGAAAAATACTCCCCTCGTTAGGTTCATTTATTTTGAAAAATTACACCATAAAATCATTTCATATTCGCTTTGAAACGGTCATACGATTAACACCCAAAAGTTGAGCTGCCCGCGTTTTATTCTTCCCGGCTATTTGGAAAACGGCGGCATATATTTCATCAATCATTGTCGTCAAAGGGCCGATCCGTATAGTGATAGAATTTGCCAAAGGGCCTTGATAAGAATCATTTTTTTGCTCCTCAAACAAATTATTCATCAAAGATTCATTGCCTAACTTCTCAACCAGAATGGCATATTTATGTATTAAATTTTCGAGTTCACGGACGTTTCCAGGCCAGCCGTAAGTTTTAAGTTGATTTGTAATCTGTTTCTTCAGGGGTGGCACGACACGATTAAACAATTTACTAAAATGATTGCAAAAATGATCGACAAGCATCGGTATGTCTTCCGGACGTTCACGGAGCGGAGGTATTTTCAGTTGGAGAATATTTAAACGAAAATAAAGATCGCTGCGAAATTTGTTATTGGCCACCGCCTCTTTTAAATCACGATTGGTTGCAACTATAACCCGCGCATCTACGGGGATGATTTTGTCCCCTCCTAATCTCATAACTTCTTTTTCTTGTATGGCTCGTAATAGCCTGGCCTGCAGCCGGATAGGCATTTCACTAATTTCATCAAGAAATATGGATCCCCGATGGGCAAGCTCAAATAAACCTGCCTTGCCGCCTTTTCGGGCACCGGTGAAAGCCCCCTCTTCATACCCAAAAAGTTCGCTTTCTAAAAGATTTTCTGGTAATGCCGCACAGTTTATGGCGACAAAGGGTTTGTTGCGTCGCTTACTCAGGCGATGAAGGCTATGGGCAAAAAGCTCCTTGCCCGTACCTGTCTCGCCGGTAATTAAGACGGTTGAATCTGTACCGCCGTACAATTTTGTTTTTTGAATAACTTGTCGGATAGTCGGGCTCTGTCCGACAATATCAGACAGATGATACTTAGCCACTAACCCTTTGGCATTAAGCAAAGTGCGGATTTTTTGCTCGGCCTGAAAAACCTCGGCCGAATCAATAAACGTTACTACTCCTCCTATATTTTGCTCTTCAACCATTAGAGGGACTCGGTTATAAAGGATATGTTTATTATTTATTGCCGTAATCTGCCCTATCTGAAGTTCGTCCGGATTTTCGGTAGCCCAGCCAGAGAAGATATTTTTGGCATGTTGTCCTATTATTTCAGTCGGGGTCTTGTCAAGAATGCTTGCTGCATGCGGATTTGCAAGATCGATAATCCCCCTGTTGTCGACAGAGACTATGCCCTCATGGGCAAAATGTATTAGACTTCTAAGCCTTTCAGATTGTGCGAGGTCGTTATGTCTGATTTGAATAATTTCTTTTGCCTTTTGAACAGCTTGCCTAATGGTTTCTGTGCCGACCTGCATCAAATAACCTTTGATTCCATGTTTTTCAGCCAAGTGAACACTGATTTGAGCCCCAAGGACAACATCAATGCCGGCCCTCTTTGCCTGCAATATATGACGTTCCAGTTCCGTACCTTCTTTCCAAAATAACTGCCTTATTTTCATTCCTAATAGCTTTCCCAACTTATCAGCGTCGTACGACATATTATAATAAAGGATTAGTGCAACTTCTCTTAGCGCTCCCCCGTTCTCTTCCTTGATTTCAAGCAGGGTGTCAATGAGATCGATACTCGTCACTTCACAATTAACGACTGGTATCGAAATGGCTCGGCGAATAGCCTCTGCCGTACCGCCACGACTAATGATCACCTGAATGCCTGTATCCTCTAGTTCCAAAGCAATGGTGATCGCATCTTCTAAGGATGCTTGATAAAAAACTACCTCTGGTCCCAATTCTTTTTCACATTCGGGTCTTAAACGCCCCGGGAAAATCATTGCTGCCTGACTCATGGCTTTTTATCCTTTATTTTTAATTTTA
>CAZVHO010000131.1:0-14266 GCA_964627515.1 uncultured Thermodesulfobacteriota bacterium | reverse complement strand
CCGGTTCGGAGGGAGGGGCGGTGCAAACCAATGCACCGTTCCTACCCCTATAGGCCATGTGTAACCAGTTAAAACCACTGGATTCCCGTTTTCACGGGAATGAGGGAAAGAGACGATTTTGGACTTTTTACGAATTTGTCAGGTTTGTTCATAGCTCGTTTTAAGAATTGGCTCCTTTGGCCTCTTTGTTCCCCCCATGTTCCCTATGACCCATAAATGTCCTGCTTGTGACGTGTTTGGCGGGTTCATGGCGGGTTTGAAAAAATGGCCCGTATGGCCGCTTTGTGGCCCCTTTATAACCTGAAAGTATGTCCTGTTGTCCAGTTTATGTCCAATTTGCGAACCATAAGACTTTTGTGGTCATGAGCTATCTTCATTTTGCAGTTCTTTCTGCATGAACCAATTGACGATTTCAATTAAAGCGCCACATCAGAAATGGACTTGTGCAGTGGAATTTCAAATTGGTCAGTCAGCGTCTGACCAATCTCAGGGTAGGCCAGATAAAACTGCCGGCACAGCTTGAGAGCTGTAACGGAAACCCCTTTCATCCCTCGTTCTGTTAGCGATGAGGAAAGCCGTTCGATCAGCCTCTCGCCATACTGTGCCCGGTCTTCGCCATTTTGCTCATACTCAACAATAAATATACCGAAGCACCAGTTCCTTACCGTTGCTGCACGGTTTACGGCAACAACAGCACGCTCCCGCAGGTAAGTGCCTGTTCTGATAAAGCGTTTAATTAATTAAAATCCATAGTCGTGAGTCCCTCAAGCCCTAAAAATCCCCCCTTTATCGTTAATGACGAATAATGGATTCAAAATGGCTGGTGCCAAGACCCACAAAGGTCCCATCCTCCTGCAACAGGATATCGTTACCGAACTGGAGCAGCTCGGTATGGCTTAAGATTTCATTCTCGGCCATCTTGATCCCGAATCCTTTAAGCAACTGGGGATCGAAATGTTCCCGGGCCAGCTCTTCGGCCGTTTTGGGTCCTTTTTGAAGGATGGTGACTATGGCCCCGCATCTTTGGACATGATGCTCGATCACTTCATCGATCCGCGTTTTCAGATCGATTATATTCCAGTGGTCTCTGTTGTACAGACGATGGCCCGGCAGGACGATTATCCGGGGGAATCGGAGCGCTATTTCCTTGAGACGTTTTAATGATTCCAGATAAGCCCGTAAACCATAAATAAGCGCTCCCCGGGTATAATGGGCGGGCAGCAGGGTTTCTGTGAGGTCATAGAATTTCTCCTGGGTGGGGTGGGGGGTTATTTCCGGCAGGAGGATGTCCCCGACAATCAGGGCTTCCTCACCGATTTGAACGGCCAGGGAATCGGGGGTGTGGCCGGGCAGATGATGAATCAAAATGTCTTTATCGAGGCGAAAAGGAAACCGGTCGAAACCTTCAACCGCCAGGGCGTGCCTTTCCTGGTGATAGCCGCGACAATGGACCTGGGTAAAGGATTCGGGCATAAAACAATGCCAGCAGGAGGCAGAGAAGGTTTCTTTAAAGGGAAAGGGGGCCTTTTCGGGATAGTTCCGAATCAGCTTCTCATAGATGGAATGGGCCTTGACCGGGATGCCGGTGGCGGCCACCAATTCCACCAATCCACCGTCATGGTCTTCGTGACCGTGACTGATGAGGACAAAATCCAGGTCCTTTCCCCGGATACCGATTTGAGCCATCATCTCCAGGAGTCTGAGGCCCATGCCGCTTTTACCCGTATCCACTAAAAAAGGGTTCTCCGGACCGACGATATAGTTCCAGGTAGGGCCAAGATCCCATTCCCCGCCATAATTATTTTCCGTGGCCAGCCCGAAAATCTCCCTTCCCGAAGGGAGATTCAGGCGAAAAATGTTGTTATTACCGTTTCCGCCCCCGGGCTGGATCATCTCAACTAATTCTAAAAACATTTCGGTATCCTTTCATACGGCCCTTGCCTTTCCGGCCGTTTGATTTTATAATGGAAATGATCTCGAAGATCCTGTAAATCCTGTCAAAGAAAAAAAACCATGAAACGAACCATCCTGGCACCCATCCTGTCGGCTTTTATATTACCCGGTCTCGGCCAAGTTGTAAACCGGCAGTTCCGTAAAGCCGGCCTTCTCATGGCCGCCGATGCCATCCTGTTTCTGGCCCTGATTATAAAAATACTCCTTGACCTCAATAAGGTCCTGCTGGCCTTGCCCGTTGAAGTCTTTGAAAAAAATCCCCACCCCTTTGCCGCTGTGGCTCAAGCCCTCTCCCGGCAGGATAAAACCTTACTCCTGATCCTGGTATTGGGCCTGATGGTCGTCTGGGCCTATGCCGTCTGGGATGCCTTTTCCGTGGCCAGAAAGTCCGAGAAAGGTCAAGCCTGATGCGCCAGTTTTTGGTGGATGAAATTCCCCGCTCCCAAATGGAGGGTATAGAATCTTACTTAAAAGAAAAGGCCGTCCCTTCCGGTCTGGAGAAAATCTTTTGGCTGGAAATCCCGGAAGACCTGCTCACCGAGCTTCAATGGGAGCACCGGGCCTGCGGCCCCCATTACCTGGCTATTGAGATGGGAAAGGACTTCTTGAAATTCGAATATCTGGTCCGGGGCCGCAGGCGGCTTCGTTGCGACTGCGTCCAGTATGCCACGCCGGCCCAGGAAACCTTTCTCTTAAATTTTGTCCACACTTTGATTCAGGCCCTTGATTTAAAGGCCTGACCGGGGATTAAGCTCGGAGTTCGGAGTTTGGAGTAAAGGCACAAAGCTTATAGCTCTAAATCCCTATAGCCTTGTGCCTCATGCCCCATGCCTTTCTATTTCTGGACCCACTGGCCGTCCTCCTTCTGAATCCACCAGCCGCGATCTGAAGATTTCTGCCACTTTTCAGCAAAGATGCGTTGGACCTTTCCGATCTGGTCGGAAGGGATATTCATCGACCGGGCCACCTCCTGATACAAGGCCCGGCGGTCCCGATTTTCAGCCTCCACCAGGGGTTTCAGGTCATTTTTTTCAGCGGCAGACAACCCTTTGGTATCCCGGAGCTCAATAAGTCCGGTTTTCCCTTCACCGATAGTGCCTTTCTGGAAGAAGTGGATCAGGCGGGGAAATCGGTCTCTGATCTGGTTCTTTAGACCCTGGATGGCCGGACTGGAAACCTCGGCCTCTCTCTGGGCATAGGCCGTTCCGTCCTGGATGATCAAGGTGTAAAGGCGGCCTAATGAACTTTGAGGTCCTGACGGCGCTGTTGGGGGTGAAGGTTCCTTCTTTCGAATCTCGTCCACAATATCCCCGGCCTTTTTTTCAACCTCTTTGGCCGGGAAATAGACATTGACGGTCACGCAGGCCATAACAATACTTAGAATCCACAAGGGGATGATTAAACGCATTCTATTTTTTTTCATCTCCGGTCTCCTCCTGAGCTTTCCTTCCTATTCTATGGATTCGGTCCATTATATCAGAAAAACTGATTTCATTCTCGGGATTTTTATTGATGATATCGATCCCGAACCAGCCCGGTCGGCGGACTAAATATTCCACGCCTTCTTCGATAATCGCTCCGTGAAGACGGAAACGGTCCTCTTTTAAGGTACAGACCAGGCCGATTTCCCGGTATTCATATTCGTTGATCCAGCGATTTATCCCCTGGCGCAATACATCCAATTCCCCCCAACCCGTTCCCAGTAAGCTGATGTTCTCAATCGCTTTAATATGAATTCTTTTGGGGACTCCGGGGATTTCCTGGGTCCTGATTACCAGATTAAATTGTTCAGGCTGGTTGTTCCGGAGGGAAAGCGCCGTCATTTGACCTTGAACAAAGCCGGTAATTTTCCCAAAGGAAAACTGGCGGGTAATGGCCTCCAAGTTGAGATGGTTAAAAAAAAGATCTCCTTGGATAATCCTTCCTTGGGAGAAAGGATGGAGGATGGTCCAATTCCCCCCCTCCACCATTCCCTCAAAAATATCCGCTTTCAAAGTTCCCTCGATTTGGGCCTTCTCTTTATCCATACGAATCAGACCCCAATGGCCGTTCAGTCTGCCGGGGATGGCCGGGCCTTTAAACATTTGAATCAGATCCATATCCTTCAAGGACAGGGCCGTTTCAATCTTTAAATCCCCCAAGGGATTGAGGAGCTTAAAGGAATTCAGGGATAACCAGCCACCATAGAGAGGGACCTGGATCCGATCGGACACCTCAAACTGATTGGTCTTAACCAGGACCGGGAATAAAAGATTTTTCGTCGCCAGATCCGGACCTTGAAGATTTCCGACCTGGATGAACCCCGGTTCGGCGTATGACCTTTTCCCTGGATCAATCTCCGGAGAGGCGAGATGAAAAGGGAGATCAAAATGCAGCTCCTTAATGGAAAAAAGAGGTTCCCGGGAGGTCAGATCGATTCCGGAACCAGTCAGACGGCCCCTCAGTTCATAGGCCTCGTTTTTTTTTGATACAGAAAGATGGGTGGTTAGAAGGCCTTGAGGAGAAAGCCTTTTCAAGAATGGATAATCGTATGAAAAAGGACCTCCAACTAATAAGGGATAGCCTTTTTCAAGGGGCAGGTCTTTTATTTCCACAGATCCCGAAAAAGAACGGACGGGAGAACCAAACGGCCATTCTCCGGAGACCATAACCGTTCCCAGGGGATCATAATTAATCTGCAGTGCCCCGGTGAGGGAAGGGGTCTGATTTCCTATTTTAAGGGATCCCTCCATTCGGGCCGTGAGCGGGCAAGGATCAAAATTAAACAACCAGGGGGGCCGCAGGAGGGTCCCTCCGGAAATATGTTGGTTTAAAATTACCTGCACCGTCTTGTCATCAGGCAACCATTTCCCCTGGGCATCTATTTGAGTCTTCAGATCTTCCCCCTCAAAGTCCGTGTCTGGAATCTGAAATGAAAAAGGGGATGGGATCAGGGAAAGCTGAAAGTTAGCCGGAGAGCCGGCAGCTTCCTGGGACCAGGCCAGGGTTCCTTGACAGGGGATTTCCCGTGAAAAGGGTAAAGCTGCTTCAGGGGAAAAAATTTTCAGAAATTGAAGCAAGGGGAACCCTTCCAGCCGGACTCTTCCGGAGGGGATCGGCCCCTTGGAGGGTTCGACATCCAGACTGCCCGATAAAAGGCCCCAATTCGCTGTTTTTAACCAAAGGTCCTTTAATAGAATCTGCCGGCCTTGATCTGACAGTTGGGCGGAAAAATGGGTTTCCGGATTGACAATCGGAAGGATGCCTGAGGTTAGATGAATGTCGGTTTGGCCGGCCCTGGCCCGGACAAAAGGAAATGAAAGGTCGGGGATTTTTCCCTGAACATCGATTTCTGTTTCCAACCCCTGGATATGGATCGGTGAAAGGTTAAGATCGGTTTCAAGGACCCTGAGCTTTCCCGTGATGAGTGGATTGATTGCCGGGCCGGAGATCCGGACCTGACCATCGGCCTGGCCTTTGATGGTTCGGGTTCCCTCTTTGACCTCAAAATCCAATTTTTCAAAGTTTAACAACCCTTTTGAAAGGAAGCCCTCTTTTTTGTCCGGATTTTTAAACCGGATTGATCCGGATAGATCCAGGGTTCCCCGACCTTGGAAAGAGAGGTTTCTTAAGAGTCCATGGATTTCTTCCGCCCGGATGGACGGGACGGATATTTCAAGAAGGAGTTTATGGTAAAAAAAACGGAGATCCCCGGATACCTGATCAATCCTTCCTTTTCCCGAGGAAAAATGGCCCTCAGAGAGGGTAATGGACCCTTTCCATTTGGGCTGGTCCTGAAGATCGGATAAATTTATTGAGCCCTTGGACCTGGTCTGAAATTTTATGCCTTCAGGAGACCATTGACCTTGAATATTTTTTATTTGGTATTCGATGTTAGCCCCTTGATCAGGAGAAAAGGAGGCTGAAATATGGGTCCCGGGGGCTAATTGAAAATCATTTCCCCCGACTTTAACCCGCCCTTGCAGGTCCCTGATTTCAATCCGTTTAAAGGCAGGGAATTTCTTCAGCAGGGATAACCAGTCGCCCCCTTCTCCCTTTTCCGGCATTCGGATCAATATTTGAGGTTGGTTTATGGTGAGTTTTTTTATATGAAAATCCGGCCAGGGGAGGTTCTCCCAGGATAAGGTCCAGGCCAGGACAGTGGTCAGGCTTTGGAACTTTACCTCCCAGAAAACAGGCCCTTGATGGTACTTGAGCTGAACCCCACTGGTCTCCAATCGAAGGGGGTTGATCCCAAGGGAAACCTTTTCCATTTTTAGTTCGATCCCGCTTTTTTTCTTTAAATAGCGGGCCGCCGGATCTGCTATCCAGGAGGGGCTGCAGGCCGATAGACTGAAGAAAAGAAAAAAGGCCGCCAGGAAGGGGGCCTTGAAAAGGTTCATCGATGTCGGTCGTGTTAAAATCGAATTACCCCACAACCAGCCCGATCCCTTCGTTGTTTTTTTCTATCTTATCCCCCACGGAGGTCAGACAGGCCGCACACCGATATTCATACTTGTCCCCTTCCGGTAGAACCAGTAAAAGCCTTTTGCGGACCGGCATAGCCTGCCGACACCTTGGGCAATACAGTTCAGTCGCTTCGAATTGGTCGTATTGGGCCGGTCTTTTATTTTTTCGCATGGGGGCCCGAAAGTTAGAATTCGTCATGATAAATCCATTATGCCTCTTTTTTAAAATTTGTAATTGTCTTTTAAAATAAACTCAAACATGGATAATGTCAAGGTTTCTCCCCCTGCCGAACCCCTTTCTTGACATCTTGTCGACTTATCTGTACCCTGAAATACCTATGTTCAACAATATTATCTTTTTTATTTTAGCCCTGTTGATTTATCATACCCGCACTTTGGGTCCAAGACTTCCGGTCTTCGATCTTTGGGTCAATGCCGGCATGGTTCTACTATTTTTGACGCTCTTTGGCCTGGAAACCTGGAGAAGGTTTCATCGACTTTACTTGCTTTCCCTCCATAGCCGGCAGGAGTCCTATGTCTTACAGCGGGGGGTTCAGCAGACCACTCAATATCTGATGATCCTTTCCCTGGTCTTTTTCTCCTTTGAAATCTACCTCCTGGATTTCAAATCCTTAGTCGCCCTGATTCCAGGTATCGGCCGGTTTTCTTCTCTGGAGGGCGGCTTGGGTATCAGCCTTTATCTCGCCCATGTGGCCCTGATCTGGGTCCTGGGCTATCCGGCCCAGGAATCGATTTTCCGTTCCACCCAGGCTAAAGGCCCCTATCTCCGGTCCCAGTTCCAGTTTAATTTGCCCATCTTATTCCCCTGGTTCTTCATCACTTTGCTCTCGGACCTCATTGATCTGTCAGCCGGTCCTGGGCTGCGCACCTTTCTGAATAAACCGATAGGAGAAATGGTCTATGTCTTAATATTTTTAATAGTCCTGTCCATTTTTTTCCCCTTTCTGATCAAGACCTGGTGGCAATGCCGGCCTATCCCGGATGGCCCAAGACAAAAAATACTTTTAAGCTTCAGCCAGGAAATGGGCTCCCCTTTCCGGGAGATTTTCCTCTGGCCGGCCTTTGGCGGTAAGATGCTGACCGCCGGGGTCATGGGTCTGGTCAAACGGTTTCGATATCTGTTAATTACTCCGGCTTTGCTGGATCTTCTGGAACCGGAGGAACTGATAGGCGTCGTAGCCCATGAAATAGGACATGTACGAAAAAAGCATCTCCTTTTTTATCTCTTTTTTTTCGTCGGTTATGTCTTGCTGGCGGTCTTCTTCTCCCAATGGCTCTCTCTCCAACTCCTTCGCTACCCCGGCTTCCTCAATTTTATTTATTCCTGGAAAGGCTATTCCGAAGATCTGTATTCAGTGATCCTGATCCTTCCTATGGCCTTAGGACTGATCCTCTATTTTCGTTTTCTCTTCGGTTTTTTTATGCGCAACTTTGAACGGCAAGCCGACCTTTTTGCCCTGGAAATTCTGGGTTCTCCCTGGCCTTTGATCCGATCTTTGGAAAAGATCGGGCTGGCTTCCGGTCAAAGCCGAAACCTCCCCAGTTGGCACCATTTCAGTATCGCCCAGCGCGTGGAGTTTCTGGAGCAAGTGCATAGTCACCCTGATCTGGTCCGGCGGCATCAAAAAAAGATTTACTGGGCCATGGGCCTGTTCTTTTTCCTGCTGATCGGGTTGGGGCTCTATGGCATAAAGGAACGGATCTGGGTTTCTGCCGGGGTTACCGATGATCCCAAGGTTTTGGAAACCCTGTTAACCCAGGAACTTCGCTCCCGACCGGAAGACCCCAAAATCCTTATGGCTTTGGCCACGATCTATCATGAAGGGAAGAAGTACGAAAAGGCCAGGGAGATTTATGAAAATATTTTGCAAAAGGATCCAAAAAATTACTGGGCCTTGAATAACCTGGCCTGGCTGCTGGCCACCAGCAAAGACCCAACCCTTTATCAGCCCCGGAAAGCCCTGTCTTTAGCCCGGGAAGCGGCTGCCCTCAAACCCGACCCGGTGATCCTGGACACCCTGGCCGAGGCCTATTTTGTCAACGGACGTCCTGATCTGGCCCTGCAGATTACCCGGCAGGTACTGGCCATGCATCCGGTCAACCTTTCCTATTACCAGGCCCAGGAAGAGCGATTCAGGCGGGCCGTTAAAAAATAGTTGACATTCTAATTGGGTCATGTTAGAGGAATGTGATCTTTTACACAACCCAGGTTTTTCAAAAAAATAGATGGGTTGGGAAGCCCGCCGAATCTTTGGGATCGGGATAGGCTTCGTGCAGGAAGAGACTAAAAAATATATCAAACTTTTGGCCTTAGTCAGTACCATGGGGCTATCCATGGTACTGGCTATCGTTATCGGAATAGCTGTTGGGTTTTATCTGGATAGATTTTTTCAGACCAAGTACCCGTGGTTTTTTCTGATATTTATGATTTTGGGGATTATTGCCGGCTTTAGAAATATCTATGTGATTATGAAAAGGGCTGAAAAAGACCTCAAATGACCCAGGGGTTATCTATGTGGAGAAAAGGTACGGGCCAGGATCCTTTGCTACAGAGGATTCGGTTGATGAACGGGGCTGTCTTCGTCCTCCTTCTCCTGGCCAGTCTGGTACTGATGCCCCCCAGGTTTACCTTTGGGGTTGGGATGGGAGGGCTGATCGTCCTGATCAATTTCCACCTTCTTTACCGGATCTTAAAGAAAGCCTTAATCCCCGATCACCTGGCCAGTCCCAAAGTGGTCATTGCCAAATATTATCTGCGTTTATTAGGAACCGGTTTTCTTTTGTATTTATTGATTGCCAAAAAGATGGTCGATCCCCTGGGACTGGTAATCGGGTTGTCGGTGGTGGTAATCAACTTGACCCTTATGGGTTGTAATGAAATGAGGAAAATCCTTTTTAAGGAGGCCAATTAGTTCTATGGAACACCCGATTTTTTTTATAACCAAACTGTTTGAATCCATCGGCCTGGGCCATTTTGCCCATACCTATCCCCATGTTACCTATACCTGGTTGATCATGGTGCTTTTGATTGTCTTTGCCCTTTTGGCCGTACGGTCGGTCAAGATGATCCCGGAAGGGGGGCAGAATTTCTTTGAAGTGGTTATTTCCGGAATTGAAAATTTTCAGGTAGAGGTCATGGGAGAACACGGACGCTCCATGTTTCCCCTCATCGCAACGTTAGGACTTTTTATATTTTTTTCCAACGTTATGGGCTTGATCCCAGGGTTCTATTCCCCGACGGCCAGCATCAACACTACCCTGGCCTGTGCCCTGATTGTTTTTTTTACTACCCACATTATCGGGATTAAATTTCATGGTTTTAAATATATCAAACACTTCCTTGGGCCCATCTGGTGGATGGCCCCTCTAATGCTTCCAATTGAAATCATAGGCCATCTCTCCCGGGTGCTTTCCCTGACCCTTCGATTGTTCGGGAACATCATGGGTGAGGATCTGGTTCTGGCCATCCTGCTTTTACTGGCCGGCAAGTTTCTGGCCCCTTTACCGATGATGTTTCTGGCGATCTTCACCAGTTTTGTCCAGGCCTTTATTTTTGCCTTGTTGTCTATGATGTATATTGCCGGTTCCATGGAGGAAGGACACTAAACTATTTCGGATTGCGGATTTCGGATTGGGGAATTTAATTTAGAAGAGAAGGTCTCAAACCTATCCGGTATCAAAGATCGAGTATCTTGTTTTTTAATTTGGGAAGAAGGCGAATCTTTATATAGAAAGGAGGATGGTTAAATGGTAAAAAGAGTAGCTCTATTGACAATGGCCTCCCTGCTCGGCATGGTGGCTATAGCCTTTGCTGAAACCAATCCCCAAGTGGCTGCTGCCGGTCTAAACGTCTATTATGGCGTGGTTCTGGCCGCTGGGTTGGGCATCGCAATTGCCGCCCTGGGAACGGGTATCGGCCAAGGCTTGGGATTAAAGAGCGCTGTGGAGGGGGTAGCCCGGAACCCTGAGGCTTCCGGGAAGATCACGGTGACCATGCTGATTGGTTTGGCCATGATCGAGTCCCTTTGTATCTATGCCCTGGTTGTTTCTTTGATCTTGCTGTATGCTTATCCGATGGCGACACCGATTGCAAAGATGATCGGTCTACCGATGTAATTTTTAAAGAAGGTCTGTTGGCTTTTAGCCAACAGACCCTTTTTTTAAGACAACATGTGCCATACTTCACAAGAATTTTAAGAGGTTAACTTTGAAATTTCCGAAGATACCAACTGCTACCATCACCCGTTTATCCCGTTATTCACGGGCCTTAGAAGAGTTGGACCAACAGGAAGTTAATGTAATCTCTTCCGAAAAATTAGCCCAGTATTGTGAGGTCAATTCCGCTCAAATCCGGAAGGATTTAGCCTACTTCGGGGAATTCGGCGTCCGCGGGGTCGGCTATGTGATCAAGGAACTTCTTTTTGAAATTAAAAAAATCCTGGGCTTGAATAAAAAATGGCATTTAGGCATTATCGGGATGGGTAACCTGGGGTATGCCTTGATCGCCCATAGTAATTTCCCCAGGCAGGGCTATCATTTTGTGGCAGCTTTTGATATCGACCCCATGAAGGTCGGCCGGAGGTTACCCCAGGGGTTTTCCATCTCCCCCATGCCTGACCTCGGGAAAATTGCCCTGGAGCGTGAGATAGAAATCGCGGTGATTGCCACTCCGGCCAGTAAAGCCCAGGATGTGGCCAACTTGATCGTAAATACCCCTATTCGGGGCATTTTAAATTTTTCCCCGGCCCAATTGCATGTCCCGGAAGGAATTGTCGTTCATCATATTGATTTTACTGTTAAATTAGACAGGTTAGCCTATCGTTTGGGTAGTAAAAAACCTTAATTTCCATGATTTCGCCCGTTAAGCCCCTTTTTATTTTCAAGGACTTGCTTTAAAAATTGACCGGTATAGGACTTGGAATTCCCGGCCATATCTTCTGGTGTTCCCATGCCGATCACCTGTCCGCCTTCATCGCCGCCTTCCGGCCCTAAGTCAATGATATAATCGGCGGTCTTGATAACATCCAAATTGTGTTCAATGACGACCACCGTATTCCCCATTTCCACCAGACGATTAAGGACTTCCAATAACTTTTGGATATCGGAGAAATGCAGGCCGGTGGTGGGTTCGTCTAAGATATAGAGGGTCTTTCCGGTCGATCTTTTGCTCAATTCCCTGGATAATTTGATTCGCTGGGCCTCTCCCCCGGAAAGGGTGGTGGCCGGTTGTCCCAGGCGGATATAGCCTAAACCCACCTGATTCAGGGTTTCTAATTTTTCCCGTAGAGCGGGAATGGCCTCAAAAACGCTCAAGGCCTGGTCCACCGTCAGGTCTAAAACCTGGGCGATGTTCATCCCTTTATAAAGGATTTCCAGGGTGTCCCGGTTGTAGCGGCTTCCTTGACAAACATCGCAGGTCACATAAACATCAGGCAGGAAATGCATTTCTATTTTCATCAGGCCATCCCCGTTGCAAGCCGGACAACGCCCTCCGCGCACATTAAAACTGAACCGACCGGGCTTATAGCCTCGCGACCGGGACTCCGGGGTTCTGGCAAAAAGGTCCCGGATGGTGGTAAAGAGACCGGTGTAGGTGGCGGGATTGGATCTGGGGGTCCGGCCGATGGGGGATTGATCGATGTTGATGACCTTGTCGATCAGTCTGACCCCTTTCATTTCCTGGACCTTGCCGGCCCGTTCTTTGGAGCGGTAGAGGCGTTGGGCCAGGGTTTGATAAAGGGTGTCGATAACCAGAGTGCTTTTCCCCGAACCTGAAACACCCGTTACACAGGTAAAGACCCCAAGGGGAATGGAGACATCGATTTGTTTGAGATTATTTTCCGAGGCCCCATGTATATGGATATAACCTTTCTTATGGGGGCGGCGTTTGGCGGGAATGGCAATGAGTAATCTTCCCGATAGATATTGTCCGGTCAGGGATTGTTGATCCTTAAGTAATTCTTCGGGGGTGCCGCTAAAGACTACCTGCCCCCCATGTTCTCCTGCGCCGGGTCCCATATCGATGACATGATCGGAAGCCAGGATGGTGTTGGCATCGTGTTCCACGACCAGGACTGTGTTGCCGATATCCCGAAGGGTCTTCAGGGTCTGCAAGAGCCGGAGATTGTCCCGGGAATGGAGCCCGATACTCGGTTCATCCAGGACATAAAGGACCCCCATCAACTGGGAGCCGATCTGGGTGGCCAGCCGGATCCGCTGTCCTTCGCCGCCGGAAAGAGTGGCCGAGGTTCGATTGAGGGTCAGATAATCCAAGCCGACGTTGACCATAAATTCCAAACGGTCGTTGATCTCCTTCACGATTCGACGGGCGATCAGGGCCTGGCGGGTGGTCAGTTGAATGGTGTTAAACCAGATTCTGGCTTCTTTTACCGAAAAGGAAGTAACCTGATGGATGGAAAGGCCCTGGATTTTGACGGCCAGACTCTCCTTTTTTAACCGTGTTCCTTTACAGGTAGGACAGGGCCGGACATTCATGAAGCGCTCTAATTCCTCCCGGATCATGGTGGAATCGGTTTCCCGGTATCGCCGGTCCAGATTGGGAATGACCCCTTCAAAGGGCCGTTCATAAAAATGTCTCCGACCTTCTTTTTCAAAATAAAAACGGAGGGCTTCATTACCTGAACCATATAACAGGATTTCTCTGACCTTGGACGGCAGGTCTTTAAAAGGGGTGTAGAGGTCAAAATGGTAATGGTTGATCAAGGCCTCCAGCATCTGCTGGAAATAAACGGAAGACCGGTTTTCCCAGGGGACAATGGCGCCTTCCCGAAGATTCAGATTCGGATTGGGAACCACCAGGTCGGGGTCAAAATACATTTTGGTCCCCAGGCCGTCGCAAGTCGGGCAGGCCCCTTGCGGGTTATTGAAGGAAAAGAGCTGAGGGGTCAGCTCCGGGAGGCTGATGTCGCAACGGTCGCAGGAAAACCTTTCGCTAAAGAGGATTTCTTCTCCGCCGGCTAACAGGACCCTAAGAAATCCCTGGGAGAGTTTGAGGGCCAGTTCCGCCGAATCGGTCAGTCGTCGTTGCAATCCCTCCTTGACCACCAAGCGATCCACAACCGCTTCAATGGTGTGTTTCTTTTTCTTGTCCAGGACGATGTCTTCTTCCAGTTCCCGGAATTCGCCGTTGATCCGGGCCCGGACAAAACCTTCCCGCTTTAATTGGTCCAGGAGTTTTTGGTGTTCCCCTTTGCGGCCGGTGACCAGGGGGGCCAGGAGTTGAAACCGGGTCCCGGCCGAAAAGGTCAACAAATGGTCGACGATTTCCTGGACCGACTGGGAAGAGATCTTCTGACCGCACTGGTAGCAATAGGGTTCTCCGATCCGGGCAAAGAGGACCCGGAGAAAATCGTATATTTCCGTAACCGTGCCCACGGTAGAGCGGGGATTTCGACTGGTGGTCTTCTGTTCTATGGAAATGGCCGGGGAGAGCCCTTCAATATAATCCACGTCAGGCTTATCCATCTGTTCCAGAAATTGGCGGGCATAGGCGGAAAGGGATTCCACATAACGGCGCTGCCCTTCGGCGTAGATGGTGTCAAAGGCCAGGGTGGATTTTCCGGATCCGGAAAGACCGGTAATGACCACCAATTTGTCCCGGGGGATGGCCACGTCAATATTTTTCAAGTTGTGTTCCCTGGCCCCTTTGACCAGGATTTGGTTTAATGCCATGATGCCTTCCAGCTTATAAATTTAGTTATATTATTACTACAGCGTATTTTTTTGCTAATGCGCCCCCTTAACCGTCATTCCTCTGGCATGCTTTAAAGCCTGTCCCCGAATGTCTAAATCGGGGAGCGGAATCCAGGGACTTTGGTTTTCTC
>CAZVHO010000130.1:10216-14458 GCA_964627515.1 uncultured Thermodesulfobacteriota bacterium | reverse complement strand
TCCATCCGGAAACCCGAGGTTTCCGGATGGAAACTAATCAGGACCAGAAAGAACCGGTTACGGCCTACGCCATGTTGGATCGCGAATATGAAACCATGTACCAATTGGAAAACAGTCACTGGTGGTTTGTGGCCAAGAAAAGGTACATTAAAAGCATATTGGATGAATACCTGAAGGATAAAGGGCAAAACATCCTGGACGTGGGGTGTGGAACCGGGGGTATGATGGCCTTATTAAAGGATTACGGAACGGTTTTTGGAATGGACCATCACGAGGCGGCCTGCCGGTTCTCCCGCCGAAGAAACCAATTTTCCCTGGTCAAGGGGGATGCCAACCATCTCCCCTTTAAAAAAGGCAGCTTTCACCTCATTACCCTATTGGACGTATTGTATCATCAGGATATCTCAAGTGATGAGGAAGTCCTGAGACAAATACATGAATTACTGGCCCCTGACGGATTTTTATTGATTACCGATTCGGCCTTTGAATTTTTAAAGAGCACCCATGATGTTGCCGTCATGGCCAGACATCGATATACCTTAAAAGAAATGACGGCCAAATTAAAATTCTTTAATTTTTCCATTGAAAAAGGGTCTTATCTCTTCTTTATTATTTTTCCCCTGGTTGCCCTCTCCAGAATATTCAGGAAATGGACTCTGGTCTTCTCAAAACCTTCTATCCATTCGGACTTAAAAGAGACCAACCCCTATCTGAATAAATTCCTGACGGCCCTTCTTGGTCAGGAAGGGAAGCTCCTCAGGTTTTTTAACTTTCCCTGCGGATCTTCCCTGTTATTATTGGGGAAAAAAGTTAACTAAATTCTCAGAGTACTTTTTAAGGATCTCCATGTCCCATTTAATCCTGATTTTGGTCTCGGTGGTTTTGACTTCTATCGGCCAATTGCTTTTTAAAAAAGGTATGACGGTCTTGGATCATCATCACCAGCAGGCTTCTTTGTGGAAGCTGATGGGCTATGGCCTTTTCAATGAGTATGTCCTCCTGGGATTCTTATCTTTTGGGGCCGGGGCCATCTTGTGGTTGGGCGTTCTGGCCAAGGAGGAAGTGAGTTATGCCTATCCCTTGTCCGGTTTAGGATACATAATCGTCCTGCTCGGCTCTTACCTGTTATTCCACGAACAGTTTTCATTAGCCCGGATTATCGGAATTCTCCTGCTGATATTAGGCATGTTTTTTATTGAATATAGCCACTAAGGGCTTGATCGAACTCGGTTATGGGAATAGATTCTAATAATTGATTGACAAATCAATCAATGAAGGCTATAAGGAAATCGTGAAAAAAAATTGGGACGAATTCAAAAAAGAAAAACAGATCCTTATTTTTGATGCCGCCCTCAAGGTTATCAAAGAAAAGGGATTTCACAAGGCCCGGATAGCCGATATCGCCGAAGAGGCAGCTATTTCCTACGGGCTGGTTTATCATTATTTTAAAAGCAAAGAGGACCTTTTTAATGAGATCCTTAATCAATGGTGGGCCAAGCTCTATGCCCTCCTTGAAAATATTAAAAAAACCGAAGAAGAATTTAACCTCAAATTAAGAGGGCTCATTCTTTATTTTTTATGCACCTATCAGCAAAAACCGGATTTAATGAATATCTTTATCACCCAGATCTCCCGGTCAACCAACAATCTGACCAAAACCCGTATGGATCATTTCAAAAAATTTTTCGCCCTGACCGAAACTATTTTGATTCAAGGTCAGGAAAAAGGAGTTTTGCGTTCCGATTTTGAAGCTCGGTATTTAACCTATATCTTCCTGGGCGCCCTGGAGACTTTTCTTACCATTATGGTCTTAGGGAACCAAAAAATTAAAAACGATGCCCAAAAAGAAAAGATCGCCGACACTATCCTGGAGGTCTTTTTAAACGGCGCCAAGGCCGAAAAAAAACCCATTTGACGGATGCATTTAAGGGAGAAGACATGGACTTTTCTTTTACCGAAGAGCAGCTCCTCTTTAAGGAACAGGTACTGAAATTCGCCCGCAAGGAGATCGTCCCCAGATGCCAAGAGCAAGACCTCAAAGGGGAATTTGATTTAGAGTCCTTTAGAAAATTAGGAGAATTCGGCATCCTCGGGCTGCACTTCCCGGAAGAATTGGGGGGTAGCGGGGCGGATGTAGTCACCTCGGTTTTGGCCGCCGAGGCCTTGGGCGAAGCGGGCGTGGATGGCGGGTTGACCCTGTCCTATGGGGCACATACCTATTTGTGTGCCGACACCATATACACCCATGGAACCGAGGAACAGCGAAAGCGGTACATCCCCAAGCTGGCCAGCGGCCAGTGGATCGGCTGTATGGGTTTGACCGAGCCGGGTGCCGGTTCGGACGTAACCGCCCTTTCCACCCGGGCGGTCAGGCAAGGAGACCATTATATCCTGAACGGTTCCAAGATGTTTATTACCAACGGTCCTATTGCCGATGTGGCCGTAGTGTATGCCCGGACCTCCCAGACCGGAGAACGTCACGAAGGGATTTCGGCCTTTATTGTCGAGAAAGGGACCCCGGGATTTGCTGCAGGGAATAAATTAAACAAAATGGGAGTCCGGACCTCTTATACCTCGGCCCTCTTTTTTGAAGATTGTCCGGTCCCGGCGGAGAACCTCCTGGGCCAGGAAGGAAACGGCTTCCTGATGTCCATGCAGACCGTGGAGTGGGATCGAAGCACCCTGATGGCCCCTTTTATCGGAGGGATAACCAATATCCTGGAAAAATCCTGCCGGTACAGCCTGGAACGCCGGCAATTCGGCCGCCCGATCGCTGATTTCCAGGCCATTAAACACAAGATCGCCGACATCAAGATCTTTTTAGAGGCGGCCCGGGCCTTGATTTACCGTATTGCCTGGTCCAAAGACCAGGGACGTCCCTTGAACCACCTGGAGGCAGCGGTTGCCAAATTATTCATTGGGGACTGGAGCCTGCTACCCACTAATCATGCCGTTACGATCCATGGTGGATACGGCTATTGCCACGAATATGATGTAGAGCGGACCTTTCGGGATAGCCGCCTGGCCCCAATCGGGGGGGGAACCTCCGAGATCCAGAAAATGATCATTGCACGCTTAATGTAAAGGGAAAAAGATGAACTTTGATCTGACGGACCGCCAGAAAGAAATGAAAAAAGAACTGGCCGCCTGGTTAAACCAGGCGTTCCAGGACGATATCCTTTTCCATAAAAGAGAATTGAGCGCCCAAAAAGATCTCATCCGGACTTTTCTGCAAAAATTAGCGGGGCTGCCCTTTTATTTTCAAACCGGGCTTGATCCAAATCTGGCCAAGTCCTCCCCTTATTCCGAAGCCTTGACCTGGGTTTTGCAGGCGGAGGAAATGGCCCTGTTGTCCCCTTCCCTGTGTCTGAC
Source organism: uncultured Thermodesulfobacteriota bacterium (assembly GCA_964627515.1). Classification (GTDB taxonomy): domain Bacteria; phylum Desulfobacterota; class RBG-13-43-22; order RBG-13-43-22; family RBG-13-43-22; genus RBG-13-43-22. The sequence continues at coordinate 11,086 of CAZVHO010000130.1, read as the reverse complement.
GGCCGAGATCAGCAGCCGTTTATTCGGCTGGATGATCCTTCGATACGGAAATAAAAAACAGCTCCGGGAATTTCTAACCCCGCTCCAAAAGGGACAACTCATCGGGGCCGTAACCATGGCGGAGTCGTCCGGGAATTTTTCTGAAAAGGGATTTGAAACCGAGGCCCAAAAAGAGGGAAATGGGTATAGAATCAGGGGGCGCAAAAAACTGGTCATAAACGCACCTCTGGCCGATTGCCTGGCCATACCCGGAAAATTAAACGACCGCTTGGCCTTCTTTTTGATCAAAGCCGGGCAACCCGGGCTGATGATAGGGGAACCCCTGGAGACCCTGGGTTTTAAGGATCTGGTCATGGCCGATGTGACCCTCAATCACTGTCTGGTTCCAGAAGACCAGATTATCGGCCCTTTTACCCATCCCGCCCCTTGGGCTGAACTGCAGGTCCGATCCAACTTAATCATAACCGTAGCTTCCCTGGGCGTCATGATGCGGGCCCTTCAGGGGGCAAAAAGATATTCCGCAGAAAGCCCGGAAGGCCACAAGCCGGCCCAGGCTTATCAGGAAATCCGTTTCAAGCTGGCCGAGATGTTTACCCTTTATCAAACTGCCCAATGGATGCTCTACCGGGCGGCTTGGATGCTCGAAACCCTGGCACCGGAGGCTGAAACCGTGGCCGCAGCCACGAAGATCTTTGTTACCGAGGCCGCCGAAGAGGTGGCCAGAGCGGCCATGCAGATTATGGCCGGGGAAGGCTACCTATCCCATAATAAAATAGAAGAGTGTTTTAGAGATGCCCGGTTCGGACCGGTGGCCGGAGACACCTCGGAAGTTCTCCGTATGCGCATCGCCGAGGATTGTTTGCAAAAATA
>CAZVHO010000130.1:6457-10116 GCA_964627515.1 uncultured Thermodesulfobacteriota bacterium | reverse complement strand
GAGACACCTCGGAAGTTCTCCGTATGCGCATCGCCGAGGATTGTTTGCAAAAATACAGATAGGTTCCATCCGGAAACAAAACCCTAAGGAGACGAAATATGGCTGAGGATCTACTCTACGAAGTGAACAATCAGGTAGCCTATATGACCATCAACCGGGAATCCCGGCGTAATGCCATCAGCCAGGAAATGATCACCGCCTTTCATGAATTCCTTGACCAGGCCGATCAGGATGAAGGGATTCGAGCGGTCTGCATCACCGGAGCCGGGGACAAGGCCTTTTGTTCCGGAGCCGATCTGGTGGTTTCCCTGAAACGGCAAGGAGAAGACCCTTTGACCGGGGCCAGAAATTATGCCTCCCTTCTTAAAAAAATGGTCCGTTTCGGCAAGCCCCTCTTGGCTAAAGTCAACGGAGCCTGCCTGGCCGGCGGTTTTGGGTTGATGCTTTCCTGCGATATTGTTATTGCCCGAAAGGACGTTTATTTCTGGACGCCGGAGGTCAATGTTGGTATATTCCCCATGATGGTCGGGGCACTTCTGATGCGTCAGGTAGGTTCCAAAAAGGCCATGGAGATGGTCCTGACCGGCCGCAAAGTAAATGCCCTGGAAGCCGAACAGATCGGCCTGATCAGCCGGGCGGTGGAGCCTGGAAAACTTTCAGAAGAAACAGACTTCATCTTGAAAGCCCTGGTCTCAAAGAGTCCCATTGGTTTGCGGATCGGCAAAGAGGCTTTCACCACCATGATGGATATGCCTTTTGAAAAATCGGTGGATTATCTGTGCGAAGCCCTGGGACGCGTCATTTCTACGGAAGATGCCCGGGAAGGGATGACGGCCTTTGTTGAAAAAAGGGAGCCGCGATTTAAAGGAAAATGATGCTTGATGCTGGATAATGGAAGAAATATGAGGGGCGATTCGGAGGAAAAAATCTTGGAATTTCAACTCATCAAAAGAAAAGGTGTCGAGAAAAACCTCGGATCATTTATCCAGTATCAAGTATCCAGTATCAACTTGTTAACCCAGGGGAATATCCCCAAAACCAACTAAAAGGAGGAAGAAAAAATGGCTTTTACCAACGTGAAAGAGGTGTTTGATGGAATGCCCGGTGTTTTTAACGCCAGTGCCGCTGCAGGTCTGAATGTGGTCTTTCAGTATGATATCACCGGCGAGGGCGGAGGCAAATGGTATGCGGAAGTTAAAGAAGGGACCTGTAGTGTAGCCGAGGGAACCCATGCTTCCCCGAGCGTCACATTGACCATGGCCGCAGAAACCTGGCTGGCTATGGTTAATAAAGAGCTGAACGGCATGCAGGCCTTCATGAGCGGCAAGCTGAAAGCCACTGGGGACATTATGCTGGCCCAGCGGATCACCCAGCTTTTTCCTTTATAATTTTATTCACCGCAGAGAGCGCAAAGAAGATATTTTTATTGTTTGCCCCGCCGGTGGCGGGGCAAACAATAAACTTCGTTACCCTGCTGCCAGCTTCCAAATGGAAGCCTTCGTTTAAGGTCGACGAAGTCGACCGCGTAATTATTTGGCCGGAGGCCAGATCTGGCTTGAACAATCCCGACTCTCACGGGATTGTTCAAAAAAAAATCTCTCTGCGTCCTTTGCGGCTTTGCGGTGAACAAAACCCCTCTTTCCAAATATCTAAAGTGTTACAACAAAGGTTATCCGCCATGCCCTTGCAGGAATATTTTGGTGAAACCCACAATCTGGTCAGACAAACGGTCAAAAAATTTGTTGAAAAAGAAATCAAACCCTTTGTCAACGACTGGGAAGAACAAGGATCCTTTCCCCGGGAACTCTATCAAAAGGCCGGCGACGCCGGGATCCTGGGCATCGGCTACCCGGAGGTCTATGGGGGGACCGAAGGAGATATTTTTTTAAAGGTCGCCGCCGTTGAGGAAATCGTCCGCTGCGGCTCCGGCGGGGTGGCTGCCGGTCTGGGGTCTTTGGATATCGGACTGCCGCCCATCCTGCGCTTCGGCCTGGAAGACCTCAAAAAAAAATTGATCCCTCCTATCCTGCGGGGAGAGAAAATCTGTGCCCTGGCCATCACCGAACCGGATGCCGGATCGGATGTGGGCGGAATCAAAACCAGGGCCGTTCGGGAAGGAAATTTTTACCGGGTCAATGGGCGAAAGACCTTTATCACCAGCGGGGGCCGGGCCGATGTCCTGACTTGTGCGGTCCGGACCGGTGGTCCGGGACCTCATGGCATCAGCCTGCTGGCCGTCGAGTCCAAGACACCGGGCTTTGCTGTTTCTCAGGTATTGAAAAAGATGGGCTGGTGGGCCTCCGATACGGCTGAACTGGTTTTTGAGGATTGTCTGGTCCCGGCGGAAAACCTCCTGGGTGAAGAAAATAAGGGTTTTTATGGCGTCATGGCCAACTTTCAAAATGAACGTCTGCAATTGGCACTGATGGCCAATACCACCGCCCAGTTGGCTTATGAGGAATCGGTAAAATATGTCAAACAGCGAGAGGCCTTCGGCCGTCGGCTGGAAGGTTTCCAGGTCATTCGACACAAGCTGGCTGATATGGCCACATTGCTCGAAGCCAGCCGGGAGTTTACCTATCGGATAGCCGCCAAAATCGATGCCGGTCTGAACCCTATCAAAGAAATTTCCATGGCCAAAAATTTCTCCTGTCAGGTCAGCGACCGATTGACCTATGAGGCGGTCCAGATCCATGGGGGTTATGGGTATATGCGGGAATACCTGGTGGAAAGGCTCTATCGGGACAACCGTATCCTATCCATCGGCGGCGGCACCCAAGAGATTATGAAAGAAATAATCAGCAAGATGATATTATAGCATCAAACCATTTGAACCAATTTTAAAACAATCAAACTCAAAGAAATACAAAAACTGCAAGGAGGTTATTCATGGGTTATCAAATCAAACGCGCCATGGTCGTCGGCTCAGGGGTCATGGGCGGGGGGATTGCCGGCCATTTGGCTAATGCCGGCATTTCAGTCTATTTAGTGGACATTGTCCCCCGCCAACTCACCCCGGCTGAAGAGGCCAAAGGCCTGACCTTAAAGAGTCCCGTGGTCCGAAACAGAATCGTCAACCAAGGAATGGACTTTTTAAAAAAATCAAAACCCTCCGGGTTATTCAGCCCTACCCGTCTGGAACTGATCACCGTCGGGAATATGGAGGATAACTGGGACTGGATCAAGGAAGTCGACTGGATCATCGAGGTCGTTGTAGAGAACCTGGCCATTAAGCACCAGGTCATGGCCAGGATAGAAGAAAGCCGGCGACCGGGAAGTATCGTTTCCACCAACACCTCGGGTCTGCCGATCGGGCAAATTGCCGAAGGCCGCTCGGATGAATTCAAAGCCCACTTCCTGGGAACCCATTTCTTCAACCCGGCCCGCTACTTGAAACTGTTGGAAATCATCCCAACCCCCCAAACCGATCCTGAACTGACCCAGTTCATGATGAAATTCGGGGAACGCCGCCTGGGTAAGACCGTGGTCCTGTGCAAGGACACACCGAATTTTATTGCCAACCGGGTGGCCGCCGTAACCGGGACCACGGGGATGAATTACATCCTTCAAAACGATTACACCGTGGAAGAAGTGGACACCATAACCGGCCCCCTCATCGGACATCCCAAGACCGCTTCTTTTAGACTTCAGGACCTGGT
>CAZVHO010000130.1:0-6357 GCA_964627515.1 uncultured Thermodesulfobacteriota bacterium | reverse complement strand
CCGGTGGACCCCAATCTTCTCATCTTAGCGGACCGTAAGGAACAAGTCGGAGTCCTCAAGAAAAATTTGAGCGCTTCGCTGATTGATATCGGAGATGGGGTACTTTGTCTGGAATTCCATGCCAAGATGAATGCCCTGGATCCGGATATCTTTGCCATCGGTCAGGCCGCCCTGGAAGAATTGGAAAAGGATTATGTGGGTTTGGTCATCGGAAACGAAGCCTCGAACTTCTGCGTCGGGGCCAATGTTTTTAATGTCGTCATGGCTGCCGAGGCCAAGCAATGGGACCAGATCGAACAGGGCATCAAGGGCATGCAGGACCAGATGCTGGCCTTTCTATATGGTTCCAAACCGGTCGTGGCAGCACCCATCGGCATGGCCCTCGGCGGTGGAGCGGAAATCTGTATGGCCGCCGACCGGGTCTGTGCCGCCGGAGAAACCTATATGGGTCTGGTTGAAGTGGGAGTCGGTCTGATACCGGGCGGAGGAGGCTGCCGGGAAATGGTCAAGCGGATAGTCAGTCCGGCCATGAAAAGGTCGGCCGATACCGATCCCTTACCGTTGTTGATGAAGGCTTTTGAAAATGTGGCCACAGCCAAGGTCAGTGCCAGTGCCCTGCAGGCCCTGGAAATGGGTTTTCTGACCGATTGTGACCGGATCATCATGAAAGGGGAGCATCGACTGGCCGAAGCCAAGCGGATGGTCCTGGAAATGGCTGCCGCCGGCTATGCCCCGCCGCCGCGAACTAAATCGATTTATGCCATAGGACAGCGGGGGATTGCCGCTATGACCATAGGCGTCAAGTCCATGCGTTGGGGAAATTACATTTCCGATTATGATTTCTTTATAGCTAAAAAGATAGCCTATATCCTTTCCGGTGGGTCCTTAAGTTCCCCTCAATGGGTGGATGAGCAGGTCATCCTGGATCTGGAGCGGGAGGCCTTCCTTTCCCTGTTAGGCCAGGAAAAGACCATTGAACGTATCAAACACTTGCTCATGACCGGCAAGCCTTTACGAAATTAAGGAGGAATTATGATGAAAGAAGTTTGGATCGTCGCCGCTGCCCGAACTGCCATAGGTCGGGCCAAACGGGGGACCCTGGTTAATGTCCGTCCCGATGATATGGCGGCTGTGGTGTTAAATGAAGTGATCGTCCGGGCCCCCGGGGTGGAAAAGGGAGACGTGGAGGATGTGGTCCTGGGCTGTTCCTTCCCGGAGCATACCCAGGGCATGAATTTCGCGCGGGTTGCGGCCATGCGGGCCGGATTCCCTTATACCGTTCCCGGTCAAACCGTAAACCGGTTTTGTTCTTCCGGGCTCCAGGCCATCTCCATCGGCTCACAGCAGATCTTGACCGGCATGTGTGATGTGGTGATTGCCGGCGGGGCCGAATCCATGAGCCAGGTACCTATGACCGGTTACAATTTCGCCCCCAATCCGGTCCTGGCCGAGGAATTCCCGGAGATGTACATAAACATGGGACTCACCGCCGAAAATGTGGCCGAGAAATACAAGGTCAGCCGTGAAGACCAGGATGCCTTCGGTTATAAAAGCAACCAGAAGGCCCTGGCGGCCAACGCCTCCGGGCGCTTTAAGGAAGAAATCGTCCCCTTGACCGTCAAGACCGTGCGCATCACTGAGGCCGGTAAGCAGGAAGAAAAAGTCAAAATCTATCAAGTGGACGAAGGACCGAGGGACACCAGCCTGGCCCAGATGGCCGCCCTCAGGCCGGCCTTTAAAAAGAACGGGTCGGTAACGGCCGGCAATTCTTCCCAGATGAGTGACGGGGCGGCCGCCGTCCTGTTGATGGATTCCGAAAAGGCCAAGGCCAAAGGCATCAAACCCCTGGCCCGCTTTGTCGGCTTTGCCGTGGCCGGAGTGCCCTCGGAACTCATGGGCATAGGCCCCATGTACGCCATTCCCCGGGCCATGAAAGTGACCGGGAAAAAGCTCGACGAGATCGATCTCTTCGAAATCAACGAGGCCTTTGCCTCCCAGGCCCTGGCCAGCGTTCGGGAATTGGGGATCGATGAGAGCAAAGTCAATGTCAACGGCGGGGCCATTGCATTAGGACATCCCCTGGGCTGCAGTGGGGCCAAATTAACCGTTCAATTGGTCTATGAGATGAAGAAACGAGGTTCGAAATACGGTGTAGTTTCCATGTGCATCGGAGGCGGCATGGGAGCGGCCGGGATATTCGAGAATCTGCAATAAGGTAAGTTCAAAGTCGAAGGTCCAAGGTCCAAGGTCGAAAATCAAACAAAAACCTTGTACCCTGGGCCTTCAAGTCACCTCGATCCACGAAGCGTGAAAAACCGAATGTCGAATATCGAATACTGAATGTCGAAGGATGAGGAAAAAACTCCATAATTCGAAATTCGATATTCTAAATTTAAAATTCGGTAACACTTTAGGGTTTTGAAAAAAAGCAAAAAAAAATTTATTGGCACGGATTTCGCTGATAAACACGGATAATGCTCTTTATTTCTCAAGAAAACGGGCATCCTTTTTCTTGAGACCAGCTTCCGCCGAAGGCGGATGTTGGTCATCCCTCAATCCAGACTTAACGGGATCTAGGGATACCCCATGGCTTTTAACCGTGTAATCCGTGAAATCCGTGCCAAAAATCTATTTTCGAACTAAAACTCTTTAAAATCCCCTTCATCCAGAGGGATGACCTGCTCCGGTTTTATCTCCCTCATATTCTGGTGCCGGAGTCCCTGTCTATTATCCTTCCTAACCGGTCTTGAAAGAGTTTTGCGAAAATCGGCTTTGGCATAATTTTCTAAAGCCTTCCGGGCAGGCCTCGGTTCTTGCTGAAGAAGCAAAGGACCCCTCCCATTTCCATTACTTTCTCCTGTAATCAGCGTCACCAAATCAGCTACAAAATGTCTCATCTCTTCAGCCTGTCCGTTCATCTCCTCCGAGGCCGAGGCCGTTTCTTCGGCACTGGCGGCGGTCTGTTGGACCACCTTGTCCATCTGGGTTACGGCTTTGTTGATCTGTTCAATCCCCTGGGCCTGCTCGCTTGAGGCGGCCGCGATCTCTCCCACCAATTCTCCTGCCTTCTTGGACCCTGTGGCCACCTTTCCAAAAGCCTCATTCGTCCGGGCCACTATCTCTGAACCTATCTTTACCTTTTTGACCGTCCCTTCAATCAAATCGGAGGTATTTTTGGCTGCCTCGGCGGCCCGCATGGCCAGGTTCCTGACCTCATCGGCCACTACCGCAAACCCGGCCCCGGCCTCCCCGGCCCTGGCTGCTTCCACCGCGGCGTTCAAGGCCAGGAGGTTGGTCTGGAAGGCGATCTCATCGATGGTTTTAATAATCTTCCCGGTTTCCTCACTGGCAGCGGAAATATCAGTCATAGACCGGGTGAGTTCCTTCATGGCCTGATTGGCCTCATCCACCACACGCCCGGTATCACGCATTAAGGTATTGGCCTGATCGGCATTTTCCGCATTTTGTCTGGTCATGGAGGCCATCTCTTCCATGGAAGAGGAGGTCTCTTCCAAACCGGCGGCCTGCTCCGAAGCCCCTTCGGCCAGGGACTGGCTGGCTGTAGAGACCTGACCGGTAGCCGAACCTACCTGATCGGCCCCTTCACTAAGACCGTCGACCACCCGTTGAACCGGCCGGGTTATAGAGCGGCTTAAAAAAATCCCCAGAATCAGGGCCAGAAACGTCCCGATACCCATTCCCAGTAGGGAGATGAATTTTATCCGGCCTGCCTGGTTATTGGCTGTTTTACCGCTATCCATTATATGTTGATCAACTTTGGGCCCAATTTCGCTTAAAATATTTTGGACCTTTTTCAGGGTTTCCAGGGTTTCATTTTGATAATAGGCTATGGCGTCTTTTCGAAATTCTTTGCCTTTTTTTAATATGTTTTCCAACTCCTGGGCGGATTGATGCAGTTTCCGATGGGGATCTTCGATCTGGGCCAACGGTCCTTTTATCTCCGGCATATCGGCCTCGGCTGCCTTCCGGCCATCCCCGTAATACCATTTTCCGAACCCGCATTTATGTTCGTCTTTTTCCACATCGATCGCCGTCGCATCTTCATTGCGTTGAAATTGCCCCACCTTCCTGGCCCAATTAAGATGATCCACTTCCCGCTGTAAAATTTCCTTGCCCACGCTTTGGGAATAATTCAACTTCCGGGAAGCTTCCACCGAGTTGGAAACCCCGTTCCAACCAAGAAATCCGACCAGCAAGGTGATTAGAGCCACCAGACCAAAACCCCCGACCAATTTAACGCTCAATTTCATTTTTTTCATAAAAACTTCCCTTCTGTAACATTAGAAAATTAATTCAATATTCCCTATTCGAAAAGCATGCCAATTAGGCTAAGAGTAGAGTTACTTAAATTATTTCAATTGGTTATGATGTGTGCGAAAGGGTGGAGACCTTTAATAGAAAGGGAAATACTGATTTTTTTTAAATTACATTTGTTTTGATTATGGGATCAAATGTATCGGAAAGCGTTACAAATGAAGATCTTGAGCCTTCTGGTCAATGCCAACCCATTCTATCGATATGATGTCTCTTCAGGTAAATATAGAGGCGATTCCGGCTTAGACCGGAAATCCGGCAGGCTTCTTTAATACTTCCTTTGGTAGATTCCATCAAATGTTGAAAATATTTTTGTTCCATATCTGCCAGGGTAGTTTCCCGGACCTCTTGGAATTTGCGCAACGACTTATCAGATTGGGCCTTTTCCGAAGATATTTCTTTCGTTAAAGGTTTCTTATGTCTTTCCAAGGGCATACTGGTTGTTTCAATCCGGATGTGATTGGGCAGGTGCAGGGGAAAAAGGATGGGTTCATGGCGGGCTTTAATAATGGCCTCTTCCAGGCTGTTTATCAATTGACGGACATTCCCCGGCCAGGCATAATCCCGAAGCGTCTGGAGGAACTCCGGGGACAACCCTTTCGTTTCTATCCCCATTTTTGCACAGTTTTTGGCCAGAAAATGCATAACCAGTTCCATGAGGTCATCAAGGCGTTGTCTAAGGGGCGGGATGGTGATGGTGATGGCATTCAGTCGATAAAGAAGATCTTTTCGGAATCGCCCTTTTTTGACCATCTCATCAAGATCACGATTGGTTGCGGTGACTAATCGAAAATCGCTCCCGATCTCCTGTTTACCGCCCACTGGACGGAATCGGTGCTCCTGAAGAACTCGGAGGAAGGTCTTTTGAATGGTTGGAGGAAGCTCCCCCACTTCATCTAAAAAAAGGGTCCCACCATCGGCTTGCTTGATCAGCCCCTCTTTGGACCGGTCTGCACCGGTAAAGGCTCCCTTCTCATGGCCGAACAGCACGCTTTCGATAAGGGTTTCCGGTAAGGCCCCACAATCTACCACAACGAAATTTTTATTGGAACGGGGGCTGTTGGCATGGATGGCCTTGGCAAAAAGTTCCTTACCCGTCCCGGTTTCACCGGTGATCAATACATTGACATTACTGCCGGCCGCCTGGGCTACAAGATCCAGACAAGCTTCTATTTGGGAATTTTCGCCGACGATGCCCTCTCGTTTCAAGGCTACCATCTGCTTTTTTATCACCTTTTCCTCCCGGTATTGCAGGGCCCGGAGAAGGGGCAGAATCATGGCTTTAATGGAAGAAGGCTTTTCCACATAATCCCAGGCCCCCTTTCTGATCGCCAATTCCGCCCCGTCAGGATCACCCTGGGAGGTAATGATGATGACCTCGGGTTTCGATAGGATTCCCCTGAGCTTTGGCAATAAATCCAACCCATTCCCATCAGGCAGCATGACATCGAGAAAAACCACGTCAAAGGTCCCGAGAGAGGCTGCTTGCCAGCCTTCCCTTAAGGTGTGGACGCAGGTGGTCTCATGTCCTGTCTGCCCGACCGCGGCTGATAGGATAACACACATTCCCTGGTCATCATCAATGATCAGAACTTTGGCCATTTGGATTTATCCTCGATTGTCGGCCTGTTGGTCCAGTACTTCGCGGACTTTTTCAGCCAGTGCATGAATCACCAGGGGTTTCATGATTAATTTCCTTATGCCCATGGCCTCTTTTTGTGCGGCCGTCATCATGTCGCCCAGTCCGGTAATCAGGATAATCGGTATCTCGGGCCTGATCCGGATGATCTTTTGGGCCAGTTCCGTACCGGTCATCTTGGGCATGATGTGGTCGGTGATAACCAGGTCGAATTTTTTCGATTCTCTCATAAAGATCTCCAGGGCTTCCTGGCTGCTTGTGGTGACTACGACTTCATAACCAAGGTGTTCCAGCATTTTTCGACCCAAGTGGGCGATGGCTTCTTCATCGTCGACAAAAAGGATCCGTTCGTTTCCTCTCGGAAGCTCCACGGCTTCTCCCGG
>CAZVHO010000129.1:6800-14779 GCA_964627515.1 uncultured Thermodesulfobacteriota bacterium | reverse complement strand
TACTGGGCCGATGAACCAAGACCATCCCCAAAATACCAGCAAGTTCATTAGTCCCTTCCGGGACTGGAAGATTCGCGGAAAACTCACCGGCGTGACCCTCTTTCTGGTCCTGTTTCCCCTATTGATTATTGTCTACCTAAGCCTGGACCGGTTTAATGAGGCCCTTAAAAAAACCAGCGAAGAAGAAATGGAACATCTGGTCAGGAACATCTATGCCATGTGTGAGGCTCAGCAGGAAATAAGGCTGACCAAAGCGGTTTCGGACCTGGATAAGGAAAAGGGGTTCAGTATCTTAAAGAAGGCGATCGGCCAGTTTAAACTAAGGGGCACCGGGTATGCCTATGCCATAGATACCCACGGGATCCTCCGGGTCCACCCGGCCAAAGAAGGGGAAAACATCCTTGATTCGACCGATTCAAGCGGATTCAAATATATACGCACGATGATCAAAGAGGCCTTACTCCTAAAAAACGAACAGGTTGGGACGATCCGTTATCCCTGGATGAACCCGGAATTGGGAGAAACCAAACCCAGGCAGAAGCTTACTAAGTTTATCTATTTCAAACCCTGGGATTGGATCATCGTAGCCGGCGCCTATGAAGAAGAGATCTATCATTCTCTTTATGAAACCGAAAGGTTTATCCTGCTGGTGGTTTTAGTAAGCCTGGTCATGGCCTTCGCACTGACCATCGTCCTGGCCAGGGTCTTGACCAGGCCGATCTTGAGTCTTACGGAAGTTACCACCCGGATGGCGGCCGGAGACCTTTCCCAGAGAGTCCGAGTGCACGGATCGGATGAGATTGGTATCCTGGGAGATTCCTTCAACCGGATGGCCGCCCAAATCCAGAACTATACGACGGATCTGGAAAGAGTGATCGAGGTCAGGACCCGGGACCTCATGGATTCCAAGGAGAAATACCGAAATCTTTCCCAATTTTTAAAGAGCATCCTGGAAAGTGCTACCCAATATGCCATTATAGCCATGGATATCAACGGCATCATCATCGAATTTAATAAAGGGGCCGAAAAAATTTTCGCCTGGAAGAAAGAGGAGGTCCTCAATAAACAACATATTTCCATTACCCTTCCCCCTGAGATTGCCGGAGGCGGGATCGATAAGGTACTTTTTCGGGAGAGCCGGGTCGACGGTCTCAGCGAACAGGAGATGGATCGGGTTCAGAAAGACGGTCATCGCTTCCCGGCCCATTCATCGGTTACAGCCATTTCCGACTCCGGAGGGGAGATAAAAGGGTATGTAGAAATTGTTCGCAATATCACTCTGAGAAAGGCCCTGGAAAGGGAGCTTCGGGGGACCAAACAATTTTTGGAAAACATCATGGAGAGTTCTGCCGATGGGATTGTAACAACCGATCTGAGGGGAAAAATAACCTATCTGAATCGGGCTATGGAAGAAATGCTGAAATACCAGAGGTCGGAACTGTTAGAAAAGCACATATCGACTCTGTATGTCCGGGGCATTCAAGAGGCTTGGGATATCATGAACCTTCTCGGGGTAGATGATAGAATCAATAATTATGAAATGCAGGTCAAAAGCCGAAGTGGAGAGGTTTTGACCATTCTGACCTCCAATTCTCTGCTCCGTGATGAAGAGGGAAAGGTTATCGGCACGGCCGGGATATTTAAAAACATCTCCGAGCAAAAGCGCTTAGAGGCCAAGCTTAAAGAAACCCAGTTTTACCTGGTCGAGGCCTCGAAAATGAGGGCACTTGGGGAGTTGGTGGCCGGGGTGGCCCATGAATTGAATAATCCCCTTATGGCCTCTCAGACCATCTTTCATGTAATCATGAAAAATCTTCACCCGGAATGTCCGAACCGGGATCGTTTGGAAATCATCGGCCGGTGCAATGACCGGATCGAGAAAATCGTTAATCACCTCAGGGAGTTTTCCAGACAGACCGAATCCGATTTTCAAGACCTGGACATCAACCAGCCTGTCGAGAATGCCTTGATTCTCACCGGCCAGCAACTCCTCAACCATAATATCACCATTATCAAGAGATTATCAGGCACCCTGCCCCATATCAGGGGCGATTCCAATCAACTGGAACAGGTTTTTCTCAATCTGATTTCCAATGCCCGGGATGCCATGGAAAACGTTATGGGACCAAAGGAGTTAACTATTCGTTCTTACCTGAGTGAAGAGGATGATCCTCCCTCTGTGGCTGTTACGGTTACGGATACAGGAGAGGGAATCCCTGAGGAAATCCTGGGAAAGGTCTTTGAGCCCTTTTTCAGTACCAAACAAGTGGGCAAGGGCACTGGCTTGGGCCTCTCTCTTTGTTTTGGAATTGTCGAGGCCCATGGAGGAAGGCTGGGAATCAAGAGTCAGCCCGGTGTCGGGACCGAAGTCAAAATACTTCTCCCCCTTGCCCGGAGTGTTTAAGGATCGCTTCGCTTGAGGAGCCTTCGTCTTCGACGAACCTGAGGCTAAAGGGGTCTTGCCTCTTCACTCAAACGAAGTGCTCCCTGCTTGATGCTGGATGCTGGATACTGGATGCTGGATTTTATCAAGTATCGTTTGTTTGTTTTTATCCGGAATCCAGTATCGGTAGTTTAATCCAGAATCGTCCGACCAGAAGCGGATGATCTCTTGTTTTAGAAAATTGAGTGATAAATTCAGAATGACAATTTAAGAATCTAAAAGGAGTAGGGAAATGGCCAAACGCATACTTATTGTTGATGATGATGAACTGGTTCTCCTCGCCTTGAAGGAACTGCTCAGCTCTGAAAATTATGAGGTCCAACCCTTTTCCAGAGGTTCCGAGGCCCTTAAAAAAATCGATACGGAAGATTTTGATCTCCTGATACTTGACATCATCATGCCGGAAATGGATGGGTTCGAGCTCTGCAAGATGATCCGGAAGAAAAACAACTACAAAGACAAACCCATATTATTTCTGACCGCCAAAAACCAGGAAGAGGACAAAAAGCGAGGGCTTGAAGTAGGAGCCACCCTTTTTATCTCCAAACCGATCTCACCCCAAAGACTCCTGACCATGATAGCCGATGCCATCGGTTGAACTGGTTGAGGTTCCCATTGGGCCACTATTGAAGGACCGCCTTTAAACCAAATAATGAGGTAATCATGAAGACGATCTTTGTTTATTCCGGAGAGATGGGCCAATTTGATTTTGGATACGACCACCCCTACAAGCCTGAAAGGGCCACCAAAACCTACGACCTTTGTACCCGGTATGGGGTTATGAATCATCCCTGGATGACGACCCTCGACCCTGAACCCTTGGACGAGAACCTCCTGACCCTTTTTCATACGCCCCATCTGATTCATTTAATCCAAAAAGCCAGCCAGGGCGAGTTCAGCCTCGAGATGCTGGAATACGGTTTAGGAACCACGGACAATCCCATCCTCCCGGGCATCTATGAGTGGTCGTTGCGGGGGGCCGGAGGGACCTATCAGGCCATGCAACATATCCTTAAAGGCCAGGCCGATGCGGCCTTTAACCCTTTCGGAGGTTTTCACCATGCCCGGCCTGATCATGTGGAAGGCTTCTGTTATGTGAACGACATTGCTATTACCATCATAGAGGCCCTCAGGAAAGTCCAGGGATTAAAAATCGCCTTTATCGATTGCGATGCCCATCATGGGAACGGGGTTCAGGAGGCCTTCTATCAAGATCCGAGGGTCTTGTTTATTTCCCTTCATGAGACAGGAAGGACCCTCTACCCCTGGTCGGGTTGGGAAACGGAAATAGGAGAAGGGGAGGGAAGAGGTTTTACGGTCAATGTCCCTTTAGAGCCCTGGTGTGATGATGAGGTCTACGCCCTGGCCTTTGATGGGGTTGTCCCGCCGCTGGTCCGCTCTTTCAGACCGGATATCATCATAGCCGAACTCGGGGCCGACACCTTGATTTCCGACCCCATGACCCATTTAAGGCTGACGAATAACGGCTATCAGCGAACGGTCAGGGCTATCCAGGAACTCTGTCCCAAGGTGCTCGGACTTGGTGGAGGGGGCTATGATCTCTACCGCACCGCCCGATGCTGGACCCTGGCCTGGGCTATTCTGAATCAGGTTGTACCGGTAGACGAATTTGCCGGCCTGGTCGGAGGGATGATGTTCGGGCCGGAAATGGAGGTCGGGAGTCTTTATGACTATCCTTACCTCAGTGAAGGAGAAACCAAAGAAAAAGCCCTTCAGGAAGCCCGAAGAGTGGTGGACTATATCCAGAAAACGGTTTTCCCTTTACACGGTCTCTGAACCGTTCGGAGTTTTTAATACGAAAATAACCCTGGATTTACCTCCAGGCTTGTTTGTTCTCCGTCATGCCGGACCCCGTATCGTGTACGGGGCAGGCTTGATCCGGCATCCAGCAGGTTACGGACTTTCTTTCGCCCTGGATTCCGGATTTCGCCGGAATAACGAGCTAACTCCACGTCTTAGCAATATTTTCATGCTTCGTGATGCCCTCTGGGGCATGAAGGCTTAGTTCTCAACTCCGGACTTCTTTATGCCTTGGCCGGTTTCTTGAGGAAGCGGCAAAGGATCACCGCTATGATCAAGATTACCGCCGAGACATAAAATGACAGGGAATAGGAACCGGTACTGTCTTTAATGAATCCGGCCGCCAAAGGCATTAAAAACCCCAATCCCCAACCGAGAAATACCAGCCCGTAGTTGACCCCCAGGTTTTTTGACCCGAAGAAATCCGCCGTGAAGGCCGGCATAATCGAAAGACCTCCCCCATATTGCCAATAGGCTACTCCGGTGGCCAGGAACAAAAGGGGTATGCTGGCGGCATTGATGATAAAAGGGGTAGCCAACAAAAATACGGCCGATACCAGTAGATTGACGGTATAGGCGTTTCCCCGCCCGATCTTATCCGAATAAAGCCCGGAACCGACCCGGCCGAGGGCATTGACCATACCGCCAAAGGCCGCTATGATCCAAGCGTTTTTAGCAAAAAATTCGAGTTTCCCGGCGGTCTTGGCCAAAAGGGGGGCGGCATTGGCAATAACCAATAAACCCGATTGGGCGCTGCCGATAAACATTAAAACCAGGGTATAGTATTGCCAATTGGATAGCATCTCGGTCGGGGGATAATCGGCCGCCGCGGTGGTGGTTATGGCTTTTTTAGTTTGGCCGGGGGGCGGCCCGACGGGGATATAACCGGCAGGGGGTTGGGACAACATCTGCCCGGCAATGATCACCACAACCGCAAAGATGATCCCCAAACCGATAAAGCTGCCTGAAATACCATATTTTTCAATAAAAAACTGTCCCAAAGGGGCGATATAGAGGGCTGCACCTCCGTAACCGCCGACCACTATACCGGCGATTAAACCCCTTCGGTGAGGTCCAAACCATTTCAAGGCAGCCGGCGTGGGCGCGGCATAACCCAGACCCATACCTATACCTCCCAGAATTCCAAACCCGAGAATCAAACCAAAATAACTTTTCATTAAGCCGGCGACAATGCACCCCGTTGCCAGGGAAAGGCCTCCTAATGTGGCCCCTATTTTCGGACCGTACCGGTCCTGGAGCTTGCCACCGGGAATCATAAAAACGGCAAATATCAGTCCGCACAGGAAATAGGCCACCGTTCCCTGCGTATCGGTCAGATAGGCCCAACCGGCGTTGATCCCGGTCATAACCTCCCCGGCATCCGCTTTCGTTTTGTCGACCAGGGCCTTTTTCCAAACACTCCAGGCGTACAAGATCCCTAAGCAGAGGTTAATGGCTACCCCGGCAAAGGCTACAACCCAGGCCTTTGATGGCTCTTTATCGGCTTTTATTGACATTTTTCTTTGTCCTCCCTTGTAGCCCTCTGAATAGGCATCGCAAGCGCTAACCCCGTCCGGGTCGGCGAACGGGGTTAGCCCGGCCGATGAGAACAAATAAAACGATCGTCTGAACGCTTTGGATGTCTAAGCCGTCCGGAGGAACGGCGAGGCCTCAGACGATGGTTGAAGGTCTGGCTTACAACCTGCCTTTCACAATGTCGTCGACCACCGACGGATCAGCCAGGGTTGTCGTATCGCCAAGTTGTCCGATGTCGCCGGAGGCTACCTTTCTTAAGATCCTTCTCATAATCTTACCGGATCTGGTTTTCGGAAGACCGGGGACAAACTGGAGCTTTCCGGGGGAGGCTATAGGACCGATTTCCTTTCTTACATGGTCGACCAGGTCTTTTTTTAATTGATCGCTTCCCTCAAAACCGATTTTAAGTATCACGTAAGCATAAAGATCTTCGCCTTTTATCGCATGCGGGAAACCGACGACCGCGGCTTCGGCCACAGCCCGATGGGAAACAAGAGCGCTTTCGACTTCGGCCGTGCCGATCCGATGACCGGAAACATTCACCACATCGTCGATCCGGCCCATCAACCAGAAATAGCCGTCTTGATCCCTTCTCGCACCGTCGCCAGTGAAGTAAAATCCGGGCTGCTGGACAAAATAGGTATTAAAAAACCGCTCGGGCTCGCCGTAGACTGTCCTCATCAACCCCGGCCACGATCTTTTGATACAGAGCTCACCGCCTTCATTGACCCCTGCCGTTATAGGCGCCTCATCGGCCGAAGCCCTTCCCTTCAAGACCACCGGTTCCACCCCAAAAAAAGGCAGGGTGGCCGACCCGGGTTTCGTCGGCCAGGCACCGGGCAGGGGCGTAATCAGGATTCCACCCGTCTCGGTCTGCCACCAGGTATCGACGATGGGGCATTTCTCCTTGCCGATTACCTTATGGTACCACATCCAGGCTTCCGGGTTGATCGGCTCACCGACCGTGCCCAGGAGCCTCAGCGAGGAAAGGTCTCTTCCGTTCGGCCACTGATCCCCCTCGCGCATCACTGCCCGGATAGCGGTCGGAGCGGTATAAAAAATATTGACCCCAAACTTCTCTACCATCTGCCAGAACCGGTCAGGTTTTGGGTAGGTAGGCACACTTTCGAAGACGATGGAGGTTGCTCCATTGGCCAGGGGGCCGTAAACAATGTAGGAGTGACCGGTTACCCAGCCGATGTCGGCCGTACACCAGAAGATATCCCGGTCCTTATAATCAAAGACATATTTAAAAGAAAGATAGGTATACACCATATAGCCGCCGGTGGTATGGAGAACCCCTTTGGGTTTGCCGGTGGACCCTGAGGTATAAAGGATAAAAAGCGGGTCTTCCGCATCCATTGGCTCGGCCGGGCAATTCGGGCTGATGTCCGGGGCGTTCATTTCATCCTGCCACCAGGTATCTCTCCCTGCCGTCATGGGAACATCAAAATTCTCCAGCCGTTTCACCACCACCACGGTCTTGACCTGGTGCCCTTGTTTGGCGCAATAATTAACCGCGGCATCGGCATTGGCCTTAGAGCTCACTTGCCTGCCGGACCGCCAATAGCCATTGGCTGTAATCAGGACCTTGGCCCCGGCGTCGAGAATTCGGTCTCGTAAGGACTCAGCGGAAAACCCTCCGAAAACGATAGTATGGATGGCCCCGATACGAGCGCAGGCCAACATGGCCATGGGGAGTTCGGCAATCATGGGCAAATAAATGGCCACCCGGTCCCCTTTTTGGACGCCTTTTTTCTTCAGGACGTTGGCGAATTTTGAAACTTCCTTGAAGAGGTCTTGGTAGGTAAACTTCCGGACATCCTCATCGGGTTCGCCCTGGAAAATGAGGGCCACCTTTTCCCCTTTCCCCTTTTCGATTTGGTAATCAAGACAGTTATAAGCGAGGTTGGTTTTTCCACCGAGAAACCAGGCCAGTTTCCCCTTGGCAAAATCTTCTTCATTCACCCGGTCCCATTTCTTAAACCAGAATAGTTCCGAGGCCGCGGCCCCCCAGAATTTTTCCGGCTCTTCAATAGATTCCTTCCACATCTTTTCATACTCTTGCCTGCTCTTGATGTAAGACTGATCCACAAACTCTTTAGGAGGTGGAAATTGCCTCGTTTCCTCCATCATCGATGTTATTTCGGCCATAATCATCCTCCTGATTTTGGATTTA
>CAZVHO010000129.1:0-6700 GCA_964627515.1 uncultured Thermodesulfobacteriota bacterium | reverse complement strand
AAATCCCTATCAATAGCGAGGTGTTCCATGGTATCCCTAAAAAAAATCGCCTTCTGCACGGATTTCTCGGAAAATTCGGAACAGGCCTTTGATTTAGCCTTTGACCTGACCCTGAAATACCAAGCCCAGTTGTATCTGCTCCATGTAGTCCCCCCGCTGGTTTTTCCTTCACCGGTCATGGAGGATTTTATTTCCGAACAGGCCAACCTGCAATTTTACAAGGATGCCGTCCAGCGGGCCATGGAGCAAATTGAAACCGTTTATTTACAAAAAATGGGCGATTATCAGAATGCCTTCATCCGGGTCCTTTCCGGCCATCCGGCCAGTGAGATCTTGAATTTCGTTGATCAGGAAAAAATGGATCTGATCGTTATGGGGACCCATGGGTTGACCGGATTGGCCCACTTTTTTTTGGGCAGCACCGCCGAAAAGGTGGTCCGGCGGGCCAACTGTTCGGTGCTGACCGTACACCCGCCTAAAAAATAAAAAAATCTTTTATCCCGGAGGCATTCAGTGCCTTATCCAACATCCAGGATCCAGCATCCGGGATCAGGAAAGACTATCGACCGGCAACCTACAACTTGCAACGCTCATTGCCTGCGGGGACAAAAATATGGCTAGTCCTAACTGGCCGGATGATTATCGGAGAAAACTCACAACACCCCAGGAAGCCATTCAACACATCAGACCCGGGGAACGGGTATTCATCGGTTCTGCTGCCGGGGAACCGCAAGGCCTCGTAAAAGAACTGGCACGCCAGTCCTTTCGTTTTTCCGATCTGGAGATTATGCGTCTCCTGAGTCTGGACAGTTCCCCCCTGACATTAATTGCCAACAGATCCTATTGTGACTGCTTTAATATTCGTTCTTTTTATCTGGGTTCAGTAAAAACCAGGAGCTTGGCCAAGAATAAACGTTTTATCACCCCGATCAATCTATCGGCCCTTCCCCGTCTTTTTAAAAGCAGACAACTTCCCGTCCATGTCGCTTTGATCCAGGTGTCACCCCCCGATGATTTTGGCTGGATGAGTTTGGGTATTTCGGTTGATGTCACCATGGCCGCCGCCCAATCGGCCGATCTGGTTATTGCCCAGGTAAATTCCCGCATGCCCCGCGTCCTCGGTCGCAGCTTCATCCATGTCAATGAAGTAGACCTGGTGGTTGAATTGGAAGAAGAACTCATCACCATAAACCAACCCCCGGAATTAGAATCGGCCCATATGATCGCCAGGCACGTGACCAAACTGATCGATGACGGGTCGACCCTCCAATTGAGTTTGGGCGCCACACCCCACGCCATCCTGCTGGCCTTACAGGACAAGAAAGATTTGGGAATTCATACCCACTTTGTGACCGATGCCATCATGGATTTAGTAGCCAGGGGGGTGATTACCAACCGGAAAAAGGGGTATAACGAAGGTAAGTTAGTGGCCAGTGCCGCCATGGGCACCAGAAACCTCTATGATTTTTTAGATGACAATCCCTGTATCGAATTTCACCCTTCGGAATATGTCAACAATCCGGCTATTATATCACGACACCATAAGATGATTTCCCTTAATGTGGCCATGGCCATGGACCTGACCGGGCAGGTGGCGGCCGATGCCCTGCCTTTCAACCACTATTCGGGAATTTCGGGCATGTTGGATTTCATCCGGGGATCGGCTGACTCAGAGGGGGGAAAGGCCATCCTGATGATCCCTTCCACGACCTTGGATGGAAAAAGCAGCCGTATTGTTTCCAGTCTGGGAGATATTGCCGTCGTGGTTCCCCGGGGGGATGTCCATTATGTAGCCAGCGAGTTCGGGGTGGCTAATCTCTTCGGGAAAAGTCTTCAGGAACGGGCCATGGCCTTAATCAGCATCGCCCATCCGGATTTCCGGGAAGACCTTTTTTATGAAGCCAAAGAGCTGGGACTATTGGGACCGGAACGACGTCTGGTGGATGCGATCTTCGGGGTTTATCCCCATAAATTAGAGGAAGTGGTTGAATTGGGCGGACAACAGGTCTTATTCCGCCCGGCCAGACCCGTGGATGAACGGCTGATCCAGGAACATTTTTATAATTTGGACAAAGCCGATGTCCTTTCCAGGTTTCTTCAGGAAAAGCTGATTTTCTCCCGTAAGGACCTGACCGATATGGTGCAAGTCGATTATGTCCATGAACTGGCCATGGTGGCGGTCATAGGGGAATTTGGGTTTGAAAAGGTAATCGGCGTAGGGGGCTATTTTCTGGTCCAGGCCAGCAATATGGCCGAGGCGGCCTTTTCAGTGCTCAAGGCCTGGCAGAAAAAAGGGATCGGCACTGTGCTCTTAAAAAAACTGGCCGAGGCGGCCCGGGATCAGGGCATCACCGGTTTTTTTGCCTATACCCAGCCCCAAAACCAGGCCATGGTTCGGCTGTTCCACAAGCTGCCCTATAAAGTGACAACGGCCTTTGAAGAAGAGATGCTGTTATTGGGTTGCCGATTTGACCAACCGGTCTAACAAAGAAGGGGTAAATGTTTCATAAGGAAGTCTGGCCGTTTTTGTTTTTCCTCGGACTGTTATTTCTAAACTGGCCGTTTCTCGACCTGTTTAAACCCTATCTGCCTTACTATCTGTTTGCCGTATGGGGGTTGTTCATATTGATTGTCGGCCTTCTGATCAGCCGGATGACCAGGCCAAAGCGGGGAGATGATGTTTAAGGGCTGGCTCTTGTTTTTAATTATCCTGGGGTATTTAAGCCTGTTATTTCTGGTGGCCTATTATGCCGAACGCCGGGAAAAGGTCGGGAAAAGCATCGTGGCCAACCCCTTTGTCTATTCCCTTTCCATCGCCGTCTATTGTACTTCCTGGACCTTTTATGGAAGCGTGGGAGAAGCAGCCACCTCGGGTTTG
Organism: uncultured Thermodesulfobacteriota bacterium; assembly: GCA_964627515.1. GTDB lineage: Bacteria > Desulfobacterota > RBG-13-43-22 > RBG-13-43-22 > RBG-13-43-22 > RBG-13-43-22. The sequence goes on along the minus strand of CAZVHO010000129.1, from coordinate 3,822 downwards.
TCCTTTCTGCCCGTTTATCTCGGACCTACCTTGATGGCCTCCTTGTGGTGGCTCATTCTCAACAAAATCATCGGGATTGCCAAGGAACACCGGATCACCACCATTTCCGATTTCATCGGTTCCCGGTATGGAAACTCCCTGTCCCTCTCGGCCCTGGTTACCCTGGTCACCTTAATCGGGATTACCCCCTATCTGGGCCTTCAGATGAAGGCCATTATGAACACCTTCACCCTCCTGGCCGGAGAGACCCGGGGCAGCGTGGCCGCCGGCTGGGTGATCACCTTGATCCTGGGCGTCTTCGCCATCATATTCGGTGCCCGTCGGCTGGATGCCTCGGAAAGGCATGGGGGGCTGGTTTTTGCCATCGCCTTTGAATCGATAGTCAAATTATTAGCCTTCCTGTTCGTCGGGATCTTTGTCACCTACGGCATTTTTGACGGCTTTTCCGATATTTTTAATAAAATCCAAAATTCCCCTTTCCGGTATCTTCTGGATTTGGGAGGAGGGGCGGCGGTCGGATACCCGGAATGGATCTCTTTAACCTTTCTTTCCATGATGGCCATTTTATTTTTACCCAGACAATTTCATGTGACCGTGGTTGAAAATTCCGATGTTTCTCATCTCTCCAAGGCCATGTGGTTATTTCCCCTCTATCTCCTGTTGATCAATATATTTGTCCTGCCGGTGGCCTTTGGCGGAATCCTCCTGGGAGGCAGCCAACTGGAAGCCGACAGCTTCGTTCTGACCATTCCCTTAAGCAAAGGAAATTCCCTGCTGGCCCTGATGGTCTTTATCGGTGGCTTTTCCGCCGCCACCGGTATGATCATCGTTGAATCTCTGGCCTTGAGTACGATGGTGATGAACAGCCTGGTGATGCCGGCTATTTTTCGATTTCATCAGATCAAAGGGTTCCCGATCCTCATTTTGAATATAAAGAGAATCATTATTATCGGATGTGTCTTTCTCGGCTATTTTTTTGCCATTTTTATCGGAAGATTTTATACCCTGGTGGAGATCGGACTGAAATCCTTTGAAGCCGTCACCATCTTCGCACCCTCCATCCTGCTGGGCCTTTACTGGAAGAAAGGAAACCGGACCGGCGCCATAGGAGGAATCCTGGGAGGGTTTATCATCTGGTTTTATACCTTATTGATGCCGGCTTTACTGAAAGCCGAGGTCCTCAGCCAGGATAAACTTTTTTCTTTCCTCCTCTATTCGGACCTGCTCAACCCCCACTCCCTCCTGGGCCTGAAAGGTCTGGACAAATGGAGTCACTCCCTCTTCTGGGGACTTTTTTTTAACCTGCTCCTCTATGTGGGCCTTTCCCTGGTGACCAGACAAAAAAGGGATGAAGAACGCCAGGCCCTGCTTTTTGTCGAATCCTATTCCCCCAAGGTGCTTCCCAAAAAAATCAGCTATACCATAATGGAAATTGAAGGTCTGCTGGGTCAGTATATTGGAAAAATGGAAGCCAGGGATTTTGTGGATCGCTTTTTGCGCCAGGAGGGAATCAGCCGGGACGCGATTTCCCAGGGCTATTTGATCCGCTTAAAGGATGAGGCCGAAAGGGTCCTGTCCGGTGCCCTTGGGTCAGCCATCGCCACCATTATTTTCGAGGACAAATTAACCCTTACCGAACAGGAACGGGGGGATCTCTCCCATTCCATCCGGCAGATTACCGACACCTTGCGTTTGTCCCGACTGGAATTGGCCGAGGCTAATAGAAATCTGGCCTACCTGAAAGAATTCAGTGAAAATATTATCGAGAGCGCTCCCCTGGGGATCGTTACCATAGATGCCTTACTGCGGGTTAAATACTGGAACAAGGGCATGGAAACCATTACGGGGATAAAAAAAGCGGTGACCATTAACCGATCCATACAACCCCTTTTGCCCTGGATTAATAGAACGACCTGGATACAGAACAGGCCTCAGGAAATGGTGGTTCAAACCCCCACCCAACAGACCATCAAGATCAATATCAGCCCTTTTAAAGATCCTTCGGGTGGTTTTGTCGTCATTTTAGAAAATATAACCGAGAAGAAAAAAATGGAGGAACAGTTATTACAGACTTCAAAATTAGCCAGCCTGGGGAAGCTGACGGCCGGTATTTCCCATGAAATCGGAAATCCCCTGGCTTCCATTTCCTCCCTGGTTCAGGAACTGAGTTCCCTGGAAATGAATTCCCTGGAAGACGCTGACTTTTCGGCTGAAGCCCTTAAAACGATTAACAGCCATATCGAACGGATTGCTAAAACGGTTCGAAGCCTGGGGGACTTTGCCAGGATTTCCTCATCCGAAAAAACAGCCAGCAACATCTCGGAAATCCTGGACCGGACGGTCAACCTGGTCAAATACGACAAACGATTTAAGAACATCAAACTGACCACCGACATCGAACCGGTTCAGCCTTTCAAACTCAATCCGGACCAGATCCAGCAGGTCTTTCTTAATCTGATGCTCAACGCCCTGGATGCCATGCCGGGCGGCGGGACATTGGATGTTTCCATAAAAACCGGGGGTTCTTTCGTGGAAATCGCCTTTTCCGATACCGGGACCGGTATTGAAGACTCCGTAATTGACCGGATCTTTGACCCCTTTTTCACCACCAAACCCTTGGGCAAGGGAACCGGATTAGGCTTGAGCATCTGTTATGGGATCATCAAAGAACATCACGGAGTCATTAACGTCAAAAGCAGACAAGGCGGGGGAACCACCTTTGTCATAAAATTACCCAGGGAGGAATCCGATGGATGAACGACTGCTGATTGTCGAAGACGAAGAAACCTTGCGGGAGTCTTTAAAAAGGGTCTTTCAGCGAGAAGGCTACCAGGTCGAGGCCGTGGGAAGCGCCGAGCAGGCCTTGGAACTTTTTGAAGAAGGTTTTTATGACCTGATCATTACCGATATCATCCTCCCCGGGATTACCGGTATAGAAATGTTAAAACGGGTCAAGGAGATTAATCCGGATCAGAATGTCATCATTATAACCGCCTATGCCTCTTTGGAGACGGCGGTAGAGACCCTTCGGGCCGGGGCCTATGATTATATCGTAAAGCCTATTATCCATGAAGAAATCAAACAAATCGTCAAAAATGCCCTCAGACAGCGGGCACTTCAAAAAGAAAACATCCTCCTTAAAAAGCAAATGGGCGGGTCTTACGACCTGAGCCGCATCGTTGGCGAAAATCATGAAATCCTTAAGATTATCAGCCGCATCAAAAAAATTGCCGAAGCCCGGAGCCCGGTGCTCTTTATCGGAGAGCTGGGAACCGGAAAAAAATTAATTGCCCGGGCCATTCATTTCAGCAGCTTCCGTGCCGATCGACCTTTCCTTTCGGTTAACTGCCAGGCTATTCCCATTGAACGGATCGAAGCCGAATTGTTTGGCCGGACCAAGGGGACTTCCGGAGAAAGCGGCCAATTTTCCAAGGGGCTTTTTGAGGAGGCCAACGGAGGCACGATTTATTTGGATAAAGTCGATGCCTTATCGGATTCGATGCAGTTCAAGCTATTAAGGGTATTAGAAGATCAGGAAATAAGACCGGTCGGGGCGGTTCAAGGGATAAAAATCGATCTTCTGATCATCGCCAGCGCCTTTAAGGACCTGGAACCCCGGGTCCAGGAAGGTCTGTTTCGGGAAGACCTTTATCGCCGACTCAAAGTAATCACCGTGAAACTACCCCCTTTGAGGGAACGCAAAGAAGACCTGGAACCCCTGGCCCGCTTTTTTATCCAAAGATACGCCCGGGATTTCGGTAAGAAAGTGACCGGTCTGGATCATGAGGTACTGGGCCTCTTTAACCGCTATGACTGGCCCGG
>CAZVHO010000128.1:0-14788 GCA_964627515.1 uncultured Thermodesulfobacteriota bacterium | reverse complement strand
TTAAGGATACAATAGGCCCCCCAAAACCTCAATAAATTTTTGCCAACGTACAAAAGATTGACCTTGGCCGCCGATTATTCTATAACCAAAAACATAGCCCTTAAGTCAGTATCCTGCTGAATTCTGGTTCCTGGATTCCAGAATTTCAAATAAAAAGGAGGCCTCCCGTGACCGAACCGCATGTGCTTTATCAAGTGGAAAAGGCTATCGCCGTTATTTCATTCAACCGGCCGGAGGTAAAAAATGCCTTCAGCGCGGAAATGATCGACCTGTTGCATAAATTTATTATTGAAGCCCGGGATGATGATTCGGTTAAGGGGATTATTCTGACCGGGAAAGGGGATGCATTTTGTGCCGGCGGAGACGTGCGGGCCATGGCCGAAGGCAAACTCCGGGCCTGGGATATGAAACGATTTCTCTGGGAAGGGATCCATCGGGTTATTTTACTGATTGAGGATCTGGATAAACCGCTTATTGCGGCCATCAATGGTGATGCCACCGGGGCCGGGATGGGCCTGGCCTTGATGTCGGACTTACGGATCTGCTCCGAGCGGGCGCGGTTTGCCGAATCCTTTATCAAGCTGGGTTTAATCGCCGGGGATGGAGACGCCTATTTCCTGCCCCGGATAGTAGGGATGGGGAAGGCCATGGAACTATTATTGACCGGAGATTTGATATCGGCCGAACAGGCCTTTCAATTGGGTATCGTCAACAAACTGGTCCCTCAGGAGCAATTGATGACCGAAGCCCAAGCCTTTATGGAAAGGATTATCCGTAATCCGCCCTTGGCCGTCAAGATGATGAAACGGGCGGTCTATCAGGCCCAAACCAACTCCTTAAAGAACCATCTCGATTATGTCTCGTCCCAGATGGCGTTATTGGCCGAGACCGAGGACCACCTGGAGGCGGCCCGGGCCTTTCTGGAAAAAAGAAAACCGATGTTCAAAGGTAAGTAAGGTTAAGGATGGTCTTGCAATGCGGATGCATCTTTTCCATCAAGTGCCGCAAGCCTTTTCTCTATCTCTTCCATTTGCCGGGAAAGGGCCTCCAGATCCGTTCTGGTGACAAGGTTCAGGCCCTCAAGCCCCTTTTTAATGGTTTCCGAGATCTTTGATTGAAGATCATCCCACTGCTTTTGGCCGCTCTCAACCAGTTCGTTGGTCAGTTTTTCGGCCTCCTCTCTGGAGATCTTTCCGTCATCAACCCACTTCTTGGTTAACGATTCAACCTTTTCTTTGGTCACAACGGCGGCCCCTATGCCCGCCAGAAGACTTTTTCGGATGAATTCAAACATAAGTATTTCCTCCTTATTAAGCTTGCATGCCCCGCGGGGGTTACGAATCATGAAAAAAATCGGTTCAAGGAAAATAGCTCAAAGCTGAAAGCTCAAAGCTCAAAGCTCAAAGTGAAAACCCTGGAAAGAGTTTAAGGTTGCCCTTGCAACCTGTAATTTGAAACTTAAGACTTTTTTCTCTAACTGATCCCTGACCCCTGACCCCCGGTCCCTGAAGCAGAGTCCCCAATGCAATTATACTCTATCCCTTTAAAGGCTGACAACAGGATTCTATGATTTGCTCGGATCATTTTGATCCCCAAAATCTTGACAAAAGAGAAAAGGATGATTATTTATTGAACAAAATCAATTTCCTCAGCGAGGGAAGCCACACACAAGAAAAAGGGGGTGTTGATATGTTTGATCTAATTCCTTGGGAAAGGACCAAGAGTTTGTCCAAACTGAGAAAAGAGATGGACGATTTATGGGGTCGTTTTTTTGGGGAAGTCGGGTTTCATCCTTTTTCAGAAACCATTTGGGCGCCGGCTTTGGATGTCAAGGAGACAAAAGAAAACATAGTGATCACCGCTGAACTTCCGGGATTGGGCCCCAAAGATATTGAAGTCTCCATCAGTGGGGATTTGTTGACCTTGAAAGGGGAGAAGAAGCAGGAGAAGGAAGAGAAAGAGGAATCCTATCACTTAGTGGAAAGACGGTATGGTTCTTTTGCTCGCAACATCCGTTTGCCTGCGGAAGTGGACCCCCAAAAAATTAAGGCCACTCATAAAGAAGGGATTTTGACCGTTTCCCTGCCAAAAAGCGAAAAGGCTAAAGAAAGACAAATTAAAATTAATGTGGAATGAGGTAACCAAATTAAGCGCAGGCCGAGCATTCGGGGTTGGGTTCAATCTGGACCTCTGAAAAACGCATCTCCAATCCGTTATAGACCAGAAGCCGACCGGTCAACAGCTTCCCAATGCCAACAAGATATTTGATGGCCTCATTGGCCTCGATCAAACCAATAATTCCGGGTGTAGTTCCTAAGACCGGGAACTTCTGTGGCGGCGGGGCTTGAGGGAAAAGGCATTTCAGGCAGGGGGTCTGGCCGGGTTGGATGACGGTTGCCATGCCCATCAGGCCGAGGATCCCACCATAGATAAATGGAATTCTTTGGCTGAGTATCTGCTGATTGATCAGGTAGCGGGTCGGAAAATTGTCCAACCCATCCAGCACCAGATCACAACCGGCCATTAATTCAGGCAGGGTTTCCTCATTGATCACCTCGGCCCGGACCTCCACCTCAATTCCTGGGTTGAGTCCGGATAATTTTTCCCTGGCCGATTCCACTTTGAGTCGGCCGATGTCTTTTTCCCAATGGAGAATCTGCCGGTTTAAATTGCTCAGTTCAACCTGGTCTTTATCCACTATCCTTAAGAAGCCTATGCCCGCGGCAGCTAAATAAAAGGCGGCCGCCGAACCCAGGCCACCGGCACCGGCAATTAAAATCCGGCTTTTTTTTAATTTTTCCTGGCCTTCGATTCCAAAATCTTTAATCAGGATTTGCCGGTTATAGCGTAGGGCATCTTGGTCATCAAGCATGGGGGCCTCCTTAATTCTCTTCCTGTTTTTTAATGTACCATAAGAATTATCCAGGTCAATCTTTTTGGCGGCCCGGCCTAATTTTTTTTAAAATATCGTCATATTAAATAGTTACAAAATAGAGACGGGGGGTAAATTTTAAATAAAAAAATTGTTTGACCTTTGGATAAAAATAATTTAATCTTCCCGGTTATTTGAAGCCCCATAGGTTTTGATCTGACAAGGGAAAAGCCCAAAGATACCTAACTGGTTGTTTTTGGATAAAATTTATCTAAATCATAAGGAGGAAAAAATCAATGTTTCAAGTTACGGTGGATGCCGACAAATGCACGGGAGATTCCAATTGCGTGGATACCTGCCCGGTAAGTGTTTTTGAACTTCAGGACAACAAGGCCGTACCCGTCAATATGGACGAATGTCTGGGGTGCGAAAGTTGTGTTGAAGTCTGTGAAACCGGTGCGATTACAGTTAAAGAAGTTTAACCGTTACGCTTAGTTATGGAACAGGCCGGGTAATTCCCGGCCTGTTTTTTTTATGGATCTTTCTTCCCTGACGCCTTCCCAAGGGCAAGCAGTCCGACATCGGGGCGGTCCTCTAATGGTTTTGGCCGGACCTGGGACCGGGAAGACCCGGACCTTGACCTACCGGCTGGCCCATTTGATGGCCGAACGAATCGCTGAAGCGGAACAAATATTGGCCATCACCTTCACCAATAAAGCCGCCGAAGAGATGCGCTCCCGGGTTGATCTGCTTTGTCGGGAGGTCCCAACCCTTTCCCCTCCCTGGATTTCTACCTTTCACGGCTTTTGTTATCGTTTTCTTCTGGACCAAAGCCCCTCTCCTTCTCAACTGCTGTCGGAAAACGAGGCCTTGATTTTACTAAAGGAAACGGTCCGAGAAAAGGTTCGGGACTTCCCGGCCCAGTCTTTTAAAGAATTAGCCAGACGCATCTCCCTGGCTAAAAATGCCCTGGTCGAGCCTGAAGCCCCGGAATCCCTTCCTCGTTGGGACACCTATCCGCAATGGCCTTTGTTATATCAGGCTTTTCAGCAAAAGCTGGCCATCGGAAAATATTGGGATTTTGACGAACTTCTCCTGCAAGCCGTAATTATTTTAGAAAAAAACCCAGACCTCCGGGCCACCCTTCAAGGCCGGTTTCCCTATCTGTTCATAGATGAATTTCAAGACATCAATCCGGTCCAGTACCGGCTTTTTCAACTAATAACCCGAAAGGATGGGGAATGGATGGTCATTGGAGATCCCAATCAGGCCATATACGGTTTTCGCGGGGCCAGCGCCGATTTCTTTGCCCGCCTCCATCGGGACTGTCCCTCGTTGACTGAAATCGTCCTAACGGAAACCTTTCGGTTGAACCAGACCCTATTGGCCGCTTCTTCTCAGGTCCTGGAGGGCTCTCCGCAAAACCGATCCATCCCTTTAATTTCCTGCCGGAAGGGTGAGCCCCGGGTGCCGGTAGCGGTCCTGTCAAATGCCGAAGAAGAAGGGGAATATATCGCCCAGATCATTGAAGAAGAAATGGGAGGTCTAAGCTTATCGGTTGGGGATCAGGGGTTTTCCCCCAGGCCAAGTCAAGGCCAGTCCAGAAGCTTTGCAGATTTTCTGGTCTTATACCGGCTCCATGCCCAGGGGGATCTATTGGCCAAGGCTTTACTCAAAAAAGGGATTCCCTTTAAAAAGATTCAGGAGGTCCACTGGGCTGAAAGACCGGAAATCCGGACCTGTCTGAAAATGCTCAGGTCTTTTCTCCCCTCGAATATTTCCCCTGGTGCCGCTGTAGAAAAGAGCTTATCCGGGGAAACCTTTATCCCCCAGCCTTTAGCGGATGAAGGGATTGAGGCCTTAAAAAAACTTCGTCTCCAGGCCGCCGCCTTCAAGGGCCCCTTGGATGAATTTATAGAAATCCTTTCCCTGCAAACCGGCTTGGATACCTATGAACCGGATCAGGAAACCGTTAAACTCCTGACCCTTCATGCCGCCAAAGGACTTGAGTTTCCGGTGGTCATTATCAGCGGGTGTGAAGAAAACCTCCTGCCCTTATCAGTACTTAAGGAATCGGACCCGGAAGAAGAGCGACGACTTTTTTATGTCGGCCTGACCCGGGCCAAGGAAAAGCTCTTTCTGACCTGGGCCAAAAAAAGAACCCTGTTCGGTCAGAGATTGGTCCAAAGGCCATCCCCATTTCTGGAGGATATGGGGACCTTTTTGAATCATACGCATTGTCCTGAAGGGACCAAAAAACCGGTGCGGCCCAGGAAGAAACAGATGTCCTTATTTTGAAAATAGGGGAAAAAGTTTTGACGGTCCCCAAAGGTATTTTATCCAATTCCACTCTGGTAATTAACCATAACACCAAGTTTGTCTCTTATTTTTCAATCAATAGACGATATTATCATTGAATGATCAACAAAAAAGATGGGGCTGATAAATTGAAGTCTTGTTTTTTAGAAGTGGTCATGATATGTAACGGTAAATGATTCTTTTAATAGAAGAAAATATTTTTTGAAGTTTGATTGTTTGTCTGCCCGATTACTTCCTTGTCGATGGGCTTTTGAGAGGAGGATTTTCTAATGGATCAATTTGTCAGTTTGCGAAATCTAAAATTTATGCTTTATGAGGTTTTCCAGATTGAAGACCTTATCCAATATCCCTATTTTCAGGAACACAGCCGGGAGATCTTTGACCTGACCTTGGAGACGGCCCTGAAGATGGGACAAGACATGCTCCGGCCGGCCCTTCGGGAGATGGACCAGACCCCTCCGGCTTTCATTAATGGAGAAGTCAAGGTACATCCAACGGTCAGGACCTTTATGAAGGAATCCGGCGAAGGGGGCTGGATTGCGTCTCTTTTCACCTTCGATCAGGGCGGGCAGCAGATTCCCCAGCTTATTTCCACGGCCGGCCAGTTCATTTTTTCTGCCGCCAATTACTCGGCCAGTGTTTATCCCCATTTGACTGCCGGGGCGGCCAATCTGATCCTGTCTTTCGGTTCCGAGGAACTGAAGGAATTATATGTCCCCAGGATGCTTTCCGGTGAGTGGCAGGGGACCATGGCCTTAACCGAACCTCAGGCCGGAAGTTCTCTGTCCGATATTCAGACGATGGCCCTCCCGACCGATCAGGGATTTTACCGGATCCGCGGCCAAAAGATTTTTATCTCGGCCGGAGATCATGACGGGGTTGACAATGTAGTCCATTTGATGCTGGCCAAAATCAAAGGGGCCCCGGCCGGGGTCAAAGGGATTTCTCTTTTTGTGGTCCCCAAAAAAAGGGTGGAGGGCCGGGAACTGGTTTTTAATGATCTCCAGGTGGCCGGTGTTTATCATAAGCTCGGATACCGGGGGGCCCCCATTACCCAGTTAAGTATGGGGGAAATGGATGACTGCCGGGGGTATCTGGTCGGCGAGCCGCACCAGGGTCTGCCCTATATGTTCCAGATGATGAACGAAGCCAGGATCAACGTGGGGTTAGGGGCGGCCGGTATCGCCTCGGCCGCTTATTATGCCTCTCTGGAATATACCCGGGAACGTTTGCAGGGGAGAAAAATTTCCGCCAAAGATCCTGCCACACCACAAATCCCGATCATTGAGCATGCCGATATCAAGCGGATGCTGCTTTTTCAACGGGCCATTACGGAAGGGTCCTTATCCATCTTATTGCAATGCAGCCGATATGTTGACCAGATGAAGATCACCGAAGGGGAGGAAAGGAATCGGTACCATTTATTGCTGGATTTACTGACCCCCGTTGCCAAGACTTATCCATCGGAAATGGGGATCCTGTCCATTAGTCAGGGGCTCCAATGTCTTGGAGGGTATGGCTACTGCGACGAATTCCTCCTGGAACTCTTTTATCGGGATGCCCGTATCCACCCCATTCATGAAGGAACGACCGGGATACAGGGACTGGATCTGCTGGGCCGTAAGGTTTTAATGAAAGGGGGGAAGGCCTTCAGTCTTTTTGTGGAAGAGGTCCAAAAGACGATCCGGGAGGCCGAAACAGTTCCCACCCTGAATCCTTATGCCCGGATGCTGGGGGAGTCCCTGGAGTCGTTAAAAAAGATCACCGGCTATCTGGTCAGCTTGGGCCAAGAAGGAAAAACGGAGCTCTTCCTGGCCGATGCCACCTTATACCTGGAGCTTTTCGGGATCATCACCATAGCCTGGCAATGGCTCCTCCAGGGTCTGTCCCTGCAGAAGGCCCTGAGTACCGACCTTTCCGCGCTGGAAAGGCAATTCTATCAAGGCAAGTTCCACACCATGCGTTTTTTCTATCATTACGAACTGCCTAAAATTCAAGGTCTGCTCCAGAGGCTGAAAGAAAGCGACGGATTAACCATTTCCATGGAAAAGTCTCTATTCGTCGATTAATAAGGCCTCATTTTTTTCTTGACAAGGAGGCCCTCTTTCTTTTAACCTGTATCTTATTAAACGTTTGGGGATCAAAGATCGAAAACGATGGGTAAAAGACTTTTCAGCTTTAGCTTTTGGTATTACTTTTATTATTACTGCCTACCGGTCTGCCCATCGCTCAGGATGCCTTAAAGAAACTAAATAAAAATAGAAATCAAAAAAGCCATGGGGAGACGAAAAGATGCTCTCCATGGCTTTTTTATTTTTAAGCCCTGGAAGGCTGAAAGGACCCAGGCCACTCGAAAGGGAGTCAGCAATGGTGATCGTGATGAAAAAGAATGCCCAAGAAGACGAAGTCAACCGGGTGATTCAATGGATTGAATCAGTAGGCTACCAGACCCATCCTTCCCGGGGTGTGGAACAGACCATCATCGGGGTGGTCGGAGACGACCGGGGGAAGGCCCAATTAAAGTCCGTAGAGCACCTTCCGGGGGTGGAAAAGATTGTGCCGATCCTTAAGCCCTATAAACTGGCCAGCCGGGAGAGTCGGGCCGGGGATACCCTTATCCGGATCGGGGATTTCGAAATCGGAGGACCGGAATTTGTGGTCATGGCCGGGCCCTGCTCTATTGAAAGTGACGAACAACTGATGGAAAGTGCTTATATCGTAAAAAAAGGGGGTGCCCAAATCTTGAGAGGCGGGGCTTACAAGCCCAGGACCTCTCCCTACAGCTTTCAGGGGTTGGAGGAAGAGGGGCTGAAGCTTTTGAAAAAGGTACGGGACAAAATGGGGATCCCGGTGGTCACCGAGGTCATGAATACCACTGAGGTTGAACTGGTTGCAGAGACCAGTGATATCCTGCAGATCGGGACCCGCAATGTCCAGAATTTCGCCCTCCTGAAAAAAGTAGGCCAAACCCGAAAACCGGTTCTTTTAAAAAGGGGCATGATGACTACCATTGAAGAGCTGCTGATGTCGGCCGAATACATCCTTTCAGCCGGAAACGATCAGGTCATCCTCTGCGAACGGGGCATCCGGACCTTTGAAACCGCCACCCGCAACACCCTGGATCTGAGCGCCATCCCGGTTTTAAAGGAACTGACCCACCTTCCGGTTATCGTTGATCCCAGCCATGCCACCGGTCATTGGAAATATGTCCTGCCCTTATCCAGGGCGGCCATGGCCGTGGGTGCCGATGGGCTGCTGATAGAGGTCCACCCCCAGCCGGAAAAGGCTTTATGTGACGGCTCCCAGTCCCTGAAACCGGAAAAATTTTATCAACTCATGGATGAATTAAGGGTGCTGCAGGGGTTCATGAAGAGAATGACTGAGGTTTTACAATGAATCGGATCAAGGTTAAATTAGATGCCAAGACTTCTTCCTCTTATGAAATCTTTATCGGCAGGGATATCATCGATCGTATCGGGGTTATCTTAACCAAAGGGAATTGGACCAATCGCTTTGTGATCGTTACCGATTCCCAGGTAGTGTCCCTTCACGGTAAAAGGGTGTTGGATACCTTAAAGAAGATGGATCTGAAAGTGGATTTGATCGATTTCCCCTATGGAGAGCCCTCTAAAAATGTGCAGACCTGTCTTCATCTGGTAGAGTCCCTCCTGGCCCTTGGGGTGGACCGGCATTCGGCTCTGATCGCCTTAGGGGGTGGGGTAGTCGGGGACATGACCGGGTTCATCGCCTCTATTTATATGAGAGGGATCCCCTTTTTTCAGATTCCGACTACCCTGCTGGCTCAGGTGGACAGCAGCATCGGCGGTAAGACCGGGGTCGACCTGTCGGCCGGGAAAAATCTGCTGGGGACTTTCTGTCAGCCCCAGGCGGTCTTTATCGATCTGACCTTTCTTCAAACCCTGACGGATCGGGAATTTAATAACGGCCTTCCGGAAATCATCAAATACGGGATTATTGAAGACCCTGAACTATTGAGTTCCCTGGAGGAAGGGGGGCAGGCCATCAAGGCCCGGGATCCCGAGCTGCTTGAAAGGTTGGTTGCCAAATCCTGCCGGATTAAAAAAAGGATCGTGGAAATGGATGAAAAAGAAAGCGGGCTCCGCCGCATTCTAAATTTCGGTCATACCATCGGCCATGCCGTGGAAGCGGAATCGGGTTATGCTTTTTCTCATGGGGAAGCAGTGGCCATAGGCATGGTTTCTGCCGCCTTCTTGTCCGAGAAGCTTAACTATTTATCTTCCAAGGAGAGGGAACGGATCGAATCCCTGATCAGGGCCTTCGGACTCCCCCATCGTATTCCCGGTGATCTGGAAATAAAAGCCCTGTTATTCAGGATGACCAAAGACAAGAAGAAAAAAGGGGCGGTCCTTCCCTTTGTGCTCCTTAAAAAAATTGGACTCCCTTTTATCAACGGAGGGGTGCCCGAAAACATCATCCAGGAAGCCATCGAGGCCTTAAAAGCATGAAAAAAAGTCCCTTGGAAGAACTCCGGAAAGAAATAAGGCAAAAGGACCAAGAGATTGTAACCCTTTTGAATGAACGGGCCAAACTGTCTCTTGAGGTAGGGGCAGTTAAAATAGAGAACGGGCGGGAGGTCTATGACCCTTCCCGGGAGAGCCTGATTTTTCAGTTTCTTTCCCAGATCAACCCGGGGCCCCTTTCCGATAAGGCGGTACAGGATATTTTCCGGGAGATTATCTCTTCCTCCCGGGCCCTTCAAGGCCCTGTTACAGTGGCCTATTTCGGTCCGGAGGCCTCTTTTACCCATTTGGCTGCCCTGGCCCATTTCGGGAAAATGTCCCAATTTTTTCCTCAAAAGAACATTGCCCAGGTCTTTGAACAGGTGGAACGGGAAAGATGCGCTTACGGGGTGGTTCCCATTGAAAATTCCGGAGAGGGTGCTGTCAAACAAACCCTCGATCGTTTGATCGCAACCCCCCTGTCCATCCGGGCAGAGGTTTTCCTGAGGATTTCCCATTACCTGATTTCTTCTAATGATAATCTGGAAAAGATTAAAAGGGTCTATTCCCATCCCCAGGCTATCGCCCAATGCCAGGGCTGGCTGGAAAAAAATCTGCCCCAATGTTCCTTGTCTAAAGTCGAGAATACGGCCCAGGCTGCCCAAAAAGTATTGGAAGACCTGGAAGGAGCGGCCATCGGCAGCCAGGAAGCCGCCCAGTTATACGGACTCAAGATCCTGGCCGACCGGATTGAGGATTATCCTTTAAACACGACACGGTTCCTCGTTATGGGAAGAGGTCAAAGTGAGGCCACCGGAAGGGATAAGACCTCCATCCTATTCGGGACCCCCCATACTCCCGGTGCCCTTTTCCATGCCCTGGAACCCTTTAATAATAAAGAACTGAACCTGCTCAAAATTGAATCCTATCCCCTGCCGGACCGGATATGGGAATATTTATTCTTTGTGGATTTTTCCGGCCATCGGGAAGATGAGAAGGTCCGGCAATGTCTTAAGGATTTAGAAACGGTGACCACTTTTATTAAGGTCCTGGGCTCATATCCCTGGGGAGAGAGATTGGGACGAAAATAAAGTTGCAAGTTTCAAGATGCAAGATGCAAGTGTGAAAAACCTTGGACCCTGTCCAGGGTTTTCACTTTGAGCTTTCAGCTTTGAGTTTTTTTCTTGAATCTACTTCCATGCTTCGTGACGTCCCCAAAGGGGCATGAGGGCTTAATATGACCAAAGAAAGATGCTTATCGAAATGACTGACCATCCTTATCCCCGTATCTGCATTTCCATAACCGCCGGGACCACCCGGGAGGCCCTGATCAAAATGGAAGCGGGATTTGCCCAGACCGATATTTTGGAACTGCGGATAGACGGCCTCCGGAGGGTTGATTTAAAGAGGCTGCTGGCCGACAAAAAAGGGGAGATCCTGGTCACCAACCGGGTAAAAAAAGAAGGCGGGGCCTTCACCGGTAACGAGGAGGCCAGGGTGGACCTTCTTAAAGAAGCAGTGGCCTTAGGGGCCGATTATGTAGACCTGGAATTGGGGACTGACAGGGACCTGATGACCAGCCTGAAGAAAGAGATTGAAGCCCATCAGGGAAAAACAAAATTGATCCTGTCTTATCATAATCACAAAGGGACCCCGCCCAATGAAGTGCTGCAAAAGATTCTGATGGATGGCTGCAGGGCCGGTGCGGATATCATCAAAATCGTTCCCTGGGCGGTAGAGATGGGGGACAATCTGACGGTCTTAGACCTCATCCCTTATGCCAAAAGACTGGGGACAGAAATTATTACGTTTTGCATGGGGGAAAAAGGGAAGATAAGCCGGGCCATGGCCCCTCTTCTGGGTTCCTATCTTACTTTTGCTGCTTTAGCCAAAGGGGAGGAGTCGGCCCCAGGGCAGATGACGGTTAAGGAGTTGAAGCAGATCTTTGCCCTATTGAAGAGGTAACGCCTAACCAACTATTAAAATGATGCTGGATACTTGATGCTGGATGCTGGATAAACCCTTTGTCTCGGACTCATTGAGTGAATAATCCAGTCCCGCCTTCGGCGGGATATTCAGGATCCAGAATCGTCCAGACAGAGGCGGATGATCTCGCGTTTTAGAAAAGTTAGAGATACAGAGCGTAACCGTCTAATACGAAACAAGCAACGCGTAACGAGAATTACGATAAGTAAGGGGAAGACCTATTTCTGGAAAAAAACCACAAAAAGGGACGTCAGGCCGGGATTTAAGCATATTTGCCGTTTTTGGAAATCCTGTGGCCCACAGCCTGTCCCCCCTCATGCACCAGGCCGCTTTAGACCGGATGCAGGTCAGGAGCCGATATGTCCCCTTTTGTGTCCGGGATTTAAAGGCCGCCGTGCAAGGGGTCAGGGGGCTGGATATTCGGGGAGTCAGTGTTACCCTGCCTTTCAAGACCGAGGTCATAAAATACCTGGATGAAATTGATGAGGCCGCCCGCCGGATCGGGGCGGTCAATACCATCTGGAATCATCAGGGGGTCCTTAAGGGTTACAATACCGACTGGCTCGGGTTTACCCTTTCGTTAAAGGATGGCCTGGAAATCCGGGGGAAGCGATTTGCTATCCTGGGGGCTGGTGGAGCGGCCAGGGGAATTCTTTACGGGCTGATCCGGGAAGGGGGGCATCCGGTAATACTCAACCGGACCGTTGCCAAAGGCCAGGATCTGGCCAAAGAATTTGGCTGTGCCTTTTTACCGTTATCCGAAATGGAAAAGATTGATGCCGATTGCCTGATCAATACCACCCCCCAGGGGATGGCCCCGGACATAAAAACATCACCCTTTCCCAGAGCACACCTGAAAAAATTTGGTTGGGTCATGGACATTATTTATAACCCGCTCAAGACAAAACTTTTAAAGGACGCCGAAGAGGCAGGGTGCAGAGGCATTTCCGGGCTGGGCATGTTCGTGCATCAGGGGGCGGAACAACTTAAGATCTGGACCGGACTGGAACCCCCCAGGGACTTCATGTATAAGCTGATCCAGGCAAAATTAGAAAAAAATGATCGAGATTAAACCGATAGCCCATCTTGATGCCCAGGTTACGATGCCCGGGTCGAAGAGTTATACCCAGAGGGCCCTTATCATGGCCGCCCTGGCCGAGGGGGATTCCCTCTTGCAAGGCCCCCTCCTTTCAGAAGATACGGGGTATCTGGCAGCGGCCCTGGGCCTGCTGGGCGCCGGTAGTGAGATGCATGATGGGGATATGGTAGTCCACGGTACAAAGGGCCTGATAAAAAACCCCCACCAGGAAATTTATCTGGGGAACAATGGCACGGCCCTGCGCCTGCTGACTACCGTGGTCTGCCTTGGAGAAGGCGAGTTTCTGCTCACCGGTACCGCCCGTCTAAAGGAAAGACCGGTTCAACCCTTGCTTACGGCCCTGAAGGCCTTGGGGGTGGATATCCGGAGTAAAGACCAGCCGGGTTTTCCACCGATCATCATTAAGGCCCATGGCCTTGAGGGGGGCCGGGTACAAATCAGCCAGATGGAAAGCAGCCAGTATATTTCCTCTCTTCTGATCTCGGCCCCTTTTGCCAGGGAGGATCTTTCCCTCGAGCTTCAAGGCCCGATCCCTTCCAGACCTTATGTGGACATGACCACGGCCTTGATGAAACAGTTTGGGGCCTTGGTGATCCAAAAAGCTCCGACTCTTTATTTAATTAAGAATGACCGACCGTACAAAGGGGTTACCTGCCGGATCGAGGGAGATGTTTCCAGTGCCTCGTACTTTTTTCTGACCGCCGCCTTGTGTCAGGGCAAGGTCAGGGTCCGGCCTATTCTTCCGGAGACCTTGCAGGGAGATATCGGCTTTTTGAAGATCCTGCAAGTGCTCGGGTGTACGATACGTTGGGGGAGAGATTGGGTGGAGGTTTCGGGAGGAAAACCGGTGGCAGGAGAAATGCTTTTTGACCTGGGGGATATGCCGGATATGGTCCCGACCCTGGCGGTCTTAGCCGCCTGCCGGCCTGGGCGGACAATCATCAAAAATGTCGCCCATCTCAGAATAAAAGAGAGCAACCGGCTGGAGGCCCTGGTCAGGGAATTAACCAGGACCGGGATCCAGGCCGAAGAAACGTCAGACGGCCTTAAAATCGAAGGGGGAAGACCCCATGGGGCTGAAATTGAAACCTATAACGATCACCGGATAGCCATGAGCTTTGCCATTCTGGGTTTGGGTGTGCCGGGCATCAAAATCAAGGACCCGGACTGCGTCCGGAAATCCTTTCCGGGATTCTGGAAAGAATTGGAAAAACTAACGGATTGTCCATAGACGCACATAGATTAGCCGCAGACATACAAGGACGCACACGGACAGAGATGAATATTATTCTGGTTGGATACCGCTGTACCGGAAAAACTTCGGTGGGGAAAAAATTGGCTGAAAAATTCCGGGTCCCTTTTTATGACACCGATGCCCTGATCATAGAACGAATAGGGAAAACAATCAAAGAATGGGTGGAGGAAAAGGGCTGGGAATCATTTCGTCAGGAAGAAAAAGCGGTCATCCGGGAACTCGTTTCTTTGGACTCGACGGTTATTGCCCTGGGCGGGGGTGCGGTCCTGGACCCTGAAAACAGAGAAATCATTAGAAGGAATGGCCTGATCCTCTGGCTGGCCGCTGATGTTCAGACCATAGGAGAAAGGATGTCGACCGACCCCAACAACAGGGACCTGCGTCCTCCCCTTTCCAAAGGGGACCTTGAGACCGAAATCCAGGCAACCCTGACCGAGCGATTTCCTCTCTATGAGCAAGTGTCCGATTTCTGCGTTGAAACTAAAGGAAAGAGCCTTGAGGCAGTTACCGAGGAGATTTTTAACTTAATAAGGATTCGAAACCAATCCCTCAATCCAGACTTAACAGGATCGAGGGATACCCCATGGCTTTAACCGTGTAATCCGTGAAATCCGTGCCAAAAATATATTTTCGAACCAAACAGACCAAACAGACCAAACAGACCAGATAGACCAACTAACCATAGGAGCCATTATGTCCGGCAATTCCATCGGCCTTTTATTCAAGGTTACCACCTGGGGGGAGTCCCACGGTCCGGCTTTAGGTGCGGTCGTGGA
>CAZVHO010000127.1:0-14854 GCA_964627515.1 uncultured Thermodesulfobacteriota bacterium | reverse complement strand
ACCCTGGGTGCGATAGATATAGCGTTGGGGATCAGGCATTGAAAATTCCGTTCAATGTTCAATGTTCGGAGAAACCCATTCTTCACGTTTCGTGGCACCACCTGGGCGCCATTCGGGTTTAGCACCCGAATACGAATATCGAATTTCGAATCATGAAGGGGTTTGTTTATGCCTTCCTTCGACATTCATTATTCGTTATTCATTATTCGATATTCTCATTTCCCTTGGCGCCCTGCCTCGGGCTGGCCCGGGGACTTGGAAAGCATTCGATTCAGGTAATCTCTCAATTCCTCTTGAGAGGGAGTTTGTTCAAAGACCAGGGACCCATCGACAATGATCGACGGAACGGGAAGGTTTCGGCCATGTTCCCGGGAAAGCTCCAGATAGCGTTTTGCCCCTATGAGATCTTTGGTGATTACCTTCTGCCAGACCAGGTTACTTCCATAGTCGGAAGCTATGGATTCGACCACCCGGGCCATATAATGACAGGGGATTCAATGTTCCCCTTCATGAAGAATTTCCAGGTGAATCGTTCTCATCTTCGTCCCCTTGTTTATTGACTAATGGGTTATCCGAAAAATAGAATAGATTTTTAAGGCCTTTTCAATAGCCTCTTCCAATTCAAACCGGGGAGGGATCATATCGAAAATCAATTCCCCTTCGATAAACAGTGAAGGAACCGGGACCACCTGTTCCAGATTATCTACTTTCTCTATGCCATACAACTTCTTGGAAAGATCCATAAATCGTTCCTTGGCCTCGTCGCTTTCCAGGAAACAAACCCGCTGGTAATCGACTATGTCTTCATATTGAGGCAGCACGTCGAGAACGGCTTTATCCATATAGACACAAGGCAGGCAATAATCCGCCTTGTAAATTACTTCGATTAATAATTTTTTGACCATCTTTTAATTATTCCTCAGACAGAATTTCAATTGGTTAAGCACCTCTTC
The DNA here is from genome assembly GCA_964627515.1 of uncultured Thermodesulfobacteriota bacterium. GTDB lineage: Bacteria > Desulfobacterota > RBG-13-43-22 > RBG-13-43-22 > RBG-13-43-22 > RBG-13-43-22. The sequence continues at coordinate 13,901 of CAZVHO010000127.1, read as the reverse complement.
CTCATCCACCTTCCAGCCTACAAAGGCCAGCTTGGTCGGCCCCGGCTGATCCAGTTCGGTCCACTCGGTTTTTCCCCCCACATGATTCAGGAAAAATCGTTTATCATTTAACAGAGCGAAACCCTTGACCCGGTATAGTTCCAAAGGAAGCCCTTCCACGAAGCGACGGAAGCAGTCATCCTTAAAAGCGACCGTTTCTTCAAAGGCAAAGGTTACATAACCTAATTCTTCGGCAGATCCGTGTGGAGTAACCAGGCCGGGAAAGTGAAAGGCCGGCTGAAAAGCATGGTCTACGGCTGGTGTCCAGAGCACCTCCGGATCGATTTGACCGTAATAAGTGGGGATGATGGAACAATCCTTGTTGATCTCCCGGATCTCTTCCAGACACTTGGGGATATCCTCCTTAGGGAGAAGATCGATCTTGTTGAACAAAAAAAGGTCGGCGGCCTTGATCTGGTTGAAAAATAAAGGACCGAAGTATTCCCGTCCTTCCCAGAGGTCGGCATCCAGGACCGTCACCACTTTGGGCTGCGAAAGCCTGTGCGATACAGTGGAGGTGCTTAAAAACCGTAAAATGTCAAAAGGATCGGCCACTCCCGTGGCTTCGATCAAGAGTCGTTCGGGATGAAAGCCGTCGAGTATTTCCTCGACGGCCTTGAGCAAATCACCCTGGATGGAACAACAAATACATCCATTGGTCAATTCTACCATGGGTATTTGAAACCCTTCAAGAAGATCCCCGTCGATCCCCACCCGTCCGAATTCATTGACCAGAAGGGCCGTCTTGGACAGATCCCCGGGCCATTTGAGGATATGACGCAGTAAGGTAGTTTTTCCCGCCCCTAAAAAGCCGGCGATCAGGATCACTTTACAGGGAGGGCGGGCGCCGGGTTCTTCTCCGAATTTTTCAGCCATTGATGGTTACCTCCTTTTTCACGGGAGATTATACCATAAGTCTTGGATACGGGATACGGGAAAGAACCTTAGTCTCAGTCCATTTAATTAAATTGGACGTGGATTTTCGCCGATTAAAAATCTTGGCAAATTGCGTTCATCTGCATCCAAAATGCAAATTCCTATACTATTAAATTATCCAGCATCCAGTATCGCTTCGCCATTGGTCCCTCATCTCATGACTCAAACCGTATGACGACATCCCTGGGAAGGGCCATGCCCATGGCCACTTCCACGGCCTTAAGTATGGCTATGGGGACCGGGCAGGAGGGGTGACAGCCGACCGACTGGGCCGAAGAATAGACCAAATTGTCGCCGATCGGGGCAAAGAGATCTCTTAAATTCATCTCCTGGACCTTCTCAGACAAGCACTGAATCTGTTTACAATCCGACCCGGAAATCTTAATCCGGATCTGCCTCTTTTCTTCCTCCCAGGCTTCGATAAGGCAATGAAAACCACAGATGCCCGAGTCAACCGTCACCCGGATCCTTTTTTCCGAATGGGGTAAAGCGCTTTCCGCCACGAAAGTCCGACCCGTCCTTCCTTCTTATTTCTGATGAAGAATTTCCGGACGGACGATTCCTTCCAGATGGGGGAAGGCATCCTTCATGTGCGGAATCTGCATGGATTCCATAAATTGCTTCTGAAAGTCCGCCTCCACCGTGAGTTCAATATATTCCACATTGCGGGAAACCCAGTTGGCTTCGTCACGCTTTCCGCGGTTCAGAAGTGCAGCCCGGCACCCGTCTCCGGCGGCATTACCCACCGAGAGAATCTTTTCAATCTCGCAGTCAGGGAAAAGCCCCATAATCAAAGCTTTAGTCCGTTCCACATGGGTGCCGAAGGCCCCGGCAATCTTTACCTTGTCCAACTTATCCATCTTCATCCGACGCATCATCAGTTTGCAGCCGGCATAGAGGGCCCCTTTGGCCAACTGGATCTGCCTGACATCCCGCTGGGTAATGACGATATCTTTCCCGATACTCGTTTCCTCGGCCCAGGCCAAAACAAATTCGGGCTGATTGTTTTCGGCGTTTTTTCGAAAACGGTGCGACTTCTGCTCCTTGCTGAAGACGCCGCTTTTGGTGACGATTCCGGCTGTATAAAGCTCGGCCAGAACATCCAGAATCCCCGATCCGCAGATCCCTTTGGCCTTCATCTCCTTGGGTTCGGAGTACTGTCGCCAGGCATCCCGGCCGATCACCTTGTAATCTACTTCATGGGTCTCCGAGTCGATCTTAATCCGCTCCATGGCCCCCGGTGCGGCCCGCATGCCGAATTGGAGCTGAGCCCCTTCCAGGGCCGGCCCCGTGGCACAGGATGAGGATATCAACTTATGCTTATTACCCAGAACAAGCTCTCCATTGGTCCCGATATCTATGATCAGTTGGACCTCATTTGATTTATACGGTTCTTCGGAGATAAGCACCCCGACATTATCCGCACCCACAAATCCGGCCTCGTTAGGGAGTATGAACACATAGGACCCGGGGTTGATATTAAGGCCGATATCCCGAGTTTTGACGTCGAGGCTGTGGTGTATCACCGGAGGAAAAGGGGCCATACCCACGAATTCCGGATTGAGCTGGAGCAAGATATGGTGCATGGCCGTGTTGCCGCCTATGGTTACATCCTCAACGTCCTCTCTGGTGAGACGGAGATAGGTTTTGCCTTCTTCCGGCACCTCAATCCATTCATCCGGACCCTCGTCCCCCTTGGCCTTTTTCACCTTTTTCTTGGGAGGATAAGTGTTTTTGATGGCCTCGCCGATGATCCAGTTAAGGCCCTCGATAATATCGTCACTCATCCGCTTGAGCCCGTCTGTGGTCGTCATATGGAAGGTAATCCTGGCCATCACGTCTTCGCCATATTTGCACTGGGGGTTCATGAGGGTGACGGTGTCAACGACCTCCATGGTGGTGAGATTGCAGAAATACCCGGCCACGGTGGTGGTCCCCACGTCAATGGCCATCCCGTAAGACGCCTCGGCCTTGCCGGGTCGCACCCGTATGATCTCCTGGTCGTTCCAGACGCTCACGGTCACTTTCCAGTCTCCGTCACGAAGAGCCATGGGGAGTTGCCGCAAGGTAAAAAAATCGATCTTTAAATTACTAAGACTGTATTGTTTTTCCAACTCCCTGCAGATCCGTTCGAAATCTCCCGTAGGTTCCTCAAAGGTCGGCGGGTCTACCTCTACATAATAAATCTTCACCACCGGATTGTGTTCAATATGGATGTCTCGGGCCTTTTTACTCACCACCTGTTTGCCTGCACGGGATTCTTCCGGTACGAAGATCAACAGGTCGCCCTCTACCTTGACAACACACCCTAAACGGTATCCGGCGTTCTTCTCTTTTTCATTGATAAATTTCTCTTCTTCTTCCAGCCAGGTAGTTGTGTGTGCCATGCCGGATTGAATACCGAATTTTTCAAAAAATCCCTCTTCGATACGAATCTTGCACTTGCCGCACTTCTTTTTCTCCCCGCATAAGGCCTCAATGTCCGCACCCAGCAGCCTCGAGGCCTCAATAATCGTCACCCCTTTGTCCACTTCCCCCCGTCTTCCGGAGGGCTGAAAAATAAGTTTCGCTTTCTCCATTATTGAATTTCCTTTCCAAAATATATAAATACGTGATCAGGCCCAAGGGACAGGGTTAAGCCGGGATTTCCCTTCTCTTTTAATCTGCTTCCAGATGGAGGATTTCCTCTCCATTGCAGATTCTTTTTAATGGAAAATGCTTTCCCGCCCGGGCACGAAAACAGGGGAAAAAGGAAGGAATTTTTTCCCCCTGTTTTCAGAGAAAATTCTCGCTTATTTCTTTTGCATTTCTCGCAACCGACCGATCATCTTTATGCCTTCGGATACTGCGTTCCCTGCTGATTCGGCATAGCCATCGGCCCCGAAGAGATTGGCCACGTCTTTGGTTACCGGTGCTCCACCGAGCATGATGCCCACGTTGGGATTCTTATCCTTGATCATCTTAATAATTTTTTTCATACCCAGCATGGTAGTCGTCATCATGGCCGATATGGCCACCACTTCGGCATCGGTCCGCAACTGGGTCTCGACAAAACTTTCCAGGGGAACATCGCGGCCCAGGTCATGGACCTGCCAGCCGGCCACGTCAAACATCATCTTGACCAGGTTCTTCCCGATGTCATGGACGTCACCCTGAATACTTCCGATGACCACCTGGGCCACGGCACCGGCCTCCGATTTGGGCACATGGGGCCTGAGAATATCCAGACCGGCATAAAGGGCATCGGCACACATAAGCACTTCCGGAACAAAGTATTCGTGCTTTTCGTAAAGTTCACCAACGACCTCCATGCCAGCCGCCAGACCGTCCATGATGCCTTCCAGGGCCGTGTATTTATCTTCAAGCCATTTATTGGAGGCCTCTTTGACCTGCTCTTCGTTATAGTTGATCACCCCATCCTTCAAAAGTCCCAACAATTCTTCTTTGGTTGACATTGATAGATTCCTCCTTTAAAATTTTTGTACCGTATCTTTTAGAAAAAAATAGGGGTTCCGGGGTTCGAGTGGCCTTCTTTAAGCCTTTCCTTTGAATCGTTAACCCCTTGAATTCTTGAATCCTTTTCATGCTTCGCGGGCCCCGCCGCGGGCATACGAATTTATTGCGAAACGGCTAAAGCAACGCTTTTTCAGGGCCGACCCTGGGTCGGCTTCCGCCGTCCAGTCTTCCAACAGCCGGGGTAGGTCCGGGTTTATAGGTCCTGGCCGTTTGTTCGATAGCCCGCAGGTTCTCTTCCTTGATGTCAGGCCAGAGATCACAGCCGGGCCAAACAGCATCTACCAGTCCATCGATGTTGGTCTTAATTCCTTCAATGGCCTGTTCCACCGTGGTCTCCTCGGCGCAGGGCAGTTTAAAGACATCAAAATTTCCTAAAATGATGGCCTCATTGCCCAATTTTTTACGGGTTTCCAATAAATTATTTTTAATATCCACACTGACTGCCTGAGCACCGGAATCTTGAACGATCTTCCACATCATTTCGATAATGGGATCAGTCGAACCACAGATATGCAAGACTTTCGGAGAGCGCCAAGCCGTCAGAATGCGAGTCAAACGGGGAGCAATTAATTCCTTAAAGGTTTTAGGGCTCAGCAAATCGGCGGCTACCCCGGGTTCACGAAGGGTAATAAAATCCGCCCCGGCAGCCAAAAAGGCCTTCCCGTTATTGATGATCATCTCGGTGAACTTGTCCAAGATATCCTCCACCCGTGCTTTTTCTTTAAAAACCCCTTTCAGTACTTTATCCAGTTCGATGGTCTGGCCGCATTGGGTAAAGGGACCCAATTGCCAGGCACCGAGGGCTAACTCAGGGGCCTCTTTTTTAACGATCTTGATGGCCTCGGGTATTATGTTCATAGGATATCGGTCAATCAGATGTTCCATATCATCCCGGGTAATATCGACCTGGCTTAAATCGGTCCACTTTTTAGTAGGGATCGTTGGATAGAGGGTGTCTATGGAATCTTCGTAAAGACTGATTTCATTCCCCAGGGCCTGGGATTCCCAACACATATCATAGGGAATGACGACTGAATCCAGCTTAAACATGCGAGCCGATTCGATACCCGACCAGGCCAATTTTTCAGCATTGCGGTGAACGGAAGGAAAATTGATCCCCAATTTTATAATGGCCGGACGGAGTACCATACCCATTCCGGAAAAAAAGGGCATCACATCGACCGGTTCACGGTTAAAAAATCGTTTTACTCTTTCTATAGGCGTAAGATTAGCCATAGCACATACTCCTTTCTTCTTCCTCTCTGATATGTTTAAGGGTTGTTCATTTGATGGCAATTTCGCACATGAAAAAAAAGTTCAAGGTTCAAGGTTCAAGGTTCAAGGAAAAACCGAAACCTTCGTTAATTCCGAAATCCGCAATCCGAATTCCAAATTCAAACCCCTATGGTTACCACCCGGTAACAGCGTAAACAACGCTCCGCCTCGGCTACCGCCTCGGCCGGAGAAAAGCCCTGCTCTACTTCTTCAAAAGAAGCCTTCCGGGTTTCCGGGTTCAACTTGGTTACGCTTTTTCGTTCACGGACCTCGGAGACCTTGACCGCTTCTTCCGGGTTATAAATTTTAACGGTTTTAAAGAGGAGATCGAAATAGTCGTCGTTCCCCTCGGTAAGCGGCAAACCGTTTATGAGCCGATCCATGGCCAAAGCCGCTTTTTTACCCATGGCGCCGGCCTCGATCAGGGACCGGGGTCCCAGGGCGGCATCGCCGCCGGCAAAGAGGAAGGGGTCTTCTGTTTGCAGGGTAAAGGGATCGAAATTCATTGTCCCCCATTCAGTGAGGGTGCAGGCACAGTCAGGCCCCAAACAGGCCCAGTCCGATTCCTGCCCCAGGGCCGGGATGACCCCGTCTACTTCTAAAAGGAACTCCGAGCCTTCGACCGGTATGGGACGGGGGCGGCCGCTGGCATCCGCTTGGCCCAAAGTCATCTTGAGACATTCGATGGCCTTGACCTTTCCATTTTCTCCAATAATACGCTTGGGGTTGGTCAACAGGTGAAACCGGATGCCTTCGGCTTCACAGTCTTTTATTTCTTCCTCAAGGGCCGGCATTTCTTCCCGGCTCCGCCGGTAGATAATAAAAGCTTCTTCGGCTCCCAATCTCCGGGCTGTTCGAACCGCATCGATGGCCACATTCCCGCCGCCGATCACGGCGACACGTTTTCCCGGCATTATTTTTTTCCCTAATCGCACCTCCCGGAGAAAATCGACTCCGGGATAAACCCCTTCCAGGTCTTCCCCGGGAAGTCCCAGTTTTTTACATTCATGGGCCCCGATGGAGATAAAAACCGCCTGGTAGCCTTCCTTTCGGAGTTGCTCGGTGGTCAGGTCCTTCCCTATTTCCAAACCGGTTTTGATCGTAACGCCCAGGTTTTGAATCGCCTCGATCTCGGACTGAACGACGGTGCCGGGGAGGCGATATTCCGGGATGCCTATGGCCATCATCCCGCCGGCCAGGGGTTGTTTTTCAAAAATCGTAACCTCATGACCTTTCAGGGCCAAGTGATAGGCGCAGGCCAGGCCGGCCGGACCGGCGCCGACAATAGCCGCTTTTCCCCTCTTTTCCGAAAGGGTGCCCTGAAATTCAGGCCCTTTCCCTTTTAACCATTCCTGGTCGGCCACAAACCGTTTCAACAGCCGGATGGCAATAGGCTCATCGGCATTGGCCCGTCGGCAATGCTGCTCACAGGGGTGATAACAAACACGGCCCACCACGCCCGGCAGGGGCAGTTTCTCACGGATCACCCCCAGGGATTCGGGGAACTTGGCATCCTTGATCAATTCGACATACTTGGGTATGTCCAAGTGGATCGGACAGGCGTCCATGCAAGGGGCGGTCAACTTAGAATAACAGGTTACTTTCTCGCCTCCCTCCCCTCGAGTCGAAGGATGGAAGGCCTCGGGAAAATACTTCAGGGCATGAAAGAGGGGGGTTGGACCGGCCTTGCCGATGCTGCATTTGGAGCTGTCCATGACCGCTTCGGCCGCCGATTTTAAAAATTCCAGGTCCTCCTCAGTGGCCTCGCCGCTTTGGATATCGGCGATGACCTCCAACAGTTCTTTATAACCCGTGGTGCAGTAATTACATTTTCCGCAGGTCTTTGAGCTTTCATGAAGGGCTTCCAAATAGACCCGGCAAAGATCCACGATATCCAGAGCGCCAGAACGGAGAATGATCCCGTCCCAGCCGATCAAGGCCTTGATCTTTTCCTGATCCTTAAAAGTTTCCGGTAAGTTGAAAAGGTCCGGGGATTCGTAGTTACCGGGTTCTTGCCCGCGATTATCAACAAGTCGCCCTCCCCAAGAACTAAAAACGATGTCTGTCATTATGTGCGCTCCCATCAGTGGCGGCCGAAAACAATCGATTTCTTACCGTTCTACTTTTTTCAATTCACCGGCCTTGTCCCAACTGACCTGGAGCTGATTGGCAAAATCAGGCCACAACTTGAACAGGGGATGGTTCGGGTCTTTCGGTAATCGTTTGGATTCATCAAAAACCGCTGTAGCTAAAAAGGCATCCCCTACGGCTACGGCTGGCATCACCCTTCCTGAACCGGCCATGGGACCGGTAAAAATCAGATCATTAAAATAAAAAGCCGCCAGGGCTTCCAATCCGGCATCCATCCCGGCCCAGCTTTTAAAATCCCATTTTTCCTTGTATTGTTTAAACATCATATAAGATCCGTTGCTGGGGGCGCTGGCCGTGGCAAATCCCCATTTCTCCTTGATCAAGCGATTGGCCAGTCCGCAAATAGCCGTGGCCGGGGCGTTTAAAACGGAGGTGTCAACGATGATGGTCTCAAATTTGGCTCCCACTTTTTCAATGGCATTCAGGAGTTTCTGGGTCCCGGTGATCCGTCCGGTGGCCATCTGGTCGGCCATGTCGAAAGCGACCAGGAGGACATTTTTTACCCCGATCTGGGCAATCTCTTTGATTTCGGTTTCAATATTTTCTTCCCAGACGGTCAGGCTGTTATAAAACATACGATCCAATAATCCCTTTTCCGCGCAATAGTCCGCCCCTTCGATCTTCGATTTCATCATAATGGCATCGATACAAAAAGGCATCTTGCTGACGGAAGTAACAAAGTCAATATATTTGTCGAACTTCTCCCCTGGACTGGCTACGATATCGGCCATGGCCGGGACGCCCATTTCATCGGTAAACTTATCAACATTTTTCAGTATTTCTTCGGCCCGCTTTTCATTAAATCCTTTTCGACGGGCACCCTTATCAAAGAGTTTGTCGCTCTCCTGAAAAATAGAGAAACAACAGACGGTCGGATAATCTCCCGATTGCCCTCCTATCTTTATGCCTCCGATCTCTCCAACTTTTTGCTCTGTTTTTAACTCAAACATAAAATATCCTCCTTATAGCTCGATGATAAATTAGGACGCAGATTTTCGCTGCTACCCGCAGCTAACTATTTTATTGGCCTTTATAGTGAAAATCCTGAAAATCTGCACGATCGGCCCTCTGCCGATCCGAGTTCATCAGCGTCCAAAAAGCAAAGACCTTTGCCTCCTGGGAAGAAGACCGAAACGGGAAAACCCCGTTCCCGTCTCTCCCCAGGAATAAAATTTTCTTAGGAATCAACACGGGTCTTTGTTCCTGACCCGGCTTTCTTTAAATTTTCCTGAATCTTGTCGAACTCAAACCCTACCCCCCTCAAGGACTTGATCCGCTCGGCCATTTGAGGATTCGGGGCCCGTTTAGCCATCTCATCGATCAATTCTTCGTATTGAGGGATGATGCTTTCAAAAACGAGATCATTCTCAATGCAGATGGTCGGTAAAACCCTGCCCTTCATTTCAATAAATTTGCCTATACCCTCTTTATTCTTGATCGACCATTCTTTATATTCGATCATTTCCTGGACGTCTTTGGGTAAGGCGGCAATCGATTCCATCATATACCCGCAGGCCGCGCACTGGACGCTGTCCAGCGTAAGAACACTAATCGTTATTTTATCTGCCATGGCTTCCCTCCTTTGGGTTTATCCCGTCTTACCATTTTTCAGGATATTTGGCGTAATATTGTTCAAACCAGGCCTTGGCTTCATACGCTTGATCCATATGTTCCACCGGAACATCATAGGGCATGTCTCAGCCAGGGGCGAAGGTAAATCCAGTGGCCCCTCCGGAAGCCAGGCTGACAATGGCGTCTTCCCGCGGAGACAGCAATCCCAGACTCAAAGCCAGGGTCAGTTTAAGATTGCCCCCAAAGCCCACTCCGTATTTTAGGGCCATATCCCGGACCCAAAGCAGATTAAGTTGTTCATCAATGGCGAAACCGTGGGTTCCGATCTTGCAGACCTCTTCCATGACCCGGGTACAATCACCGCAAATAAAAAACGAAGAGGTTTTTTCAGCATCGTGAATTGCCTTAATGGCCGGTTGGCAATTGGGTGTTACAAATTCACGGAAGGTCTCCGGTTTGATCTGGGAAGCCACCGGGTCAACGATGGCAATGATATCGCAGCCCATTTCCGCATAAAATTTAGCTGAAAGGGCCCCGACTTCTCCGGCAAATTTGATGACTTCATGGGCCTTGGCTTTATTTTTATAAACATCGGTAAAAATCCGCACCCCGGACAGGTGGGACGCCAGGGTCAAAGGACCGCAAAGAAGCCCCATCATGACGCAGTCCGCTTCATCCAATTGGGGTTTGGCCAGCTTGGCGCCTTCGAAGATGGTCGGCCAGCGTCCCGAATCCTTGGTGGGGAACTTCAACCCCGACTCGGCCAGACTTTTATCGGATAAGGGATGGTTGGTAACCGAGGGGACGTTGTCGGGCCACCATTTCAGATCGCAGCCCACGGCATTGGCCTCCACCGAAAGATCAAAGAGCAAGGGAACGCCATCGGCATGGTATCTCTTGGCGGCGGCGACGACTCCTTTGGCCAGGAGCTGGGGGTCTTTCAAAAATTTATCCGCCGGTTCATTGATCAGAAAAGCGCTATGAACACCTGAATAAGGTACCCAGGGTACCGAGGCCGGTCTTTTCCCCCGATAAGCATCAATCAAATTCTGTTTAGACATTTTTTTCCTCCTCCCACAAAATTGTTTGCACTTCATCCTGATCCAAAACAACACCCTTCCTTATCTATTTCTTACTCTTCCACCTCCTTTCACACTGCGAGATTCGTTTGCAGTTACCTTTGAAAAGCTCTTGACCACTTCATTTGCTGGATTCGTAAAAAATCCTTACCAAACCTGTCCGGGAAGACTTGAATCCGGGAACCGGGGTTCCGGCGCCGTCCCTGCCCCGCCACCTGCCCTTTATGCGGGACCGAAATGACCTTACCTTAAAGCATGCTTCTGGACTTGTTACGAATTCATCACTATTTCAGATAGGTTGATCCCCTCGAGGGAGAAGATTTTTTCCAAAATGTCTTTAGATGAGAGTTATACAAAGTGTACAATCTGCTTTATCACGCGGATGCAACCCTTGGTATCGTCTAAAGGATGATTTTTAATAAAAAGGGGATGATTTTTGAAAAAATCCATGGAAGAGGAAGCCTATCCAAAGCTATTTGAAATTGTGAATTCAGACTCCAGGAGTATAAAAATTTACAATTCCGGCTCTACTAACCCCAAAGAAATGGCGTAGTGAACCAACTGGGCGGGTGAATCGACCTCGAGTTTTTCCATAATCTTCTGACGGTGGGTTTTGACCGTGCTGATACTGATACAAAGCATTTGAGAAATCTTTTTGGTGGAATGCCCTTCGGCAATGAGCTGAAAAATTTCCCGCTCCCGGTTGGAAAGCTGGTTAAATCTCTCTTCTTTAGGAGAACTCTTCCGCAAGGATAAATACCGGTCCACCAGGACTTTGGAGATGGAGGGGCTTAAAAAGGTCTCCCCTTTCATGGCCGCATGAATGGCATCGATAATATCCCTGCCGCTTGAATCTTTTATTAGATACCCGGATATCCCCGCTTCCAACAGCTCATGGATATAATGTTCGTGGGCATACATGGATAAGATGATGATTTTGCTTTGCGGGAGTTGCCTGCGGATCCGCCGGGCCGCCTCGATGCCGTTTAACAAGGGCATGGCAATATCCATGATCACCACGTCCGGTTTCAGGGATATGGACTTTTCGATGGCCATATTGCCGTTGACCGCCTCACCAATGACCTTAAACTCGGCATGATCTTCGAGCAACCGGGCCAACCCCTGACGAACGATGGTATGGTCGTCGGCCAGCAATATTTTAATGGGTGGTTCCATACTCCTGGGGTTCCTTCAAAGGAATTTCTATCCGGATCCTGGTCCCTTCCCCCGGGTGACTTTTCAGTTGAAAGGTCCCCTCTAAAAGGGAGGCACGCTCCCTGATTCCCAACAGTCCCAGGCTCCTTTTCCCCTTGCCCCCTATCCGGCCGTCAAAGCCGATCCCGTCGTCTTCGGCCAAAAAGATGATCTTGGGATAGCTTTTTATGATGGAGAGATGAAAGATCTTGGCCTGCGAGTGTTTTATGGCATTGTTCAAGGTTTCCTGGCTGAAGCGATACAAGACGGTTTCCATGTTCGGATCCAAGCGATGATCGAACCCGACCATCCGAAAGTCTATTTTCAAGTTGGAACGGCTGGACACCCCCTTCAGGTATAAGTCCAGGGCCGGCTCCAGACCTAAATCGCTCAATAAGGTCGGATGAAGACGGTAGGAGAGTCTCCTGATTTCGGAAGAGGTGCGCAGGAGCATCAGGCGAATCTCTTCCACTTGCCCCCTAAGGGTTTGGTCTTCCGCCGGAAGGGCCTCTTCCAGCCGGTCCAAACCTAATTTAACCGCCGTTAAGGCCTGACCGGCTTCGTCGTGAAGTTCCCGGGCGATACGACGTCGTTCCTCTTCCTGGGTCTGAAAGAGTTTTTCGGTCAGGCGCCTGAGCTCTTGCCGGTGCCGACGGATCGTCTTGATCAACTTGGCATTCTCGATGCCCCCTCCTAAAAAATTGGCTAATGAACCGATCAGATGGGTTTCGTGAGGACTCAAAATCCGTTTCGGAGGGATATCCAATCCGAAGAAGCCCAATCCCTTCCCCTTGGAAGTGATTAAAAAACAGGACAACCAGGGGTGTATTTTCTCCTTTTTTGACTCATAGGTAATTTGAAAGGGCGGGAAAATGGGTTTGGGAAAGAAAGAGCCGTCTTTCTCCAGGAGATATTTTTTTAAAAGGGAATCCTTAAAAAGGATCCCCTGCGGATCGGTTATTTCCAGAGGAGGGAGCCCATGACGAGCTTGGAGTTCGACCGTCTTCTTCTCGGGATCGAGCAGGAAAACCCCCCCCCGTCTTAAGCCTAACACTTTGATAAGATTTTTCAGCGATTCCTTGAACACCAGGCTCAGATTCAGGGAACGATTGAGGGCCATGGCCGTAGCGTTCAGGACGGAGAGTTCCACGTTTCTTCGCTTCATGGCCTCTTCGGCCAATTTTCGCTGGGTGATGTCTTTGATGATCCCTTCGAATTCGATCTCTCCTGATTCGAGGTTCTGGTATTGACGACTGGAAATCAGGACATGAACCGGGGTGCCGTCCCGTTTTTTAAAATCTATCTCAAAGTCCCTCACCGAACCTTCCTGACTCATTTCTTTCAAAAACCGGTTACGTTCTTCGGCCTTTTTGTACAGACGCTTGACGGTGCCTACGGAAAGCAACTCCCGTTTATTGGAATAGCCGAGCATTTCCACCCCGGCCTGATTGACATCCAGGATGGTTCCTTCCAAATTGGTGACATAGATCATATCATGACTGCCCTCGAATATGCGTCGGTATTTTTTTTCCCTCCGGACGATTTCCTCCTGCAAATTTCTCAGTTCAGTGATGTCCTTAAAGATTTCGATTCCCCCGGTGATCCTTCCCTCATGGTCCCGAAATACCGTGGTGGAACAGATGATCGGGATCTTTCGGCCTTCGATATTGGTGATGGAATATTCCCGGTTGTAGATATTCGTTTTATTTTTGATCGCCTGTTTCAGGGCACAATCGTTCTCACAAATCCGGTTTTTAAAAACATCTTTGCAATACATGCCCACGGCATCGTAGGCCGTAAAACCGGTGATTTTTTCAGCGGCCGAATTAAAATAGGTAATCCGGAATTCCTGATCGGTGGTAAAGAGCCCGTCGGGGATGCGGTTCAGGATTTCCAGAAAACTCTCTTCCTTCTGGTAGATCTGTTCCATGACCTTGGCATTGTAGCGGCGCAACTGCTCGGTCATAAACAGGCTCCAACCGCCTTTCTCCTGTTCTCCTTTCATCTTGAAAAAAGGGCAGTCCAGACAGGCCGCCAACTTTTGAAAAAAATCATCTCCGACGTAAACGCCGCAATGGGTCTTGGGAATGAGCCAGCAGGAGGAACCCCTTTTCCCATAGGCCGGACAGAGGACTTTGG
>CAZVHO010000126.1:5127-14976 GCA_964627515.1 uncultured Thermodesulfobacteriota bacterium | reverse complement strand
GAATAAGCAATTGGGGTCAGGCAATTGTAATAAAAAATTAAAAGCGGGGGGCTCTTAAATAGAGAAGTTGGCAAGATATGGGGGTTGGAGGAATAATCTTCCGGGCCGATATGACCCTGATACTTCCAGGATTATTAGCTTAAGGTAGTCGTTCAAAATGGCCGTATTGTTCAAAGTGTTTATCGAAGGCAAAGGCCCTGTTTATTTTGGAGACCTTCATGGCGGTAAAACTGGTGCAGTCCGTAAAGCTAAAGTCTTTATCGGCATATTGTTTAAAAATTTTAAAGGCACTTTCCTGGAGATGGGGTGTAATTCGTAGCACCTCAATTACCCTACTCTTTTTAAGATGTTCCCAAAAGAAAACGGCCATCGAATGAGAAATTTTTGACCTCAAAAAATTCATAGTTTCACAGACTACAAAATCAGTGGTAATGAATTTTATTTCTTTTTCAAGGACATTTTTAAAAAAAGCTTCAGCCGCACCATGATAATCATCATCCTTGTCGATGACGGCGATAAAGGCACCGGTATCAATAAAGACTTTCACTTTTTCTTCCCATATAAATACTGGTCATGGTTAATTGAACCGTTTTTAATCCCGGATTCGGCACGGCCGATAATATCTTCAATGGCATCTTTATTGGTTTTCCCCGGCTTTATCGAAGAAAATAAGGACGTTTCGACAGCTTCGCGGATAAGTTGATTTACACTTTTTGTTTCTTCAATAGCCTTATACTTGAGGGCCTTTAGTAATTCTGCCGGCAGTCTGATATTGGTTGCAACCAAAGTAGGCATTTTTTCACCTAAAAAAAATAATTTAATTGTATTATAGTACAATGGTATCTTTATGTCAAAATAAATAACCCTAAAGGAATAATCGGTTTAAGTTGGTTTAATGATGATGTACGATACGGCCATTCCTTTTGAGAAGGTCTACCGGCACCTTATGACCTCATGGACCAGGGAGATCCATATTTGGGCAGGGAATACTCCTGTGCTTCTGGGAGTTCCGGCCTATGACGATGCCGGAGTCGGCTACCATGACCCGAAAGTTGAAAATATCAGGAATGCCCTGACGGGAATCCATGGCGGCTTGACCAGTTTTTCTACCCTGCCAAGGAATTATCAGGGGATCGCCATTTACAGTGAATGGGAAATGAGTGAGAGTGAATGGGAGTATCTGGGGAAAAATTATCGTTTAGAAAAAGGAAGGTGGGTGCTACCATAAAAAAAGGGCCTAACCAAAATTAGTTAACCCCCTTATTTTTAATGAAAAGACGTGGTGCCGAGACCCAGAATCGAACTGGGGACACGCGGATTTTCAGTCCGCTGCTCTACCGACTGAGCTATCTCGGCACAAATTGGAACTTTAAAGATTCTAAAGAATTTGTCAAGCAAAAAAACCGATCTGGAATCAATCAGTGGTCCTTTTGAGGAGCTGGACTGATTTCCATGTCCTCCAGGAACAGCTTTAAGCCCTCTTCCTCGGTTTCAGGACCTTTCGATCCCTGAGGAGCCCTTCCCTGATCTATTGGAAATAGGTCTATATCTTCCAGGGAAAGCTTTGGCCCTGAGTCCTTCTTCGCTGCATCGGGAACATTTGGGGCTTGGGTTCTTACCGTTTCCATTCCCTTTTCCCTGCCGGCTTCTTTTTGGGCTATCAGAGGCATCCGGTTCAAGATTTCATGTAAGGAAATCGGATTCGGGCGTATCTCCGGGAGGTTCAGCAAGAGCCTTTGAGCGCTCAGAGCGGTTTTGCATTTGGGACATTGAACCGAATAATCAAAACTGACATAACCGCAGTTAGGACAACGCATATTCTTCTCCTTTACTTTTGGACCCCATATCTCCCCATAAAAATTGGAGCAGGCAGACCAGGGCCAGGGCAGCGGTTTCTGATCGTAAAATCCTTGGACCCAGGGAAATGGGAACAACGCCTTTGTTTTCGGCTTGCAGGACTTCCTCTTTTTGAAATCCCCCCTCAGGCCCCACCAAGGCTAAAATGGGGCTTGGAGGAGACGGTTGCCATTCAATTTCTTTCAAGGTCCTGGAAGACTCCTTTTCATAGGGGATGATCTTGAGCGTATCCTGATCTCCGTTTAAAAGGTCGGAAAAGGGTACGGGCGGGAAAAATTCCGGCAACACGTTCCGCTCGCATTGTTTGGCCGCTTCAATAATGATTTTTTGCCAGCGTTTCATCCTTGAGGTCATATCTGTTTTTTCGAAATTTTGCCGGCTATGGATCGAATAAAAAGGCCGAAAGGAAGCAACTCCCAGTTCCGTGCCTTTTTGAAGAATCCATTCAAAAGGCTGGGGCCGGATCAGGGGCAGGCCCAGGGTGATGTGGAGCCGGGATTCCCTGATGACGGTCTTCTGGTCTACAATATCAAAAAAGATCTTATCCCCCGACAGAGAACGGATCCTGGCTTGATATTCCTGATGGGTATTGTCAAAGAGAATCACCTGATCCCCAACCTGCATCCGCATGACCTGCCTGATATGTCTGGCCTCGTCGCCCTGCAAATAAGCGTCGGAGGGGCGGATCTGATCGGAGGGGATAAAAAATCGGCGCATATATTTTTTGCCTAATTTATTTTATCAAAAAGGATACAGGCCCATTCCTCTTCCAGGTGCAAAACCCGGAAGGCCATCTTATTGCGCAAAAAGGGGCTGATCAGAGACCTGGCTTGAGTGCTCAATACCCCCGAGACCACCAGGACCCCGTTGGGAATCAATAACCGTTTAAACGTTTGAGCCAGAGGGATCAGATCGTTCAGGGTCAGGTTGGCCAGTATCAGGGAGAAAGGGCCGATAATTTCCTCCGGGGTAGCTGATTCCACCTGGATTATGGCCGTTAATCCATTTAGACTGACATGGGATCGGGCGGCCTCTACGGCCAGAGGATCATTATCAATGGCCAATACCGATTTGGCCCGGAAAGAAGCGGCTACCAGGGCCAGGATGCCGCTTCCGGTTCCTGCATCCAGGACCCGGGAAAAAAGAAAGTCCCTTTGGAGGGGATCTTCTGCCAATGATTCCATGGCCTTCAGACAAAGGCGGGTACTGGTGTGCCCGCCTGTGCCAAAGGCCTGACCCGGATCCAGTCTCAAGACGGTCTCATCAGGTTGTTTTTCATAGTCTTCCCAGGTCGGGCAGACGATAATCCTGGAGCATACCCGAAGGGGCTTAAAGAATCGTTTCCAGTTTTCCTGCCAATTTTCTTCAAAAATCAGCCGCAGATCCCAGCAGGGGGGAGGGAAGTCCGGGAAATAGGTGTAGAGGGCGGCAATCCGTTTTTTTAGTTTTAACAGATTTTCCCGGAAGGATTCATCCTTAGGCAAATAGGCTTTGATGGGAGAGGCTCCCTGGTCCGGGCCGACCATTTCCGTTATAAATGAGCCCTGGCCGGTTTCTTCAAAAATAATAGAACTGCAGCTCTCGTTTAATTCCGGAGAGACCGTCAGGCTGATTTCTATCCAAGACAGTTGTTTTCTCATAAAGACGATCCATTTGACAGAATGAGGGAACCCTTGTATTCTATGAAAAACGGCCAATAAAATCAAATCAATTCAAACCATAGAATTGGTGGCCCAAAGGCTTTGAAAATCATCAGGGAGGAATTATGAATCCGGACCATCTAAAAGATCTCTTAACCAAAGTCAAAAATGGAGAGGTGTCCGTCGACCAGGCTGTAAAAAAAATGAAACACCTCCCCTTTGAAGATATCGACTTTGCCCGGATTGACCACCACCGTTCGCTCAGAAAAGGATTTCCAGAGGTTATTTTCGGGGAAGGAAAGACCTCGGGGCAAATTATTGAAATTATGGCCCGAATGGATAATAATAAAGAAAACATCCTGGTCACCCGGTTGGATTCCCCAAAGGCCGAGGCGGTTCTTGAGAGTTTCCCAGACGCCACCTATTATCCCCTTTCCAGGGTCCTGACCCATATTGCCCAACCGATAAAAAAACAGATCGGACGCGGCCTGGTCCTGATCATTTCGGCCGGGACATCCGATATCCCGGTGGCCGAGGAAGCCTTGCTTACGGCCCGGATCATGGGCAATCCCACGGATTATCTGTATGATGTGGGTATTTCCGGACTTCACCGTTTGATGTCCAATCAGGAAAAAATCCTGTCGGCTTCGGTCCTGATTGTGGTGGCCGGTATGGAAGGGGCCCTGCCCAGCGTGGTGGGCGGGCTGGTGGACCGTCCGGTCATTGCCGTCCCCACCAGCATAGGTTACGGGGCCAGCTTCAACGGCCTGGCCGCCCTGCTCGGCATGCTCAATTCCTGCGCTTCCGGGGTGGGCGTGGTCAATATCGATAACGGCTTCGGGGCCGGGTATCTGGCTACTTTGATCAACAGGCCTTAATAAGCGCCGGGGGAGTCTGCGTCCTAACCACCCCGAAGATGTCTAACTTCTTAATCACAGGGTAGCTTTTTGAAAGACTGCCTTCACTACAGAGGCATAGAGATCGCAGAGAATAAAATTTATCGATTGCCGTAATTTCTGTTATGCTCGAACCAGGTCTTTTAAATTCTGGACCGTTTCCCAGGAAAAGGGGTTAAGACATGGCCACAAGGAATTGTTGTGAAACAAGGGTTCTTCGGCTAAGGAGAATCGGGAAATACGGCAGGCTTCATTCCATAGGGCCGTTTGGGGTAAAGGGGAGTATTCGGCCAGTCTTGGTCGTATTCCCAAAGTTTTCACTTCTTGAATAGTCTGTTTCATTTCCGAAAGGTGTTGACCCGGCAGGCCGACCAGAAGATAGGACTCTATTTGGTTATTCTTAAATCCCGCATTTCGCAAGGCCTTGACCGCCCGGAGAAGGTCTTCCTGCGCCATCTTACCTCCCCAGGCCTTTTGCCGCTCCCAGTTGGTTGTTTCCAGGCCCAAACGTAAGGTTTTGAAACCGGCTTTAAAAAGGAGACCGGCCCTTTCCGGCGTGATCTCCCGGACATGAAGGGCATTGGGGGTATGAAAGCGCACTGAAATGTCCTTCCTGAGCAAGGCCTCCAGGACAGGACCCAGATGATTCTCAAATCCGATCAACAAGGCATCATCATAGAAGGCAAAATCCAAAACCCCTTTAGTCTGATGCCAGTAAACAATTTCATCCACCACCCCCTCAACCGACCGTTGGGAAAATTTGGGTTGAAGGAGTCTGGAGGCGCAATAGGGACAGGCAAAGGGACATCCCCGGGAAGTCAAAATACAGATATAGTCCAGGGAAGAATACAAATTAAAGGCCGGCAAAGGATAGCTATCCGGATCATCGGGAACCGGCATGACTTCGGGCGCAATTCCGGTAAGAGAACCAAGCAACTTTAAAATTGCTCCCTCCCCCGGACCGGTGATAAGATAATCCGGTCCTATCCTGTTTCGGGCGTGGTCGGGCATCAAGGTGGCATAGATGCCGCCCAGTATGATCGGGCTTTCGGGAAAAACGGATCGAACCAATTTTACGGTCTCCTGGAGGCCCCCGTACCAATAAGTCATGGATGAGGTGATTAATACCGCCTGGGGGCGGGGAAGTTTTTTCAGGGCTTGAATAAAAAGTTCAGGCGGGACACCATAACGGTAATAGTATTTGGGGATGTTTTGCAAGGCAAGGGGTTTCAGAAGACGCTGGCGTAAATATTTCCCCGTACCAAAGGCCTTTCGGGGCGGGGAAGGAGATAAGGTTTCGGTCCCTTTAAAATGCACATCCAGGCAATCTAAGAGATGAACCTGATACCCGTTGGCCCGCAGGGTCCCGGCAAGATAGAGCAACCCCAGGGGTTTGGCCCAGAGATCAAAGGCGGTAAAGTCCTGGATATAAGGATTGATCAATAGGATGTGGGGGGCGGATGACATAACGGTATAAGGTCCAAGGTATAAGGTATACGGTGTAAGATGTAAGGCGACCATATTATTTTTAGTCCCCACCGTGCACCGTGTGCCGTGTGCCTTGCACCTTATACCTGATTTTTTTATACCTGAAACCATGGAATCAGATCAAATAAAAAACCTGCGCTGCTGGGTGACCGGCCGGCCTTTTTTTAAAATTCTTCTTGAAATAGCGGAAGAGGTGGGAACGGATATTTTCCTGGTCGGCGGATTGGTCCGGGATTGGCTGCTGGGGCGGGAAACCCAGGATGTAGACCTGACCTTGTCCAAGGAGGCCCTGAAGGCGGCCCGGATCTTTGCCGCTCGGACCGGCGGGACTTTTGTTTTGCTTCGGGAGGAAGGGGAAACGGCCCGGGTGGTCACCAACGACCAGACCTTTGATTTCTGCAAATTCCGTGGCCCTGACCTGGAAGCGGATTTAAAAGGCCGGGATTTTACCATCAATGCCATCGCCCTACCCCTGGCCCAGGCCTTTACCCAGGGGGAATGGGTCCCTTATGATCCCTTAAAAGGGATTGAAGACTTGCATAAAAGGGTTTTGCGCCTGACTTCCCCGGATTGTTTTCAACAAGACCCTTTACGGATGTTGCGGGCCTTTCGTTTATCGGCCCAATTAGGCTTAATGATTCATCCTGAAACAAGACAGGCCATTAAAAGATGGGCATTTACTTTGACCCGAAGCGCTCCGGAACGGATCCATTATGAATGGCAATTATTACTCGCTCTGGATAATAGCTTTGTTTCGATTAAAGAAATGGAGGAGGTTGGTCTGCTCACCATCCTTTTCCCGGAACTGGGCCGTTTGAAAGGGATCCAGCAGGATCGATACCACCACCTGGATGTTTTTCAACACAGTCTGCTGACTTTTCAATGTCTGGAAAAATTGATTCAACGGCTTATTCCTCTCCCGAAAGACCTTGATGGGGAAATGGTTTCCACCCTTAAGCCGGACAGGAAACGGGCTTGGCTAAAATGGGCAGCCCTTTTTCACGACCTGGGGAAGGCTGCAACAGGTAATGAAAAGGAGGGATTTAAGACTTTTTATGGTCATCCCGAAGCCTCTCAGACGCTTTTCGGTTTCGTTGCCGAACGGTATCGTCTCAGTAATCGGGAAAAAGAATTCATTGAAAAGATGATTGGCTGGCATATGCGTCCCCTTTTTCTGGTTCAAGAAGATCGAATGGGGCATTTAGGCCGTCGAGCCTTGAATCGATTGGTCCGGGAAGGGGCAGACGAGTTAAGCAGTCATTTTTTATTAGCCCTGGCCGACAGCCTGGCAGCCCAGGGGAACGAGAAACCGGAGGATCTGGAAGACCGTTTAATCGATCTATGGCGTAAGGCCATTTTTATCCGGGATGAATGGCTCCGTCCTCTGTCAAATACCCCCCCCCTTATATCAGGAAGGGATCTGATTGAATTGGGTTTGACTCCCGGCCCGATTTTTAAAACCCTTTTGTCTGAAGTAGAGGAGGAACAATGGGATGGTGAGGTAAAGTCCCGGGAAGAGGCCATAGAATGGGTAAAAAGGAGATTGGAAATTTAATACGAAAATAAATTTTTGGCACGGATTTCACGGATTACACGGTTAAAGCAATGGAGTATCCCTCGATCCCGTTAAGTCCGGATTGAGGGATGACCAACATCCGTCTTCGGCGGAAGCTGGTCTCAAGAAAAGGGAAGCCCCTTTTCTTGAGAATGAAATGGTTAATCCGTGTAATCCGTGTGTCAGGCTTTGTGCTTGACCCGTGCCTAAATAAGCCTTTGACTGGTCTATTTTCATGATTCATGGTGCCCCTGGGGCATGAGGGTTTAATACTGGATAAAATACTGGCCGGGGGCGGTTAGTAACTACTTTAGACTATTAGGAGTGAACCTCTATGGTTGGATAGGGGGTATGTACTGGGGATCGACCATATATCCAATAGTAACGATCAATACAAAAAGGACCCAGAAGAAGATAGAAATAACCAGCCAATCCTGAGCAGTATCCGGTTTATTTTTTTGATTTTTGGCTTCCATATAAAACACTCAGGCCCCTGTTGGGGGCGACATAAAGCATGAAAATTGAAATTATGGGTTTTTGCTCCCCCTGTCAAGCAATTCCTATCCGGCCAAAAATTGCTCCAGAGATTCTTCCCAGAGGGGAGGCTGATACCCTGTAGCCAGGGTCAGGAAACGGGTATCCAGGACCGAATAGGCCGGCCGGGGGGCTGGTCTATTAAGTTCACGGCCGGTAAGGGGGAGGATTTTATTTGGTAATCCCTTGGCCTTTAATACGGCTTTCCCAAAATCATACCAACTGATTCCTTCATTGGTCTGATCCGTAAGATGATAAACCCCGTAGTTACCGGATTGGATCAATTTTGAAATACCCTGAGACAGATTGATGCTCCAGGTTGGGGACATGACTTGATCGGACACAATGGATATCGAGTCCCCTTGTTCTGCTTTGTTAATGATCGCCTGAACGAAATTATTGCCGTGGTTTCCGTAAAGGGAACTGGAGCGAACAATGTAATATCGATCCAAGAGACGCTCTACCAAGAATTCACCGGCCCGTTTGGAGGCCCCATAGACACTGATCGGATTGGGCAGATCCCAGGGCTGGTAAGGCTGGTTGCTTTGGCCGTCAAAAACATAATCCGTGCTGATATGACAAAGGATTACCTGGAGTCGTCGGCAGGCCAGTGCCAGATACTGAACCCCCAGGGCATTGACCCGAAAGGCCCCTTCCCAATCCTTTTCCGCCTGATCCACCGCCGTATAACCGGCACAGTTGATAACCAATTCAGGCCGAAGGGTTTCTATCTTCTTGAAGACCTCTTCCTTCCTGGTGATATCCAGATCCTGAATGGACAGGGGGATCACCTCATGGTCCGCCCGGAGAATGGGGACCAGGTCGGCGGACAACAAACCAGGATAACCGGTGACCAGGATCTTCATGACTTGCTCCAGAAGCCTTTGCTTTCCGCTTGCAACCGTTCTTTGAGGGGTTTCCACCATTGCCCATGGTCCTGATACCATTTAATAGTCCGCGTAAGGCCTTCCGAAAAGTTTACCGCCGGGCGCCAGCCGATCTCTTTTTTGATCTTGGCATTGCTCAAGGCATAGCGTAAATCATGTCCGGGGCGGTCGGTGACGAACCGAAGAAATTCCTCTCCTTTTTTTAAAAAAGAAAGAACCTGGCGGGCTACTTCAATATTCGACCTTTCGGATTCACCCCCGATGTTATAGGCCTCTCCGGGCCTTCCCTTGAAAAGGACCTGATCAATGGCCTGACAGGCATCTTCCACATAAAGCCAGTCGCGAATATTTTCTCCGCGGCCGTAGACTGGAATGGGCCGGTCCTCCAATAGATTGGTGATCATCAGGGGAATGAATTTTTCAGGAAACTGATAAGCACCGTAATTGTTCGAGGGGCGGACAATAAGAATCGGAAAGCCATAAGTCTCAAAATAAGCCCGCACCAGGAGATCGGCCCCGGCCTTACTGGCCGAATAGGGAGAGTTGGGTTTAAAGGCGGTTTGTTCGGTAAAATGACCTTCCAACCCGAGAGTGCCATAGACTTCATCGGTGGAGATATGCAGGAAACGGAACGAAGGATCTTTACCCAGGGTGTCGTGCCAATATCGTTTAAAAACTTCCAATAAAGTATGGGTACCCAGGACATTGGTCTGAATGAACTCTTTCGACCCTGATATGGAGCGATCCACATGGGACTCGGCGGCAAAATGGACCACGGCCTGGATGGTAAAATCCCGGCCAATTTGATGAAGTAAGGCCTCATCCATTATGTCCCCCTGGATAAAGTGGTATTGCGGATTGGATGAGAGGTCCATAAGATTTTCAGGGTTGGCCGAATAGGTCAGCTTATCGAGATTGATTATTTGATGAGTGGGATGGGCTTTTAAAAATAACCGGATAAAATTGGAGCCGATAAATCCCAGGCCGCCGGT
>CAZVHO010000126.1:3500-5027 GCA_964627515.1 uncultured Thermodesulfobacteriota bacterium | reverse complement strand
CAATGGTTCATCAAGACCGAATGCTCGATCACTGAATGGATCACCCGGCTATAGGGCCCGATGGTCGTATAGGGTCCGATAAAAGAATGGATGATCTGGGCCCCTTCCCCGATTACAACCGGCCCTCGAATAATACTGCCGATCACTTTGGCTTTCTTGCCCAAGCGAACCCGGCCGATGATCTGGCTCTTGGCATCGCATTTCCCGCAAATGTCCCGTTTGATATAGTCATCCAAGACGGTGGTATTGGCCGCCAGGAAATCATCTTTCTTCCCGGTATCCAGCCACCACCCTTCCAGGATATGGCCTTTGACCAGGCCCTTCATGTTCATTAACTCCTGGATGGCATCGGTGATCTCCAACTCACCCCTGGCCGAAGGCTTTATCCGGGCGATGGCCTGGTGGATCCTGGGGGAAAAAAAATAGACCCCTACTAATGCCAGATTGGAAGGAGGGTTTTCGGGTTTTTCGATCAGGCGGGTGATATGACCCTTTTTATTCAGAACCGCCACCCCAAAGGCCTTGGGGTTTTCTACTTCTTTTAGAAATAAAAAGGCATCGAGATTCTCTTTGAAAAATTGTTCCCGATAATCCTTGATCCCTTCAGCCAGAAGGTTGTCTCCCAGGTACATGACAAAAGGGGAATTCCCTAAAAAAGGCTGGGCGGTTTTAACCGCATGGGCCAGGCCCAGCGGTTGATCCTGGAGGATATATTGGATCGAAAGTCCCCACCGGTCCCCTTTTTTTAAAAACTGCCTGACAGCGTCTTGGGTTTCAGGAGCGACTACCACCCCAACTTCTTTAATGCCGGCTTCCATGAGGTGCTGGAAGACATAGCCCAAAATCGGTTCGTTGGCCACTGGAACCAATTGCTTGGCCATTGTGTGGGTGATCGGCCTCAGGCGGGTCCCTTTCCCTCCGGATAGTACCAAAGCCTTCATAATACGCTTCCTTCTTTAACTATTTTGACTGTTTATACTGGTATTAGGTTGGAAAGTCAAGCCCCTCTTGACTATGGCCGTTTTAGAGATTAATTTTTAAAGAAATAGTTTTAAATCCTGTTTATCCTGTCAAATTAATACCTTTTTAAGGGAGGGGTAAAATGGCCAAATGGAACATTGATCCGGATCATACCGTAGCAGCATTTTCAGTCCGTCACTTTATGATCACCCTGGTGCGGGGGCAATTCAATAAGGTTTCCGGGACCATCCAATTCGATCCGGAAGACCCGTGCCTTGGTTCGGTGGAGGTCACCATCGAGGTCGCCGGCATTTATACCGGTATCCCCAAGCGGGACGAACATCTGCGGAGTCCGGACTTTCTGGATGTGGAAAAATTCCCGGCCATCCTCTTTAAAAGCAGTCAAGTCGAACAGGTGGCCGTCAATTATTTCAAGGTGATGGGAGAATTGACCCTCCGCGGAAATACCCGACCGGTTATCCTGGATGTAGAATATCTCGGACGGGTAAAGAGCCCCTTTGACGAAGATGTCAGTATCGGCTTTTCGGCCTCCACCCGCATCAATCG
>CAZVHO010000126.1:0-3400 GCA_964627515.1 uncultured Thermodesulfobacteriota bacterium | reverse complement strand
AATGGTTATAATGAAAATGAAAATCATTTTCATTAACAATTTACCATTATGGAACGATCCGTTTTAAAACAGTTTATTAAAACCCAGGGGTTACGTCAGTCCAGCCAGCGGGAGCGGGTGGTGGATGCTTTTTTGTCCCAGAAGGGACACACCTCGGCAGAAGAACTCCTGACCCAGGTCCGTAAAAAAGACAAAAGGGTGGGCCTGACCACCATTTATCGGACCCTGAAACTTTTGACCCAGTGCGGTCTGGCGGTGGAGAGGAAATTCAACCGCCAGGTGTCTACTTTTGAGCCGGCCCGGTTAGGACAACATCACGATCACCTTATTTGCCTGGGATGCGGACGGATCATGGAATTTGAGAACAAGGCTATTGAAACCCTCCAGGAGGTGGTGGCCAGGGAACAGGGATTCAGGATTACCCATCATATCCTGGAGCTGTATGGGTATTGCCTGGATTGCTCCAAAAGCACCGGAAAGAATTCGAAAACGAAATGACGGCTTCTGCTTCCACGAACTCAAAACCCATCGGTCCCACCAAGGTAATCCTGGTTGGAAACCCCAATGTGGGGAAGAGTGTGATTTTTAATTACTTGACCGGGACCTATCGGGTAGTTTCCAACTATCCCGGTACGACCGTTGAAGTATCCTCCGGGGCGGCTAAGGATAACGCCTTCCCTTTTACGATACTGGATACTCCGGGGGTCAATAATCTCATCCCCAATTCGGAAGATGAGAAGGTTACCCGGGATATCCTCTTGTCCGAAACGGATTATCGGGTGATCAATGTTCTGGACGCCAAAAACCTGCGCCGCGGTCTATTGATCGCTCTTCAGTTGATCGAAATGGGTCTGCCGGTGATTTTGATCCTCAATATGATGGACGAAGCCAAGAGCCGGGGGATAGAAATCAACCTGAAGACCGTTAAAGAGGTCTTCGGCCTGCCTGTCATTGCTGCGGTGGCTACCCGGAAAAAGGGGCTGGAGCACCTTTTTCCGGCCCTGACGGATTGTCCGAAATCTTCCTTCTCTTTTCAATATTCCGAGGCCATTGAAGGGGGGATAGCCTCTTTGTTGCCTCTGCTGCCTCCGGCCCCGATCAGCGGCAGGTCTCTGGCCCTGATGCTCCTGGCCGGGGATGAGACCCTCAGGCCCTGGCTGGAAAAAAGGCTGAAGACCCCGGAGATGGAACAGATTGAGGCCATCTGCTCTCAATACCGGAAGGCCTATCCGGAATCTTTAAGCTACCGGATCAACATCGAGCGCCTGGAGAAGATAGACCAACTGCTTCTCCGAATCCAATCCGGAGAACGGGTTTCCGTTCAAGGGTGGGGCCGGCGTTTGGGGGAATGGTCCACCCACCGATTTATCGGGTTTATCTGGATGCTATTGGCCTTGTTTCTGTCCTATGAATTTATCGGGGTCCTGGGAGCCGATCTGGCTGTGGGTTTTATGGAAGAAACCGTCTTCGGGGAATATATCAATCCTTTTTTAACCAGGCTGGTCAAGACGGTCATTCCTTTTGGAATAGTCCAGGAGCTCCTGGTTGGTCCTTATGGGATCTTCACCATGGCCCTGACCTATGCCCTGGCCTTGATCCTGCCCATAGTCGGATTCTTTTTTCTCATCTTCGGTTTCATGGAAGATTCCGGGTATCTGCCCCGCCTGGCGGTGATGAGCAACCGGATCTTTAAAATCATGGGGTTGAACGGGAAGGCTGTCCTGCCGATGATTTTAGGATTGGGGTGCGATACCATGGCCACCATGACCACCCGCATCCTGGAGACCCGCAAGGATAAGATCATTGTTACCCTGCTCCTGGCCCTGGGGGTCCCCTGTTCAGCCCAGTTGGCTGTAATCTTCGGCATGTTGTCCGGCTTCTCTCCCTGGATCGTTATTTCCTGGGCGGCGATCATCGCCGGGGTGATCCTCCTGGTGGGTTTTTTAGCCGGCAAGCTGATTCCCGGAGAAAGTGCCAGCTTTATCCTGGAACTCCCGCCCCTGCGCTGGCCCCAAATGAAGAACATCCTGATAAAGACCCTTTCCCGTATCGAATGGTATCTTCAGGAAGCGGTCCCCCTTTTTATTTTAGGGACCCTGGTCCTGTTTGTTCTGGATAAAAGCGGTGCTATGGCTTCTTTAGAGTTGTGGGCCAGGCCGCTGGTCGTTTCCTGGCTGGGCTTACCGGCCGAATCCACTTCTTCTTTCATTATCGGTTTCTTACGGCGGGATTATGGGGCGGCCGGTTTTTTCGCCATGGCCCAAAAAGGCCTTCTGACCCCCAATCAAGTTTTGGTGGCCCTGGTGACCATTACCCTTTTTGTTCCCTGTATCGCCAATTTTTTTGTTATCATAAAAGAGCGTGGCTGGAAGATGGCCCTGATCATTTCCGGAGTGGTCATTTTTATCGCCCTGCTTATGGGCGGGGTTGTGGATTGGGGATTAAAGACATTTTCGATCACCCTTTGAGAGAGTCGTAACCATTGGAAAAAGATCAAACGATCCAATGTTCCCTATGCGGGCATCAATTCATTATGGACGGGAGTTCCTGCCCTTCGGCCTGCCCCTTAAGCCGGAAGTGTAACTTGGTCTGTTGTCCTAATTGCGGCTTCAGTTTTCCTAAAAATTCCCGGACCGTGGCCTTTTTCAAAAGTCTTTTTAAGAAAGGGAGAAACCATGACATCCAATCCTGACCGTTCTAATGGAAAACCAGAAAATCATCAAGGCCATCGTTGGTATGGCGGACGGGTGGTTCGAACCCAAGAAGATAGTATTGACGAACTGTTGGAACTGATCTGGATCCTTCGGGAAAAGGGGGTCACCGACCTGGATGGTCTGCTTCAAAATACCTCCGATCCGGAAGCCAGAGATGTTTTGAATCAAATGATGCGGCAAGGCCTTTTTGAAATGGAAGGGGATATCCTGAAATTTAAGGAAAAGGGGGAATCCCTGGCTGAAGGGATCGTCCGGCGTCATCGCTTAACCGAGCGCTTATTGATGGAACTTTTTGAAATGTCCGAGGAAGAGGCCGAAGAAGAGGCCTGTAAATTGGAACATATCTTAAGTCCGGCGGTGACTGACAGCGTCTGTTCTTTTTTGGGCCATCCACCAGTCTGCCCCCACGGAAAACCCATTCCCCAGGGGCCTTGTTGTAAAAAATTGACCGGGGAAATGAAACCCTTGATCCGGCCTTTGAATGACCTGGCTTTAGGCCAGGAAGGCCGGGTGGTCTTTATTTCAACACGGGTCAAGGACCGGTTGGAGCCTTTGAGCTCTTTCGGGGTAATCCCCGGCATCATCATCCAACTCAAACAACGACGTCCGTCTTATGTTATCCAGATTGGAGAAACTTCCATTGCCCTGGACGAAAGCATCGGCCGGGAGATTTTTGTCAAGGCCGT
>CAZVHO010000125.1:13457-15005 GCA_964627515.1 uncultured Thermodesulfobacteriota bacterium | reverse complement strand
ATTTTTGCCGTTCTATATAAGCGTAAGCGCTATGGTTGTGGATGGATTCAAAATTCTCCGTGTCCACGGAAAACCAGGTTATATTGGGGTCGGCCTGCAGTTTCCGGGCGATTTCCCGGACCACATCCTCTACAAACATGGGGTTTTCATAGCTCTTTTCGGTTATAAACTTTTCATCGTCCCTTTTTAAAACCGAAAAGACCTCCGAGGAAGCGGATTCTTCCACCAGGCGGATAATATCTTCGATCCAGATAAATTTTTTAAAACGGAGAC
Source organism: uncultured Thermodesulfobacteriota bacterium (assembly GCA_964627515.1). Lineage (GTDB taxonomy): Bacteria > Desulfobacterota > RBG-13-43-22 > RBG-13-43-22 > RBG-13-43-22 > RBG-13-43-22. Next base: position 14,732 of record CAZVHO010000125.1, on the reverse strand, counting down.
TGACCCGGACTTCTCCCCGTTGATTATGAGCCCCATAGGTACTGATTTCCTTGGAACAGGGACAGACCGTAGCAATGGGGATCTTTAATTCGATCACCAGATCCCGGCCCTGTTTTTGATTGGCCGAGGCTTTAAAGGTGCAAATGTATTCCATCAATCCTTCGGCCTGGGTGATCGGGGCCTTCTTGGTGATAAAATAGGGGAAAGTGACCTCTAAATGGGCTGATTCGGCGTTCAAACGGTTCTTGAGTTCCTCAAGGATGGCATTCAAGTTTTCCAGGGTGACCTGGCGGCGGTATTCACTCAAGACCTCGATAAAGCGGCTCATGTGAGTCCCTTTATGATCATGAGGCAGATTGACATACATATTGATGTTAGCCACGGTCTGCTGAAAACCGTTCTCCTTGTCCCGGACCGTGATCGGGTAACGGATGTTTTTGACCCCCACCTTGTCGATGGGGATCTGGCGGTCGTCTTTTTGGCTTTGGACGTCGATCATAATAAAAAAGGTTCAAGGTTCAAGGTTCAAGGCTTTTACCGTGGACCTTAAACCTTGTACCTTATACCTTTATTTTACCATCCTATCGTCAAATACTCGTGCATGGAATTGGCGGCGATACGGCCGGCCCCCATGGCCAGGATGACCGTGGCCGATCCGGTAACGATATCTCCCCCGGCCCAGACCCCTTTCTTATAGGTTTTTCCGGTATTGGGATCGGCCATAATATAGCCTCTCTTGTTGGTTTGCAGTCCTTTGGTGGTTGAGGTGATCAAAGGATTAGGCCCGGCGCCGATGGAAATGACCACTAAATCGGTCTCCATGGTGAATTCCGAGCCCTGAATGGGAATGGGCCTCCGGCGTCCTGAGGCATCGGGCTCCCCCAGTTCCATTTTTATACATTCCATGGCGACCACCCGGCCCTGATCGTCTCCCAGAAAGCGGGTGGGATTGGTTAACAGATGCATTTCCACCCCTTCTTCCTCGGCATGGTGGATCTCCTCTCCCCTGGCCGGCATTTCATCCCGGGAGCGGCGGTAAACGATCTTGACACTCTCGGCCCCTAATCGTAAGGCCGTCCGGGCCGAATCCATGGCCACATTCCCGGCCCCCAGAACCACCACGTTTTTACCAAAGACTATGGGGGTATCGTATTCCGGAAAGCGGTAGGCCTTCATCAGATTGGAACGGGTCAGATATTCGTTGGCCGAATAGATACCGATCAGGTTCTCTCCCGGGACATTCATGAATACCGGCAGCCCGGCCCCGACCCCGAC
>CAZVHO010000125.1:0-13357 GCA_964627515.1 uncultured Thermodesulfobacteriota bacterium | reverse complement strand
TCAGGTTCTCTCCCGGGACATTCATGAATACCGGCAGCCCGGCCCCGACCCCGACGTAGACCGCATCAAAACCGTCGGCAAAGAGTTCATCTACCGTTAAGGTCCGGCCGATAACGGCATTGCAGACCACTTCGGCCCCGAGTTTTTTCAGGATATCCACCTCGGCCTGGACAATAGCCTTAGGAAGACGGAATTCCGGGATACCGTAGATCAAAACCCCCCCGGTTTTATGAAAGGCTTCAAAGATGGTCACCTGATGTCCTTTAAGGACCAGATCCCCGGCCACCGTCAGACCGGAGGGACCGGAACCGACCACGGCCACTCTTTTGCCGGTGGGGGCGGCCTTTTCCGGGAGTTTGAATTCCCCCTTGGTCCGCTGCCAATCGGAAGCAAAGCGTTCCAACCGGCCGACGGCCACCGGTTCTTCCTTCTTGCCCAGGATGCACAAGGCCTCGCACTGGCTCTCCTGGGGACAGACCCGGCCGCAGACGGCCGGCAGACTGGTCTTTTCCCAGAGCTTCATGATGGCCCCGGAAAAATCTCCCTCTTTGATATGTCTTATAAAACCCGGGATATCGATCTGGACCGGACAGCCTTCTATACAAGCAGGTTTCTTGCACTGCAGACATCGGCCGGCCTCTAATTGGGCCGTCTCCGGACTATATCCCAGGGGGACTTCGTCAAAATTCCTGGCCCGGACCTTGGGTTCCTGTTCGGGCATTTTCTGTCTGGGGACTTTTTCTTTCTTTTTTAATTCTTCGGCCACGTTAATTCCTCCAATTATTACTTGTTACACTGGCAGCCGGATTTCTGAAACTGCTCCAGGGACTGCTTCTCCTGTTCCAGGTAGGCCCGCTGCCTTTGTATCAATTCTTCAAAATTGACCAGATGGCCGTCAAATTCAGGACCGTCGACACAGGCAAAACGGGTGATCCCATCCACGGTTACCCGGCAGCAGCCACACATCCCTGTTCCGTCCACCATGATGGGATTCAGGCTGACCATGGTTTTTACCCCATATCCCTGAGTCAGTTTACAGGTAAATTTCATCATTGGAACCGGTCCGATGGCTACGATCAAGGCGATAGGGTCCTTCTTATCCAGGTATTCTTTTAAAACCTCGGTAACAAATCCGTGATGGCCATAGGACCCATCATCAGTACAGACCCGCAGTTCGTTTGAGGCCCGGGCCATCCGGTCTTCGAGAATCAGCAAGTCTTTGGTCCTGGCCCCGATAATGGCCACTACCTGATTCCCGGCCTCTTTCATCCCCTTGGTAATGGGATGCAGGACCGCTACCCCCGTTCCTCCTCCCACACAGATGACAGTTCCCCATTTTTCAATGTGCGTAGGCTGCCCTAAAGGACCGCAGATGTCCTGGTAGGCCTCGCCTTCTTTTAGGGATTTCATCAAAGCCGTCGATTTTCCGACCACCTGATAGATCAGGGTAATGGTCCCGGCTTGAGGATCCGTATCGGCCATGGTCAAAGGGATCCGTTCGCCGGTTTCGTTGACCCGGATAATGACAAACTGGCCTGGTTTGGCCTTTCGGGCAATCAGTGGGGCCTGGATAACATTGCTGACGACCGTCCCCTGGGCTAATTCTTCTTTTTTTAAGATCTCAAACACGGGTTCACTCCTTAAATTAACTGGTCTTGTTTTAAGTAAAAATAGATTTTTAACACAGTAACCCTATCCTGTCAAAAAAATATTTTAACCCTATTAAAACCATCTATAAAAGCTTGACGGTAAATATTCTTTGTGATAATGAACACAAGTCAATATAAGAAATAAAAGCTTTTTCCTTTAAGTCTAAAATACCTTAACAAGGAGGATGTTTCATATGGCGTACAATGCGGTAAAAATGAAGGACTGGCAGATTTCCGAAGCTGCCGAAAAAAACATGCCCACGGCTGATCAGTGGCGCGAAAAATTAGGGCTCCAGAAGGATGAAGTGATCCCTTTCGGCCGGCTGGCCAGGCTGGATTTTATGAAAATCACGAACCGTCTGAAGGACAAACCGGACGGGAAATACATCGAAGTGACAGCAGTCACCCCGACCCCCTTAGGGGAAGGGAAAAGTACCACCTCTTGCGGTCTTATGGAGGGTTTGGGGAAAAGAGGGGTCAGTGTGGGCGGAGCCCTGCGGCAGCCCTCGGGCGGCCCGACCATGAACATCAAAGGAACAGCGGCCGGCGGGGGGAATGCCCTTTTGATCCCCATGACCGAATTCTCCATGGGTCTTACCGGCGATATCAATAACATCATGAACGCCCATAACCTGGCCATGGTGGCCATGACGGCCCGGATGCAGCACGAGCGCAACTACAATGATGAACAGTTGAAACGGCTGACCAAGATGCGGCGCTTGGATATCGACCCTACCCGGGTGGAAATGGGCTGGATCATGGATTTCTGCGCCCAGGCCATGCGAAATATCATCATCGGCATCGGCGGCCGGATGGACGGCTACATGATGCAATCCAAATTCGGCATTGCCGTATCCTCCGAGGTCATGGCTATTTTGTCCATCGTTAATGATCTGGCCGATATGCGCAAACGCCTGGATGAGATTACCGTAGCCTTTGATAAGAAAGGGAAACCCGTTACCACCGGCGACCTGCAGGTTGGCGGAGCCATGGCCGCCTTCATGGTCCAATCCATCAATCCCACCCTGCTTTGTACGGCTGAATACCAGCCCTGTATGGTCCATGCCGGCCCTTTTGCCAATATCGCGGTGGGCCAGTCCTCAATCATCGCCGACCGGGTCGGGCTGAAGCTCTTTGATTATCATGTCACCGAGAGTGGATTTGCGGCTGATATCGGTTTTGAAAAATTCTGGAACGTTAAATCGCGTTACAGCGGACTCAAACCCCATGTTTCGGTTCTGACCACCACCATCCGGGCCTTGAAAATGCACGGCGGCGGACCCAAAGTCGTAGCCGGATTGGCCCTGCCTGAAGAATACACCAAGGAAAACGTCGGCCTGGTGGAAAAAGGTGTGGCCAACATGGTCCACTGTATCGAAATTATCCGCAAATCAGGGATGAACCCGGTGGTCTGTATCAATGCCTTCCATACCGACACCAAGGATGAAATCGCCACGGTCCGGAAAGCAGCCGAAAAGGCCGGGGCCCGCTGCGCCCTATCCACCCATTGGGCTGACGGCGGCGACGGAGCATTGGAACTGGCCGATGCAGTCATTGATGCCTGCAAGGATAAATCAAAATTCAAATTCCTCTACCCCTTGGAAATGAAACTGCGGGATCGGGTAACCAAGATCGCCAAAGAAGTCTACGGGGCCGATGGGGTCTCCTGGACGGCCGAGGCCGAAGCCAAAGCCAAGATGCTGGAAGCCGATCCCAAATATAACGATTATGCCACCATGATGGTCAAGACCCATCTGAGCCTGACCCACGATCCGGCTAAAAAAGGGGTTCCCAAAGGGTGGATCCTGCCGGTCCGGGATATCTTGATCTACTCGGGGGCAAAATTCCTCTGTCCCGTGGCCGGGACTATTACCCTGATGCCCGGAACGTCCTCGGATCCGGCCTTCCGCCGAATCGATGTGGATGTCAAGACCGGAAAGACCAAGGGATTATTTTAAGCAGGATTAAGAAAAGCCCAGGGAAACCCTCCCTGGGCTTTTTATTTTATTCTCCTCATGGTCTTTTCCCAGGATGATTTACTTTATCCCTATTTAAAAGGCGGATTGGAGTAAACGGAATTGAAAAATAAAAGAAAGATGGTTATCTTATAAAGATTTTTAATAAACTGAGTAAGGACAAAATCATATGACAGGAGTAGAATCAAAAAAAGTAGGGGCGGTCATGGTTGTAGGCGGGGGGATTGCCGGTATACAAGCCTCCCTGGACCTGGCCGAATCCGGATACTATGTCTATCTGGTAGAGAAAAATTCAGCCATCGGCGGGGTGATGGCCCAGTTGGACAAGACCTTTCCGACCAATGACTGTTCCATGTGTATCATCTCCCCTAAGCTGGTGGAGTGCGGCCGGCACTTGAATATCGAACTCTTAACCCTCAGTGAAATCGAGGGGATTTCCGGAGAACCGGGCAATTTCCAGGTCAAGGTCCGGCAGAATCCCCGCTTTGTGGATCCCTCCAAATGTACGGCCTGCGGCGAATGCACCAAGGTCTGCCCCATCGATCTGCCGAACCGGTTTGATCTGGAGATGCGCACCCGTAAGGCCGCCTACAAGCTCTATCCCCAGGCCATGCCCAGTGCCTTTGCCATTGAAAAAAGGGGAACCGCTCCTTGTAAGGCCACTTGTCCGGCCCATATCAGCATTCAAGGGTTTATTGCCCTGATCGCCCAAGGCCGGGATAAAGAGGCCTTAAAATTAATTAAACAGGAAATGCCTTTCCCGGCTGTCTGTGGACGGGTCTGCCATCATCCCTGTGAGGCTCAATGTACCCGCGGTCAGGTGGACGAGCCTCTGGCCATTGAATACCTGAAACGCTTTGTAGCCGACCTGGACCTGAATGAAGCCGACCGGTACGTCCCTTCCATCGCCGAACCAAGGGAAGAAAAAGTGGCGGTGATCGGTGGGGGCCCTTCCGGATTAACGACCGCTTACTATTTGGCCCAAAAGGGCTATCCGGTGACCCTTTTCGAAAAGCTGCCGGTATTAGGGGGCATGATGGCCGTCGGCATACCGGCTTACCGTCTGCCCCGGGATACCCTACAGGCCGAGATCCAGGTCATCAAAGACCTGGGGGTGGAGATGAAGACCGGGATGGCCTTCGGCCGGGATTTTACCCTGGATGCGTTGAAAAACCAGGGATTCCAGGCTGTTTATCTGGCCCTGGGTTTACACAAGAGCCGCGGCCTGGGAGTCCCCGGAGAAGACCTTCCCCAGGTCCTGGAAGGGGTGAATTTCCTCCGTTCAGCGGCCCTTGGAGAAGATATTAAAGTCGGGAAAAGGACCCTGGTCATCGGTGGGGGCAATGTGGCCATTGATGTGGCCCTGACCGCCCTGCGTCAGGGGGCTGAAGAAGTCCGGCTGGTCTGTCTGGAACAAAGGCAGGAAATGCCGGCCTGGGATTATGAAGTCGAGGAGGCCCTGTCCGAAGGCGTCATCATCGAAAACGGCTGGGGTCCTTTGCAGTTTACCGAAAAAGGCGGGGATCTATCGGCTGTTTCCTTTAAAAAATGTGTGGCTGTTTTTGACGACCAGAAACGGTTCAACCCCAGTTATGATGAAAAGACTACTTCTTCCTGGGAAGTGGATACGGCTATTGTGGCCATCGGTCAGCAGGCCGATCTGGAAGGGGTTTCCGATCAGGGATTGAAGTTCACCCCCAGAGGGGCCATTGAAGTCGATCCATTGACCTTGGAAACCAATCTCCCCGGGGTTTTTGCCGGCGGTGATTTTTTCTACGGGCCGAAATCCGTGGTCGAAGCCGTGGCCTGTGGTAAGGAGGCGGCTGAGAGCATCCATCGCCATATAAACCATCTGGACCTTAAGGCCGACCGGGAAAAAGATTGGTCTTTTGTCAAACCGGAGACCGAAGGAGAAGTCCTTAAACCCCGTCAGGCCATGCCGACCAAGGATCTCTCCGAACGCCGGGGGACCTACCAGGAGATCGCCCTGGGTTTTACCGAGGAGCGGGCCAGGAGAGAAGCCGAACGATGTCTTAAATGCGGAATCTGTTCCGAATGTTACCAATGTGTTGACGCCTGTCTGGCCAAGGCCATCGATCACGAAATGAAGCCCATTGAGCGGACTGTCGAAGTCGGTTCCGTGGTCATGGCCCCAGGGTTCCAGCCCTTCGATCCTTCCCTCTATGAGCCTTATGGCTATGCCCATTTCCCCAATGTGGTGACCAGCATGGAATTTGAGCGGATCTTGTCGGCCTCCGGACCTTTTGAAGGTCACCTGGTCCGTCCTTCGGACCACAAGGAACCGGAAAAGATCGCCTGGCTCCAGTGTGTCGGTTCCAGGGATATCAATCACTGCGACCATGGCTATTGTTCGGCGGTCTGCTGTATGTACGCCATCAAAGAAGCGGTTATTGCCAAGGAACACAGCCCTCACCCCCTGGATACGGCTATCTTTTTCATGGATATGCGGACCCATGGGAAGGAATTTGAAAAATATTACAACCGGGCCCAGGAGGAACGGGGGGTACGCTTTATCCGCTCCCGGATCCATTCCATAGATCCGATACCGGAGAACAACAATCTCCTTCTTCAATATGTGACGGAGGCCGGGGAAGTCTTGAATGAAGAATTCGATATGGTGGTCCTTTCGGTAGGGTTGGAGACCTCGCCGGAGGCCATTGCCCTGGCCGAGAAATTAGGGGTCCCTCTGGATCACAATCGGTTCGCCAAAGTCAGCAGCTTTGCGCCGGTGACCACCGAAACACCGGGGATCTATGCCTGCGGGGCCTTTGACGGTCCCAAGGATATACCCCAGGCGGTTATGGAGGCCTCGGCAGCGGCCTGTGCGGCCACTGAATCCCTGGCCGAGGCCAGGGGACAATTGGTCCGTCATCAGGAACTCCCGCCGGAGATCGATGTCCTCGGACAGGATGTCCGGGTAGGGGTCTTTGTCTGTAACTGCGGCATCAATATCGGGGGGGTGGCCGACGTTCCGGCAGTCCGGGAATATGCCAAATCCCTGCCCCATGTGGTCCACGTGGAAGACAACCTCTTTACCTGTTCCCAGGATACCCAGGAAAAAATGAAAGCGGTCATACAGGAAAAGGGGATCAACCGGGTAGTGGTAGCCTCCTGCTCCCCCAGGACCCACGAACCCTTATTCCAGCAGACCATCCGGGAGGCCGGTCTGAATCAATACCTTTTTGATATGGCCAATATCCGCGACCAGGATACCTGGGTCCATCAGGGCAATCCCGTGGCGGCCACCGCCAAGGCCAAGGATCTGGTGCGCATGGCCGTGGCCCGGGTCTCTCTGCTGGAACCCCTGCACAAGATCTCTTTTGGCTTGACCAAATCGATCCTGGTGATTGGAGGGGGAGTGGCCGGTTTGACGGCTGCTTTCAATCTGGCCCAGCAGGGATATCCCGTTCATCTGGTGGAAAGAAGCGATACCCTGGGCGGAACGGCCCTCAAGCTTCGGCATACCTGGAGGGGAGAGGATATCCAGGGTTATGTTAAAACTCTGGTTGCATCGGTCAATGATCATCCCCGGATCGAGGTGCATTACAACACCGAAGTGGCCCGGTCCTCGGGATTTATTGGAAATTATACCACCATTCTGAGCCAGGGCGGACAAACCCAGGAAATCCTTCATGGGGCCGTCATCCTGGCCACCGGCGGTCAGGAATGGAAACCGGATGTTTATGCCTATGGACAGGATTCCAGGATCATGACCGCTCTGGAATTGGACCAGGCCATTATGGCCCAGGAGGAAAAAATATCCAAAGCCCAATCGGCGGTATTTATCCAGTGTGTCGGCTCCAGGGAACCAGAGCGGCCTTATTGCAGCCGGCTTTGTTGCACCCACAGTGTGGAAAGCGCCCTGACCTTAAAAAAGATCAATCCCGAAATGGATATTATGATTCTGTACCGGGATATGAGGACCTTTGGGGTCCGGGAAGACCTCTACCGGGAAGCCAGAAACCAGGGCATCCTGTTTATCCGTTTTGACCTGGAAAGCAAACCCGAGGTCCGGGTAGAAGACGGCCAGATGACCGTAACCGTAATGGATCACGTCTTGGGCCGGCCTCTTACCCTGACGCCGGACCTGGTGACCCTGGCCTCGGCTGTAATCCCCAATCCGGTAAAGGAGTTGACCGAAATCTTTAAGGTCTCCTTGAATAATGAAGGCTTCCTTTTGGAAGCCCACATGAAACTGCGGCCGGTGGATTTTGCTACGGACGGGATTTATCTTTGCGGTCTGGCTCATTATCCCAAACCCATCGATGAAAGTATCGCCCAGGCCCAGGCCGCGGCCGGCCGGGCCTTGACCCTTATGGCCAAAGAGACCATCAAGGTCGGCGGGGTGGTGGCTGCGATTCAGGAAGAACTCTGCGCCGTCTGTTTGACCTGTGTCCGGGTCTGTCCTTTCAGGGTCCCGGTCATCGGAGACCGGGGGGCGGCCGAAATCGATGTCACCAAATGCCAGGGCTGCGGGGTTTGCGTTTCCGAGTGTCCGGGCAAGGCCATCAGCCTGCAGCATTTTACTGACAAACAGGTCCTGGCCAAGGTCCAGGCCCTGGCCGCAGCATAAAAAAACAGGTGCAAGGTGCAAGGTTTAGGGTTCAAGGTTTAAAGAAAAATCTTCTTACCGTAGACCGTACACCTTACACCCTGGACCTTGAACCTTATACCTTGAATACTTATATTATAAAGGAGTTTTCAATGACCCAACCATTTGAACCTCGGATTGTGGCCTTCTGCTGCCAATACTGAGCCTATAGCGCAGCGGACCTGGCAGGTTCGATGAGGCTGCAATATCCAACCAACATTCGAGTTATCATGGTCCCTTGCACCGGCCGGGTGGATGTGATCCACCTGCTCAATGCCATTGAGGAAGGGGCGGACGGCGTCTATGTGGCCGGTTGTCTGGAAGGGGATTGCCACTATATCAGCGGTAATCTGAAGGCCCGCAAACGGGTCGGACAGGTTAAAAAGATCCTGACTGAATTAGGCCTTGAGCCGGAACGGGTCGAGATGTATAACCTCTCGGCCGCCCAGGGTCCCCGGTTTGCCGAGATCGCCCGGGAAATGACCGATAAGATCTTGAAATTAGGCCCCAGCCCGGTCAGGGCGCTGGATAAAGCGGCCTGAGAAGGGCAGAGATAGAAGATGATGCTGGATACTGGATGCTGGATAAAACCTGTCTGAAAATCAAAATATCCAGTACTTAGCGTCCGATACTTATAACAAAAAACGATGCCGGGAAAAGGAAATCGATGCTGGAAAAAGGAAATCCAGTATCCAGCATCCAGTATCCAGCATCCAGTAAAGGGAGGAAAACCATGGTAGTTGCCGAAAGAAAACCTTTAAACGAAATCCTGGCCATGCTCCAGCCCTATAAAAAAATCCTGGTAGCCGGGTGCAAGGGTTGCGTGACCGTTTGCACGACAGGCGGCAAGAAAGAGGTTGAAATCCTGGCCTCGGAAATCAGGATCAGTCGAAAAAAGGATGGGCAGGAGGTGGACGTCCAGGAAATCACTCTGGAACGCCAATGCGATCCCGAATATATCGATCAATTGGAAAACATGATTAAAGATCGGGATGCCGTTCTTTCCATTGCCTGTACCGTCGGACCCCAATATATCGCCGCCCGATATATGGATAAGATGGTCTTCCCGGGGCTCAATACGACCTTTATCGGGGGATCCCGGGAACATGGGGTCTTTGCCGAATTCTGCCAGGCCTGCGGCTCTTGTATTATCCATAACTTCGGCACCTTGTGCCCCATTACCCGATGTTCCAAGAGTCTTTTAAACGGACCTTGCGGCGGATCGGCCAATGGTAAGTGTGAGATCAGCAAAGAGGTGGACTGTGTCTGGCAGTTGATCTATGACCGTCTCAAGGGTTTAGGACAACTGGATCAGATGACCCAGATTGTCCCCTGTAAGGATTGGACTACCAGCCGGGACGGCGGACCCAGGAAAATGATCAGGGAGGATTTAAGGCTATGAAATCGGGAAGCAGATTAGAAAAGGTATTAACCGGCGGTCATTTTGCCGTTACCGGTGAATGCGGTCCCCCGAGGGGTGCCAATCCGGATGTGGTCCGGAAAAAAGCGGCCTTCTTAAAAGGGGTCGTGGATTCGGTTAATGTTACCGACAATCAGACTGCGGTGGTTCGCATGTCCAGTTTTGCCGGATGCCTTCTTTTGATTCAGGAAGGGTTGGAGCCGAACCTGCAGATGGTGGTCAGGGACCGGAACCGGATCGCCCTCCAGAGCGATATCCTGGGGGCCTATGCCCTGGGGGTTCGCAATATGCTCTGCCTTTCCGGGGATCATCAAAAATTCGGGGATCATCCCTCGGCTAAAAACGTCTTTGACCTGGACTCCATGCAGCTCCTTCAGACCGTCAAGAAAATGCGGGATGAGGGGAAGTTCATCAACGATCAGGCCATCGACACCCCTCCCAAGATGTTTATCGGGGCCGCAGCCAACCCCTTTGCCGACCCGGCCGAATTCCGGGCCATCCGTCTGGGCAAGAAGGTGGCCGCCGGGGTCGATTTTGTCCAGACCCAGTGCATCTACAACCTGGACCGGTTTGAGCGATTCATGCAGCAGGTGCGGGATATGGGCCTGGATGAAAAGGTCTATATCCTGGGCGGGGTGACACCGATGAAATCCGTTGGTATGGCCAACTACATGAAAAACCTGGTACCGGGGATGGATGTGCCGGTGGAGGTGATCAACCGCCTGAAAGGGGTCCCAAAAAAAGATCAGACCAAGGAAGGGATCGCCATAGCCATCGAAACCATCCAGCGTTTGAAAGAGATGAAAGGGATCGCCGGGGTCCATGTCATGGCCATCGAATGGGAAGAACGGGTCCCGGAGATCGTGGAAATGGCCGGGCTGTTACCCAGACCCCAGGTGTGATTTCGGATTTCGGAATGTGGATTGCGGAGTTATTAATCCGCAGTAAAAGACAAAGGCCGCCCATTTGGGGCGGCCTTTTTTATTTTTTGTTTTTGCTGCAAACCCCGAACTAATTACTCCGAACTTTCTTCCCCTGCCTCTTCTTCTTTGGCCTTCAATTCCTCCGGGATATACATGATCTCTTCAAAGATCTCCTTGAAGGACATGACTTTTATCCCCAGATCGTATTCCTTGCTCAGATCCCGTACCTGGTCATAACAATTATGACAGGGACATATGACGATCTTGGCCCCGGTGGCCTTGATCTGGTCGGCCTTGACCTTGCCGGCCTCCATGCGGCGTCGTTTAAAGGGGGGGCCCATGGGGATGGCCCCTCCGCCGCCGGAACAGCAGTAGTTGTCATTCCCATGGGGGGTCATTTCCCGGAAGTCTTCGGCAATATGCCCGATAATATACCGGGCCTCCTCTGCCAACCCCCCACTGCGGGATATATTGCAGGGGTCCTGATAGGTGATAGGCTCCTTGATCTTATGGGTGAATTTCAGACGGCCGTCGCGAATATATTCGGCAAAAAGTTGGACGCTGTGAACGACCTCAAATTTATAATCGCCACTTAACCAGATCGGCCCTTCAAACTGAACGGCCCGGTAGGCGTGGCCTCACTCGGTTATGGCCACCCGCTTGACCTGCAGTTCCTCGGCGGCCTCCTTGATTAATTTAACAATATAAGTAGCACTTTTAATGTCCCCGGCAAACATGGCCAGGTTGGTATCATCCCAGCCCGGTTTACTGGGGAAGGTCCAGTCCTCCCCGACGACATGAAAAATCTTGGCCGCCATCTGGATATCCTGGGGATAATATTTGGGCTCCCGGGCATTGACGGTATACATGATGTTGGCCCCTTTTTTATCAATGGGGATAGTCGCTCCCGGAAGCTCCTCCTGCAGCTCTTCTTCCATCCATTTAAGGGTTTCCACCCAGTCTTCTTCGCTTACGGCCATCTGGTTTCCCGTTTCCAGGTAGTTTTGGATGGCTGCCTTCAGCCCTTCGGGGGTCATACCCTGGGAGGTAAGAATACCACGCAGGGTAGCCACCATCATGGCCATATCGATCCCAAAAGGACAATAAAGGGTGCAACGCCGGCACAGAGTGCATTCTCCAAAGGCCGTATCGTACAGCTCCTGCATAAACGGCTCGTCCACTTTCCCTTTCTTCTTGACCAGTTTCTTCAACTTTTGGGCCTTAAAGGAAGGGACCATCCTGGGGTCTTTGTTCTTGGCCAAAAAGAAGTGGCAGGTGTCGGCGCAAAGACCGCAGTGGGCACAGATCCTCATCCACATTTTCAGGCGGGCGTTCAGGCGGGCATCGACCGCCTGGCGAATGGATTCCGGGTTAATGGTTAAGGGTTGTTTTTGGGCTTCAGCCATAGGTTGGTCCCTCCGTTTGTTTAGTATTAAGCCCTAATGCCCTCTTAGGGGCACCACGAATCATGAAAAAGGATTCAAGGGGTCCAGGGGCCAAGGATTCAAGTGAAAGGCTTGGAATTAAAACCCTGAACCCTCGAATCCTGGAATCCTTGAACCCTATTTTCGAACTAAACCGAATAATTCCTTCTGCCGAACTCCATACCGGTAACCGATCGAGAGACAAAGAACATGACCCAATGAGAGAGTTTAGTAAAGGGAACCACCATCAACATCAAGGATCCGGACATGATATGGATCTGGTTTCCATATTGTCCATAAAAGGGAAGGGCCGAGGTGGCCCACTGGTAAGCGGCCCCATCCGGATGGGTATTGAGATAACCGGTCAGGAAAGGCAAGGCACAGATTATTACCAGCAAATAGTCGGAAGGGGTGGAAATGATCCGGACACTGGGCAAAACGATCCGGCGAAGGATAAAAAAGAGGGCGATCCCCAAAAGAATCAAAGTCATCCAATCGGCCCAGCTATCAGGCATGGTCCACCATTTCCATTTAAACCGGCTTTCTTCCCAGAGCATTATATGGGCGCTGTAAAACAGGGGCACCGCCAAAAGGCAAATGTGGAAGACATAACCCAGAATGGAAAAGATAGGATTTTTTTTAAGATCCACATTGGCCGGTAAAAGCCAGCGGACGATGGAGAGAAGCATCCATTTCAGACTGAAAAAACGGTAGATGGGTTTGTCTTTTTTACTGCTTAAGGTAAAGAAAAAAATGAGGCGCAAAACGCTTCCAAACAGGAAGGTTAGAAAAGCAATCCATACCAGGGGTCCTTCGACAAAAGCCGTAAAAGTCATGGTGACCTCCTAATCAGATAGTTTTACACAGAGCGCGGGAACCTTGCCAGGCACAAATTCACTATCCTTTACAAAAAATCCTGGTTTCTGTCAATAAAAAAGAACCATACTAATTAAATAGTCTTTAGTCTTCATCCGGAACCTCAAAATTACCGGATGAAGCATTCTGACAAAGCAGAACTGCAGATTGAACTCACGAGTTACGAGTTATTAGAGAAAGCGTATCAGTTTAGCTTTTTGAAAAAACGTCGCTAACCTCTCCGTCATTCCCGTGAAAACGGGAATCCAGGTTCTTTTCGTCTCAGCATAACACCTGGATTCCGGTTTTCACCGGAATGACGGTATGCGAAAGTCAGGATTTTTCAAGTAAAGTTTCAAGTTTTTCAAAGGGCTAAATTGTTACGAAATTTCAAATATCTTTGGTTTAGGTCTTTTTTATTGATTTTAGTCTTAATTTAATGTTAAAAATTTTATAGAATTTTTCAAATCTTCGAACTTAAAAAAACAGGGCTCAAAA